>JBDUEM010000043.1:0-36872 GCA_040002435.1 Bryobacteraceae bacterium
AACAGGACATTTCTATTTGGCAGAGATTAGGACATTTCTATTTGGCGTTGACATCGTAAGGAGCGTAGTCGAAAGGCGTGATAAAAAATTCGAGAATGAGCTTACCCGATTCGCCGTGCTTGAAGTTGTAGTTGTACGCTGCGTTAGCCCACGGCAATTCCTTGATCCATGGCTGGCAGCCCCACACGTATGCCCAGTCGCGTTCCGGCGCCGGCGTGAAAATGTGATAGTTCTGCGCGTGGACGCCGTGAAACTGGAAGAACGCATCGCTGCCGACAAGCTTGCTATTCGGATGCAGTGAGGTTACCAGCGGGCCGCCGGATAGGTCACCGTCCACCACCACTTCGAAGATATCGTTGTGGCGGCTGTGGCCGTCGAAATCCCAGTAATTGTCATACGCCTCGTAAAGGAAGTACAGGCGATTGAGCCCCTTCACCCAGCCGACTTTGACCTTCACGTCCAGATCCTTCTTGTCGTACTTGAATCCAAGGCCCTTTTGGGTTTCCTTGAGTTGATCCATGCCGATCGAGTACGTTTCGGGAACAATGGACCAGTCGGCGGGATCGCCGTCGATGCGCGGAATCCTGTCGGCTGGAAACTGGAAAATCTTGTACTCCACTCCAGGCCGTTCGATGGCGAATGCGCAGGACAAGATTGCGAAGAACAACAACAGCGGTAGTTTCATCATCGTCACGCCTTCAGTTCAGGGAACCAGATCTTTCTTGCAGTCTCGCCCAGAATCCAACGTTTTGCGTCTTCCTTCAAGCCCAGATCGTGAGTGAAAATTCGCAGGTTCTCCGCGTATGTGATGTTTGGCGTCCACAAACCACTCGGGTAGACGCTGGCCCAAACACAGCGCTCCGGACCGTACGCTTCAATCACCTTGAGCGCAGTCTCATGAAGGTCCGTGCACGGGTAGGGCATGTTGGTTCCAGTGCCGATGAAATCAACCTTCGCGTAGAGATTCTTAAAACGGGCGAGGCGCCGGACGGCATCGAGGTTCGACGCGAGCAGCGGACCCGGCTTCAGATCCATGCAGTGACAGAAGCCGATGGTCAGGTGCGGAAAATCGGCGATGAGTTTGGTTGCGCTCTCCACCATCTCTGGCTGCATCAGGAAGATGTCCACGGTCGCGCCCTCGTCGCTGGCCATCTTCCAAAGCGCCCGTACCCCCGGATCGTCAAAGGTTTTATGTGCCGTCGAAGGATTACTGCGCAGCGACCGGACACCATAGTCGCGAACATATTCCCGCAGCAGCAGGGGGCTGTGTGGATCGTCGGCATCTACGTTGCAGACGCCGGCTAGCCAGCCCTTGTTCGCCTTCGCGCTATCGATCAGGTACCGGTTATCCACGCCATAAAACGTGAGGGTCTGGATAGCTCGCACAGCGCTGACGCCATTGGCGAGGCTTTCCTTCCGCAGGTCTTCCACTGAGCCCTTGCCCTTCGGCGGCCGCAGCGGCTTATCTTTTGGCTGGTAACGTTTCTCGTCGGGTGAATAGATATGAGCGTGACAATCAATAATCAGCATGGCGCGGCGCTGTGGGAAATTCTATCAGCGCGCGGCAATAGCCGCACCGATACCGGCAGCGGCCTGTTCCAGTACGCCCCGCAGGTTCCGGTCGAGGGACTGCACCACTTCGGAAACCTTCTTCGCCTGGAGTGGTTCGTTATGGGTTAGCGTCTGGCTCCAGACTACGCGGCCGGTCTTTGTGTCACGAAGCTCGAAATCCAGCGAGACACGCGTCTGCATGCCCGCACCGTCCACCTCGGCAAATTCCAATAGCTTCCCGCGCAGAGAATAGTCGCCCGCGGCGGAACTCCCCGCTTCATCCACGGAACGAAATGTTCCGGAGGCGCGCAGCACCTGAATGAGCGCCTCTTTCACAAGGAGGCCCGGAGGATCGGTCCAGCGGTGATATTCGTAAGCACCCACTTCATTGGGACCTTCGAGATAGCGGATTCGTCCATCCTGCAATGCCTCTGGAGTGGTGATGCGTGCCACAACGAGCGTCGGGCCTGCCTCGGCGATACGTGCCTGTTTCTCGAAGGCGGAAAGCTGATAGTACTGAATCCTGTGAGGCGCACACGCGCTCGCGAGCAACGCCGCCGAAATGAGAATGGCGCGGATCATTGATTCACCCTCCTACTTTTTCGAACCGCCCGGTTTCCGATCCTTCATGCCGCTCCCGCGAATAATGCTGGTCGGCGCTGTCTTCAACATATCCGTCAATTGCCGCAGGTTTTCCGTCGCCAGACGCACATTGTCGAGCGTCTCATCAATGTTGTCTGAATTCTGATTCAGAGTAGAGTTGAGCTGACCTACCAGCAATGTCGACTTCTCCAAAACCTGCCGTAGCGACTCTACGGAGGCCCTGATGTCCGCCCGATTGTCCCCAAGCGTGGCGTCCACGTGGGTCAGCGTGTCGTTGGCCGTCTTGACCGTCTTGTTCAGATCGCCGATCAGCGGGTCCAGCTTCTTTGTCACGCCCTGCACGTCCGTCAGAGTGGCGGAGAGCTTTGGCTGCGCATCGGTCAACATGTCATTTACCTGCTTCAGCGTCTGGTTCAGTTGCGGCCGCAATTCCGCAAGTGCAACGTTTAAGGTCTTGAGTGTGCCCGCCACATTGGCGCGATTCTTGTCGTTCAGCAGATCATTCGCCTCGTTGATTGTGGTTTGCAGACCATTGAGATCGGTGTTCAGAGTCGTCAAGGTCTTCTGAACATCCGGCAACAGCGTTTGAAATGCGTCGCCAAGCTGATCGAACCCGAACTGTTCCTTTGAGCGGATTACGGACCCGGAAGGAGCCCGCGGTGCGCTCGGTGTACCTGCGGAGACCTCAAGATAGTTTTCACTCAACAGGCCCAACGAAGTGACACGGGCAATACTGTCGGTCTTCACGGGCGTATCCGCGTCAATGGAGAATTCCAATTCGATGCGAGTGGCATCGCCGGGATCCACGCGGACCCGTGTCACCTTACCGGCGCTCAGTCCGCCATATCGCACAGCCGCGCCGGGTTCTAGTCCGCCGGAGAACTTGAAGTAGGCCCGGTGTGGCACACGGGAACCACCAATGCCGCCGGTGAGCGCCATCGCGGCCCCAAAAAGCAGCGCCCCGGCAACGATCACAAAAAGCCCGACCAATGCCTTCTCACGAGTCGAATTCATTGCTGAATTCCCTCCGTATACAAACGCAGGTGGTCCACCTGATCGTCATCGCTATCTGAATCGGGAACGCGATCCAGAAATTGACGCACGCGCGGATGGTCGCTCTGCTTCAATGCCTGAGCGGGGCCGTTCGCGATGATGTTGCCTTTGTCGACCACCATGATGCGGTCGGCCACCAGAAAAGCGCTGGCAAGTTCATGCGTGACGATCACCATCGTGATGGAATAGGCCTTCTTGAGATTCAGGATCAGATTATCGATGCCGGCGGCCATGATCGGGTCGAGGCCGGCCGATGGCTCGTCGAAGAACAGCATTTCAGGGTCCATCGCCATTGCCCGCGCGAAGGCAGCGCGCTTCCTCATACCACCCGAGAGTTCCGAAGGACTGAAGTTTTCAAAGCCGGAAAGCCCAACCTGCTCCAGCTTGATGCGCACCATCACTTCCACCGTGGAAGGCGCCAGTGTGGAATGCTCCAGCAGCGGTAGGGCGATGTTCTCCCCAACGGTGAGCGATCCGATCAGCGCGCCGCCCTGGAACGCCAGGCCCATCTTCTTGCGAAGCGCCGACTTTTCCCGCTCGGACGCTTTTCCCAAGTCAAGGCCCTTCACCAGAACCTCTCCGGAGTACGGGCGTTCAAGGCCCACCAGCGTCCTGAGGAGCGTGCTCTTGCCCGAGCCCGAGCCGCCCAAAATCACCACCGTTTCGCCGTGACTCACCTCAAAGTTCATGCCGTGCAGGATCTCGCGCTCGCCATAGCGGACGCGCAGGTCGCGGACACAAATGATGGGCGATCCCAACACTGCTTCTTTCATGTCAGGTGAGACCTCCGGTTACGTAGAAAAGCGCCGTGAAGACCACGTCCACCAGGATGACCATCAGAATGGAGAGCACAACGGCAGCGGTGGTGGAACGGCCCACCTGTTCCGCTCCCGCCCCGGTAGAGAAGCCTTCATGGCATCCGACTGCGGTGATGATTATGCCAAATACGAAGCTCTTGATAATACCCGTAAGCACATCGGACACTACCAGCGAATCGCGGGTAGCTGTGAAGTAGCTTGTGATCGAAAACCCGCCCACCGTGACGCCGAAGGAGCAGCCGCCCAGGACTCCCATAAAATCCGACCAGACGGCGAGGCAGGGCACCATGATGGCCATCGCCAGGAACTTCGGCGCGACAATGAATGCCATAGGGTCAAGCGCCATGGCTTCCAGCGCATCCAATTCTTCGGTGACGCGCATGGTCCCAATTTCCGCTGCGAATGCCGAGCCCGACCGCCCGATCACGACGATTGCCGTAATCAGAGGTCCCAGTTCACGTGATATCGCCACCGCCACCAGTGCCGGTACTAATTGAATGGCTCCCAATTTCTTCAGTTCGTAGGCGCCCTGCAAAGCCATAATCAAGCCGATGAAAAATGTGATCAGCGAGACGATGGGCACCGCGCCAACGCCTACTACCATTGCCTGGTGCACGGCGCGCTCCATCCTGCGGCCGCGCTTCAGAGGCGAAATGAATAGCAGCAGCAGCGCGCGGCCCGTCAACTGCGCCAGCGCTCCCAAATACGCCAGCCCGCCTTCGGTTGCAGCGCCGACCCGGACCAGCAAATGGAATGGCTCAGTCTTTGCTGCCGGCACTTGGGTCTCAGGCGCTGAGGGCCTGCTCCTCCGTATCAGCCACCTGAAAAATCTTGATGACGTGCGTGAGTTTGAAAACGTCGTGAACAGCTTTGCTCATACCGAACAATACGAACGCGCGGCTCAGCCGCTGCGATTCGCGAAGCGCTTCCAGCAGGACCGCGATGCCGGAACTATCGATGTAGCGGATTTCGGAAAGGTTGAGGGCAACCTTCGGTCCTTCTTTCATGGCATCGAAGAGAACCGCCCGCAGAGCAGGCGATTCTTCCATGTCGATATCGCCGTTCACATCAATGACGAGGGCCCCGTGTGACGTGCGGTGGGAAACATTCATTCCGAACCCGCGAGAGCTCTGCCGGTTCCCGGCATGTATTTCTTCAGGGTCAATTGGTTTCCTTCGTCTACAGTTTCGTAAACTACTTTATCCATCACATCACGAATGATATGTGTTCCGAAGCCGCCGGGTGTCAGGCTGCCCTCCCTCCGGGCACAGATCAGTGCCGGATCGGGCGCCTCGCCCTGGTCAGTCAGTTGGAACACCAGGGCGTCGGGTTCGGTACGGATCTCCATCTGAATCCGGCCGTCGTCCTTGCCATGGTAGGCGTGCCTGATCTTATTCGTGAGAGCCTCTTCCACCGCGAGTGTAATCGCTCGGGAATCCGATTCGTTCCACCCCATTTCAGTTGTCAGGTTTCCAATAGTATGGCGCACCACGGGAAGAAACCGCACGTCACTGGAGATGACGATTTTCGCATCAATGTACATCCCCGCAGGTGGCGCAACCTCGCTCTTGTCCATCTTTCCCAACAGAGTTTGTCTGACCTTCAAAAGTTTCAGAAAAGCGTCGCGGATGGAATTGGTTATCCCGGCACTACCCTTTCGAGGTATGAAAGCCGCCCGCGAGAATCGCGCCTCTCCATAGCCATCGTAATTCCAAAACACATGATATACTCCCCACGAAATGATGAACCGAAAAATTGCCCTACTGCTTGCACTGTACTGCGCATCTGTTGCACTCGCCGCTCCGAAGGCCGGCAAAGAAGTCGGCAAGATGCAGCGCCTGCTTTATGTGACAGATAAGACCGGCATCAGCGTTTACGACATTAATGATGGCCATCAATTGCTGCGGCGCATCGATATCCCGGATTCCGGCACCTACAAAGGCATCTCCGCCAGCCCGCAGTTAGGCAAGCTCTACGTAACCTCGTATATCAAGGATGAGCTTATCTGCATCGACCTGCTGACCGACAAGATTGTCTGGCGCAAGCAGTATGGTAAGTATGCAGACAGTTCCGCCATCACTCCGGACGGCAAGACTCTTTACGTGCCGTTCCGCGAAGAGGACAGTTGGTGGGTAATCAACGCCGCTGACGGTGAAGTGATCACGAAAATTCCTGTCGCCAAGGGCAAGAACTACGATGTGAACCCCATTGGCAATCCCGTCGGCGCGCACAATACCTGGTCCAGTCCGGATGGTAAGCGGATGTATTTGGAAGTCCTCACGGTCCCCTACGTCTTCATCGCCGATACTGCCACCAACAAAGTGATCGGCAAAGTAGGACCGTTCACCAAGGGCATCCGGCCATTCGCCGTCAATGACGCCGAGACCAGAGTCTACGCCAGCGTCGATGCCTTCCTCGGGTTCCAAATCGGTGCCGCCCGCACCGGCAAGGAATGGGGCGGCAAGATGATAGAGCAGGTGGCAGCTCATACTCCTCCAGAGCGCCTGGCACAGATTCCGGTCCCGCCGGCGCACAAGCCGCACAGCACGCCCAGCCACGGAGTCAACATTACACCGGATCAGAAGGAAGTGTGGATGGTGGACGGTGTATATGGCTATGTGTACGCGTATAACATCACGGTCAATCCGCCGAAACTTGTGGCGAGTATCCCTCTTTTCAAGGATCCGGCTCAGCAGCCTCACCCAGGTTGGATCACCTTCAGTATTGATGGCAAGTATGCCTATCCCGACCAGGGTGGCGTCATCGATACCAAGACCAAGAAGACAGTCGCCTGGATACCCCTAAGCGAAAAATTAATGGAAGTGGATTTCCTTGACGGCAAGCCGTACAAAGCCGGCCACCGTTAGAAGCGTATGAAGTCCGCAGGTCTCTATGCCGCGTCCTTGCTGGTCTCCGTTTGTAGTGCCGCCAGTGTTCCGTTCGATGCATCCGGCATTCGCGGCGGTCCCGTGGAGGTTGCCTCAACGGCCGCCTCAGTCAGCGTAATGTGGAAGGACGAGACGTCCACCCCTTGGCGCGCCGACTTCTCGCTCGATCCGGCCCAGCCGCTTATCACGGAAATTTCAGCCGGCGGAAAGCGCATCGTGTACCGTGCGCAACCTATCTATCGCTGCGCTACGGGAAAACGCCGCGGCGGCTTCGATGCGTTCTTTGATTTTCCTCCAAACCATCCAGATGGTACGCGTAACTTCGAAAGCACTTTCAAGCTAAGCTCGGCCAAAGCGGCCACTGCCGGAGACCGTGTCACCCTGACGTTCGACGGTTTCCGCATGGGCATCTTCGACGGCGCCATCAGCTACACCTTTTACCCAGGCAGCCGTCTCGTCCAGCAGCAGGCGGTGGTGAAGACGACGGAGCAGGATGTCGCCTTCTATTACGACACCGGTCTCCGCATGACGGCCGACGCCGACCGCACCCCCGGAAACAACATGGATTCGCAGATCGCCTATTACGATACGAAGGGCGAATTTCAAACCACGCAATCTCCGGGGTCGGACCGGGTTCCCCTGGCAGTGCGGTATCGAACCATCGCTGCGCGTGTCGAGAACGGCAGCGTCGCCGTTTTCCCCGCGCCGCATCAATACTTCTTCGCCCGCGATTACAGCACCAACATGGCGAATCTCTGGCATGTGGAGTGGCGCGGTGCGGTATCCATTGGGATCCGCCAGTTGCCGGACGACAATTCACCCTACTATCCGTGGATGAATGCGCCGCCGGGCACTGAACAGCATCTCGGTGTCTTCTACCTCCTGAGCACGGACAAGCCACAGGCCGTTCTCGACGAAGTGCTCCGTTACACCAACAAAGACCGCTTCCCCGCCCTGCCGGGCTACAAGACTTTTGCCCCGCACTGGCACCTCGCCTACACCGTTCAGGCTATGGCCAAGGGCAACGATTGGGTGCCGCCGTTTAAGCCTGTAATGAAAGCGCTAGGCGTCGATTCGGCCATGATCATGGACTTCCATGGCGATGGCCACCCCGCCGATCTCACCGGCCTGCGCCTCGACGAACTGGATGCCTACTTTCGAGCTACTCGCGCGCAGACCGATCCGAACTACCTGCTAATTCCGGCGGAGGAAGCCAATGTTCACCTGGGCGGACACTGGGCCATCGTGTTTCCCAAACCCGTTTACTGGCACATGAATCGAAAGGCCGGCACTCCGTTTGTAGAGAACGATACTAAGTACGGCAAGGTCTACAACATCGCGGATGACAAGGAGATGCTCGACCTGGTGCGGCTCGAAAACGGAATGATGTATCAGACTCACCCGCGGACGAAGGGTTCCACCGGCTTCCCGGACAAGATCCGCGAGACGGCGCATTTCCGCGATCCCCGTTACTTCGGCGCAGGCTGGAAAGCGATGCCCTCTGACTTGTCGTCGCCGCGGCTGGGCGAGCGGTCGCTGAAACTTGTGGACGACATGAACAATTGGGGCTTGAAGAAGAGGATCATGGGCGAGGTGGATATGTTTCAGATCGACTCCACGCATGAGCTCTACGCCCACATGAACGTAAACTACGTCCGGATGCCCGCCCTGCCCTCCTACGAAAACTACGGGCAGTTATTGGATGCCGTGGCCAAGGGAGACTTCTTCATCAGTACGGGAGAGGTGCTGCTGCCGGAAGTGAAGATCGCCACCGGTGATGCCGGGACCATTGTGGTGAAGGCCAAAGTGCGGAATACGTTCCCTCTGCAGATGGCCGAGATCGTCTGGGGTGACGGTAACGAGACTCACCGCCAAATCTTCTCGCTCGAACGAACGCCGGGCTTCGCCACCAATAACATGGAACACCGCACTACTGCACCTGGTTGGAAATGGGCGCGCTACGCCGTGTGGGATGTCGCCGGTAACGGAGCGTTCGTGAATCCCGTCACCCGCTGAACTACGGCTTCAGATAGGAAGCCAGAAACTTGTAAATCTCCGCGCGGGACTGTTTCGCCAGATCCGTATCGATCCGGTTGAACTCATGCCCCCCGGGCGCATCCTGGTAAATCTTGTATTCGAATTTCTTTCCTTCGGCCTTCAACGCCGCGATCAGCCGCTCCACCTCCAACAAGTTGACATCCTCATCGTTGGTGTTCGTGTGTACCCGCAGCGGAGTGGCCAGTTGCTTCACATGAAATAGAGGAGACCGCCTTTGATATTCCTTCACGTCTTCCGCGGCCGTCTTGCCGATGTGATTCTTTGCAGAGAAGATCGCCTGGTATGCAGCCGATTTGTAGCCCATGCGTGCCACCAGGTCACTGACCGGCACACCGGCGTAGGCAACGGCGAAGGCATCCGGATGTTCAAAGATGTTCATCAGGGTAATCAGCCCGCCATGGCTCCAGCCGATGATGCCGACGCGCGCCGCATCTAGGAAGTTGTAGTTGGAGAGCATCCATTTCCGCCCTTCGAAGACATCTTCAATCTCGCGGCCGCCGTAATCGATCTCGTCGTAGAAATCGCGCCCGTATCCGGTGCTGCCGCGGTAGTCGGTAGCGATGATGCTATACCCCTGTCCCAGCAGTTCTCGAACAATGTGAATGTACGAGGTTCCAAAGTTGCTGTGAACTCCTCCGTGCGCAAACAGGATCAAGGGATGTTTTTTAGTCCGGTCCAGATTCTTCGGGATGAATGTCAGGGAATGGATGATCAGTGGGTTGCCCGCGCCTTGCGCCGTGGGGTTGGGATTGTAATGCGGCGGAAGACTGGTGTAGGTGACATCGTCCACCTCCGCGAGATCGCTGAGGGCAACTCGCCAGGTAAGATTATCTACGGCCTTCGCCAGTTCGTCGTTGCGCGGGGTAGAGGGAGTGGCCGGGGCAGCAGTTGGAGTCTGCGCTAGGCACGCGGCCAGCGAACAGAACGCAACTGTAATCGAGCGAATGCTACGCCGGAAAGTGTTGGCGCAGCGGAACAAAGAAATCCTTCACGAAGTTCAGTGCGGCATCGGTCGCCCGTTTTTCGTCGCCTTCCATCACAGGCACGACCACCCGAATCAGAGCAGTGTCGGTGCGATTGTAACGGATGGCGTCGGCCGCCGTGTAGAACCGGGCCCGGTACTCGCTGGCAACCACACGATCCCTGGATTGATACCAATAGACGACGACGCTCTTGTTCTCACCCTTGGCAACCAGGTACCGGTTTACTTCAATCGGCTCGTCGCGGCCGGGAACGGTCACCTTTACAGTGTCCGCAAGTGTCTCCGTCCAGCCGTTACCGGGCAGGCAGTTTTTGGGCGAATGCGGCATTTGTCCCGTGCGCTGCGTCTTGAAGTAGGCAACAAACAGATTTGCGCCCACTCGAAGGTCCTGGTTGACGTATTCGCGGTTCAGCAGTTCATCCGCCTTCAGAACCGATCGTGTCTCTTCATCGACGACGCCTTCCTTAGACATGCGCCAGTTGCCCAACTGCTCCGATAACTCGCTCAACGGGCGGCTCTTGGGATTGGCCTCGGCGCGTGACATTCCGTAAAACAGCGCGGCTTGAGCAATGAGGACAGCGCTGAGAATTTTGGCCTGTCTGGATTTCAGGAATTGTGTGCCGCTAAATTGCATCTGGATGCGTTGCCTTGATAATCCGGCTGATAGTTTGGTGCACCGTCACAAGAATGAAAAGAGCAATCATGAAGATGACCCAGCCGGACGCCGAGTGGAAAAACCCATGAGCCAGATCGGGACGGATCTCGCTAAGAATGCCCGTGAGGGTGACACGCGCCGAGTTCGCCAGTATCGCGATCGGGATGGTTGCTGCGAAGAGAAAATACCGCATCCAGACCCGCGCATCGAAAAAGTAAGCGTAGACCAACGACAGAAAGCCGAGCGAGATGAGCGAGCGAATTCCGCTGCAAGCCTCCACCACCGACAGTTTCTGACTTGCCAGTTCCAGCACATTGCCGTCGCGCAGAACGGCGTAACCCATCAGATTCAAGCTGAACTCCGCAACCTGGCTGGCAAAAATCTGTAGCGGGAAAGTGATGCGTGTGTAAATCACCGACGGTATCGGCACCATGAACAGCAGCAGGACGATGGGGAACGACAGAATCTTTAGCGCCGGCACGCCGCCCAGGTAGAGCGTAATGCCGATAATCGATTCAATAATTGCAGTGCGCTGCGTGAACAGTTCCGCGGCCATGCCTGCTATATAGACCTGAACGGCCGCAAAAACAAGGATTACGAGCCCCCAATTATTAGTCCGCAGGCCGCTTTCGAACAGTTTATCCTTATTTTGCCATGCGATATACCCGGCAATCACGGGCACAAAAAACCCGTGCGACATGTCCTCGTCGTTGTACCACTGACCCATCAATTGCCGCAGAATGGGAAAGTAGCAGAGAATGAGAAGCGCTGAAAACCATGCAATAGTTAGCCATGGGGCGGGCGATTTCGGCTCGGCGTCAACGGGGAGCGACGGAACGGAATTTGCGACTGAACTCATCGTGACCAACTTCTTGGAATACCCAGCAATCACCCACAACCGACAGACTACCACAAACGTCTGCATATCCAGACCCTACGGAGGCGTCTAAAATGGAGACAGTGCTAAACTGCCGTAGAATACTCTATCTTACAACGGCGGCCCTCCTCGCCGCTTCCGGCCTCAATCAGGACCTGCACGCCCAACCGGCGTTCTTTCCCTTGAAGGATCTTCGGCAGGGAATGCACGGCACGGGAAGAACTGTATTTTCTGGCGACAAAGTGGAGGATTTCCAAGTGGAAATTCTCGGCGTACTGGAAAATAGCGGCCCCAAGCAGTCCATCATTCTAGCCAGACTTTCCGGCGGCCCATTGGAGAAGACGGGCGTCATGCAGGGGATGAGCGGCAGTCCGGTTTATATAGACGGCCGGTTGGTGGGGGCTGTTGCCATGGCCTTCCCCTTCTCAAAGGAGCCGATCGCCGGCATCCGGCCGATTGAAGAAATGGTAGCCCAACCTTCAGGCGGTAAGGTTCAAGCCGGGTTGCCGATTTCCGGCAAGGATTTGCTGGCTTCATTCCCGAAGCGCGAGGCCCGTGGAACATTCGATTCTAAACTTATCGACATCGCAACTCCCGTCTCATTCAGCGGTTTCAGCGCCGGTACGCTGGAACACTTCGCGCCGCAGCTGCGTTCGCTCGGCCTGGAACCCAGGCAGGGCGTTTCTGGAGGGGCTTCTACCGCCGCAAAGATGGCGAGCGGACCGTTACAACCCGGCTCAATGATCTCCGTTCAACTGGCCTCCGGCGACCTCAGCATCGGCGCGGACGGCACCGTGACCCATATCGACGGCAATCGTATTTACGCGTTTGGCCATCGCTTTCTGTCTGTGGGAAGCACGGAATTGCCATTTGCACGAGCCTCGGTCATTACATTGCTGGCGAACCTGTCATCTTCCTTCAAGATCTCCTCTTCCGGCGAATGGCTGGGGGCCATCACGTCAGATCACAATACAGCGGTGGCCGGTGAACTTGGCCGCAGGCCGCGCATGGTCCCGCTTTCCATTGCCGTGAACAGCGGCGGGAAAAAATCCACTTATCAAATGGAAATCGTCAACGACCGGCTGCTTTCTCCGTTGCTGATGCAGATGGCAATGTACTCCGCGCTCGATTCCACAGAGCGCACGCTCGGACCTTCCAGCATCGGCCTCCACGGCACGGTCGAATTTGAAAATGGCCCCGAGCCCGTCCGCTTCGATAATATCTACGCGGGTGATTTCAACACGCCGCTGCTCGCCTCACTGGCGACTGCGATGCCTGTCGCCTATGCGCTGCAGAATAATCTGGATTCGCTCAGCCTGAAGCGGATCAATCTGGAGATTGACTCCTTTCCGCAGAAGAAACAGATGCAGATCGATCAGGTCTGGGCGTCGAAGCGAGTGGTTCACCCCGGCGAGCAGGTGGAAGTCGCCGCGTTGCTCGCCGGCGAGAACGGATCGGAGGTTACGAAACGTTTAACCTACACGGTCCCCATAGGCGCCCCGCTGGGCACACTGTATTTCACCGTAGCGGACGGCAGTACGACAAATAGCGCGGAGGCCAGGCAGTTTAGCGTCACCCAGCCTCGTCCGGCGGTGGAAATCGTCTCCTTCCTGAACGGACTTCGCGGCAACCGGAAAGGGTATCTGCGGGTTTGGAGGGCTGATCCTTCTTATCTAATCGACGGTTACGACATGCCGGATCCTCCGCCATCGGTATCAATGATTTTGGCTCGCGGCCAGATGTCTCCAGCCGCCGGGTCGCGGCCGTCCACGGTGGCTGAAATGGAGTTCAGCGCCGGCGACGTGGTGGTCTCCGGTTCGAAGACAATTCAAGTGGAAGTGAAGGAATGATAAGGCTGCTAGCGGTAACTCTTCTGGGAGCGGCGCTGGGATTCGGCGCCAGCACGGCGTCGTGGGAGATGTCGAATTACCAGGACTTTTCACGCGGCCGGTTTCAGGGAGTTTCGCTCACGCGGGACGGCCGCATCCTCCTGGCGCCAGGGCTCGAAACGGTCTTCACATCCGACCAGCCATCCATCTGGAGCGTGGCCCAGACTCCCGACGGCACTCTCTATCTTGGGACCGGGCACCGCGGCAGAGTCTATCGCGTAGATGGGCCAGGCCGGAGTACCTTGCTCTGGACCGCGCCGCAGCCCGAAATATTCGCCGTAGCCGTGGGGCCGGATGGAGCGGTTTACGCGGGAACTTCGCCTGACGGAAAGGTTTATCGCATCCAGGGCGGCAAGGCCACGGAATACTTCTCACCGGGCGCGAGATACATTTGGGCTCTGGCGTTCGGCAAGGACGGTGCTCTGTATGTGGGAACCGGAGATCAGGGCAAGGTATTCCGGGTCGCATCGGCGGGCGTTGGCGAGTTGTATTACGAAAC
The DNA here is from genome assembly GCA_040002435.1 of Bryobacteraceae bacterium. Taxonomy (GTDB): domain Bacteria; phylum Acidobacteriota; class Terriglobia; order Bryobacterales; family Bryobacteraceae; genus JANXXV01. Next base: position 13,874 of record JBDUEM010000043.1, read on the forward strand.
GGGCCAGGCCAATGTGACCTGTCTGGCGCTCGATTCAGAAGGCCGCCTTCTTGCGGGCAGTGAGCCGAACGGAATTGTCTATCGCATCACCGCGAAGGATAAGGCTTTCGTATTGTATGACGCAGGTCTGCCGGAGATCCGCGCAATAGCCGTCGATCCAGCCGGCGCCGTCTACGTGGCCGCACTGGGCGGGTCTCTGAGCCAGCGCACCTCGGCGGCCGGCGCCGCGGTTACAAGCGGTACCGGCGTCACGCAAGTAACGGGACAATCAACTTCCATCACGGTGACAGATGAAGCCGCGGAAACGGGCGTAGACCTGAAGACAAAGGCGGAAGCCACCAAGCCCCAACAGGCGGCGCAGCCCGTGGTGGCGGCTCCTCTGGTCGAAATTGCCGGCGTGGAAAAGTCTGCCTTGTACAAGATCAACTCTGATAACACGGTGGAGACAATATGGACTTCCAAGGAAGAAAATGCCTATGACCTCCTGCTCTCCGGCGATCAGATTTTCTTTTCCACCGATGGCCAGGGGCGCATTTATCGCCTGTCGCCGGATGGTCGCGCCACTCTCCTGGTTCAGACGAATGAAGGCGAGGTGACGCGGCTGCTCAGTTCCGGCGGATCGATCATTGCCGCCACCGGAACCATGGGAAAGATTCTACGGCTGAGCACTGGAGCGGGCCCTTCCGGTTATTTCGAGTCGCAGGTGCACGATGCATCCACGGTGGCGCGTTGGGGTCAGATAAGCTGGCGCGCCCAAAAAGACGCCCAGAGCAAACTGGTTTTCCGGACACGTGCCGGCAATTCAGCACGGCCTGACAGAACGTGGAGCGATTGGTCTGAACCGCTCTCCTCGCCCAACGGTTCCACGATTTCCAGTCCGAATGCGCGCTTTGTGCAATGGAAGGCGGAGTTCGCGGGAAGCGGTGGAAGCTCTCCTGTCCTGACCGGGGTGAATTTGTCCTACTTGCCCCAGAACACTCCTCCGGTTGTGAAGACGCTGAACGTCACCACCCAGGTGGGGGCGTCCGCCAGCGGGTCCAAGGCGGCGGCGCCGGCAGCATCCACGGCGACCTACAGCATTACGGTGACCGATACCGGCGAGAGTGGCCCCTCGTCTCTGTCGGGAACGCCAACGCAAACCATCTCGCGCGGCCTTACCCAGCAGATCCAGATTTCCTGGCAGGCCGAGGACGCCGACGGCGACCGCCTGCTTTACACGCTTTATTTCCGCGGCGAGGATGAGCGGCAATGGAAAATGCTTCGCTCCAATTTCGCCGATACGTCGATGCTACTGGACGGGGAAGTTTTCGCGGACGGGAAATATTTGTTCCGCGTCGTTGCTTCCGACAAGATGTCGAATGCAGCGGGTACCGCCAGGGAGGCCGAATTGATTAGTGCGCCGATCCTGTTTGATAACACGCCCCCGTCAGTGAAGGCGGGGCCGCCACGTAGGAACGGTTCCACGGTTGAGGTGGATTTGGAGGCGCGAGACGCTGTCTCCGCTTTGCGGCGTGCCGAGTACTCCCTGGATGCCGGCGCATGGGTCCCCCTAGATCCCGCGGATGGGGTGCTTGACGGACTGCAGGAACAGTTCCGGTTGAAAGTAGACAATCTGACCGCCGGCGAGCATCTGCTGGTAATTCGCGTTTTCGATAGCGCCAGCAATGTCGGGCTAACCAAGGTGGTGGTGCAATAGCCGCCTATGATGTCCGACCGACGCGAATTTCTTAGCAGGACGGCCATGTCCGGATTGGCCTTCCAGAGTGTTGCGAGCCGCGCCGCCGGTTCTCACGGAAGGATTAAAGCAGTTGCTTTCGATGCATTCCCGATTCTTGACCCGCGCCCCGTTTTCGCGCTGGCAGTCGAACTCTTCGGCGAGAAGGGCGTTGAGCTGAACAGCGTTTGGCGGGCCCGGCAATTCGAGTATGCGTGGCTCCGTACACTGTCGCGGCGCTACGTGGATTTCTGGCAGGTCACCGGCGACGCCTTGCTTTTCGCAGCCAAAGCCGTCAAAGTGGATCTCACACCGCAGAAACGCGACAGCCTGATGGAGACCTATCTGAAGCTTCGCTGCTGGCCGGACGTCCCGGACGCGCTGCATTCCTTGAAGAAAGCCGGAGTCCGCCTCGCATTTCTCTCGAACATGACTGCGGCGATGCTGGAAGCCGGTATCCGGAACTCGGGACTGCAAGGTGTTTTCGATCATATCCTGAGTACCGATCGTGTGAAGGCATACAAGCCCGATGCTCGCGCGGACCGGATGGGTGTCGACGCTTTTGGTTTGAAATCGGAAGAAGTCCTGTTTGCCGCGTTCGCGGGTTGGGACGCTGCCGGGGCAAAGGCGTTCGGCTATCCCACATTTTGGGCCAATCGCCAGAGCCAGCCTGCTGAGGAACTTGGCGAAGTCGCCGATGCGGAGGGCCGCACGTTGAACGATCTTGTCAACTTTGTGGGATCTTTGTGAGCCTCGACACCCGCCTGGCTTCCGCCCAATTCCCACGCGCCTCGCGATACAACCCGGAGTGGATCATGGCCAGTGTGAGTGGCGGAGCAAATCCTCTCTGGTTGACGGAGTGGCTTGCCCCCGCTCTGGATCTGCGACCCGGAATGCGGGTCCTCGACCTCGGCTGCGGCCGTGCGCTCTCGTCGATATTCCTGCGCCGCGAATTTGGCGTGCAAGTCTGGGCAACCGATCTATGGTTTAGCGCTTCCGAAAACATGCAGCGTATCCGCGATGCCGGTGCAGAGAATGGCGTGTTTCCCATCCAGGCCAATGCCCGGTCGCTTCCATTTGCCGCATCGTACTTCGATGCCATTATTTGCATTGACAGCTTTCCCTATTACGGAACAGACGACTTTTATCTCAGCTATCTCGCGCGCTACGTCAAGCCCGGAAGGCCGGTCGGAATTGCCGGCGCGGGGCTGGTGCAAGAGATCGAAGGCCTCGTTCCTGAACATCTTCGCGAATGGTGGACTCCCGATCTCTGGTCACTCCACTCTGCCGCCTGGTGGCGCCGCCATTGGGAACGTGCAGGCTTTATGGACGTCGAATTGGCCGATACTATGCCGGACGGCTGGAAACGCTGGCTGGAGTGGCACAAACTGATAGCCCCCGACAACGGGTTGGAGATCGAGGCAGTCGAAGCGGATAGCGGCAAATTTCTGGGATACCTGCGGGTCGTAGGCCGGCGCCGGGCCGATGCGGAAGTGGCGGAACCCATCGTATCCATTCCCGCTCAGTACACCAACAAGCCTCTGCTTCGAGGGTAACAATCTATCTCAGGCCTCGAATCTCCATTCGCCGCCGACCATCGTACGTTCGATAGGAATCGTCACCAGCGACGTTGGATTCTCTTTCAGCGGATCGCGGCCCAGTACAACCAGATCGGCCAACTTACCCGCTTGAATAGAACCTTTCAGCTTCTCTTCAAAGGAGGCGTAAGCTCCGTTGAGCGTCGCAACCCGCAACGCCTCCGCGATCGTGATGCGCTGCTTTGGCCCCCAAACGTTGCCCTTGGAATCAGTGCGCGTTACCGACGATTGCAGAAACATCATCGGTTCGAACGGGCCGGGCGGATAGTCCGAGGACATCGTGCAGGGAACTCCGGCGTCCAGAAAGCTTCGCAGCGCAAACATGGAGTTCAGGCGGTCCGGACCGTACTCCTTCATCTTCTCGCCATGGTAATAAACATAGCTGGAAAACGGCGTCGGAATTACGCCCTGCGCTTTAATGCGCCGCACAAGGTCATCGTTGATCAGGGTGCAATGTTCAATCCGGAACCTGGGATCTTTGCGGGGTACTTCCCGCTGCAGCCGTTCATAGACGCGAAGGATAATGTCGATGGCGGAATCACCGTTGGCGTGCGTACCAATGTGCCATCCGGCAGCATAGGCCGCGCGCGCGTCCTCGTAGAGTTCCTGCTCGGTCTTCACCAGAATGCCGTAGTCGTTGGGCCGCCCGACATACGGCTGGGACAGGCGTGCGGTCCGCTCCGAAATTGATCCGTCGGCAACCATCTTCATCCCGCCGACGCGAACCCATTCATTGCCCAGGCCCGAGCGGACACCGGACGAAAGCATCGACTGGATGTACTGCTGCCTGATAAAGCCATAAACCCGGACATTCAGATCTCCAGCGGCATAGGCATCCTGATAAGCGATCAAATCGTCGGGCGAACCGCCAGGGTCGCTTACTGATGTGATTCCGCTCCGCACCAGCATCTTCGTGATTAGCTTGACCCCCTCCTGCCTTTCAGCTCGTGTGGCGGAATTGGGAATCCGTGACTTGAACGGTTGGTTGCCCGTCTCCATGACGCGGCCGGTTAGCCCTCCGCCCGGTCCATGCTCAAATGCGCCACCCGCAGGATCAGGCGTCTTCTCGTTTACATCCGCAATGGCCAAAGCTTTGGAGTTGACCCAGGCAGTGTGGCCTCCACGGTGTTGGATGAACACCGGGTGGTCGGGAGCCGCTGAGTTCAAGTCCGCGATGGTTAGAGCCCTTCCGTCTGATGTCTTGGTGTCGTCGTATTTGAAACCGACTACCCACTCGCCCGGGCGGGCCTTCGCCGCGCGTTCCCGGATGGCGGCTTGGATTGCCGCGATGGACCGCAGATCGCAGTCCACTTCCTTCAGATGACGAAGCCCGGAGTCCGCGGTGTGACAATGCGCATCGATGAAACCGGGAACCACAGTGCGGCCGCCGATATCCACCCGCTTCGTAGAAGCCGAAACCAGGTTCGCCATGTCCTCTTTTGTGCCGACGGCGAGAAAGCGTCCGGCGGAGATTGCGGCGGCCTCAGCAAAGGGGTTCGCCGGATCCATCGTGTGAATGGCGGCGTTCTCTAAAACCAGTTCCGCGTGGAGCGGCGCTGCCCTCAGCGCGACAGCCCCTCCGAGAATTGCTGTGAACTCGCGGCGCGTGCGGTGCATGAGAACTCTCCTGGGTATTCAATCGACTATACCCCAGAGCCGTCCACGCTGACGACCATCTTCCCGCGTCCGCTTCTCTGCACCTTGCCGGCATACGCGTCGCCGGCCCGCGACATGGGCAGCACAGTATCCACTACTGTCCTCAGTCCACCCGCATCCACTAAGTTCCCAATCTCTACAAGTTGATCGCGGCGCGGCTCAACGATAAAGAACGCCTGTTTCGCGCGCTCCTCGCGCGTTCCCTCACTGTCGGCGGCAATTGTCACCAGGCGGCCATTCTCCTTCAGTACTCCCCACGATCGCCGCAAAGTCTCGCCACCGACAGCGTCAAAAACAAGGTCGATATCGCTCACCTTGTCTTCAAAAGGCCCCGCCTTGTAGTCGATTACTTCGTCGGCGCCAAGATCCTTCACGAAGTCGAAATCGTCGGCCGAAACTGTCGTGAACACTCGCGCACCGCGGAACCGTGCCAACTGGATCACGAAGATACCAACGGAGCCCGCGCCGCCATGCACCAGCACGTGCTCGCCTGCCTGCAGCTTACCCCGCTCAAACAGCCCTTGCCAAGCTGTCAACGCGCCGATGGGTACGGATGCAGCTTCCGCCTGCGTCAGGCGCTGAGGTTTGGGAGCAATCCAGCCGGGCTGGGTGACGCAATACTCGGCCAGCGCGCCACCTTCGAACCAGTCGTTCATGCCGTAAATATTCTCCCCAATTGACAGGCCCGAAACGCCCTCTCCAATCTCCGCGACCTCGCCGGAAAACTCATGGGACGGCACCGCCCCGGTGCGTTTCTCACCGCCTTTCGTGTGCGATGTGGGATACCAGATCAGTTCCGTAGGCGTGATGCCGGCGGCACGGACTCGAATCAACACTTCTCCCGCGCGCGGTTTTGGCCGGACGCTCTCCACCTCCACCAACGCTCCGCCTGCAGTGAGTTCCCAACACTTCATCAAAGAGTACCCATTCCGCCATCGATCTGCAGTTCCGCCCCCACCGTGTACGCGGATTCATCGGATGCAAGGTAAACTACGGCACTGGCCACTTCGTTTGGACTTCCAAAACGCCCCAAGGGCACCTGGCCCTGAATCGAAGCCGCCACCGTCTTTAGCTCCGCTTCCGAGAAGCCGAGCTTCCCATAAAGTGGAGTCGAAATCGGGCCCGGGCTAACCGCATTCACACGAATGCCGCGGGATATCAACTCGCCCGAGAGAGTGCGGCTCATCGAAAGTAACGCCGCCTTCGTAGCCCCGTAAACACTGCTGTTTGGCATGCCGATGTGCGCGTTGACAGACGCGTTGAGAATGATGGAAGCCGGGTTCCCGAAGACCGGCAGCAGTGCCTGCACCAGAAAGAAAGGCCCTTTCACATTGAGGGCGAACGAGCGATCGTAAGCTGCCTCGTCCCACTTTTCCACCGGCCGCAATTCAGCCACTCCGGCATTCAGGAATAGAGCATCAAGACCACCGAATGCCTGCTGCAGGGTCTCGGCAACTGCTTTCTGAGCCGACGCATCGCTGGCATCGGACGGGATCACCAACACGTCCCCTCCCAATTCCTTCCGTGCAGATTCGAGCGTGGCAGGATTCTTACCCGTAACCGCAACCCGGGCGCCCTCTTTCAGAAACTGGCGGGCCGTTTCGAGCCCGATTCCACTAGTGCCGCCGGTGATAAGGGCGCGTTTGCCCTTCAACCTGTCCATGTTGACGTTCTCCTCTCCCAATAGATTGGGTATGAGCGAATAGGTCGCAACGATTATTGCCGCTACTTGGTTATTCCAACCTGACTCATCAGCCACGCATACTCGAAGGCAGCATCGCGCAGCCGGTCATAGCGTCCGCTTGCGCCTCCGTGGCCCGCCGGATCCATCTTAATCTTGAGCAGCAGCGGATTGGAGTCCGTTTTCAAGGTTCTCAAGCGCGCTACGTACTTCGCCGGCTCCCAATACATCACCTGACTGTCGTTTAAGCTCGTAGTTACCAGCATGGAAGGGTACTCGCGCTTCTCCAGGTTGTCGTAGGGGCTGTATGTCTTCATGTAATCGTAGGCTGCTTTCTGATTTGGATCACCCCACTCCAGGTACTCGCCTACCGTCAGCGGCAGGGTGGCATCCAACATGGTGTTCATCACATCGACAAATGGCACGGCCGCATGAACGGCCTTGAAGAGGTCGGGCCGCAGATTGACCACGGCCCCCATCAGCAATCCTCCAGCGCTGCCGCCTTCGATCACCAGCCGGTTCTTGGAGGTCCACTTCTGCCCGATTAGAAACTCGGCGCAATCGATGAAATCAAAGAACGTGTTCTTCTTCATCAGCATGCCGTCCTCGCGCCACTGCTCGCCCATCTCGTCGCCGCCGCGAATGTGCGCGACGGCGTAGGTCATCCCCCGGTCCAGCAGGCTGATGCGGCTGCTCGAAAACGCCGGTGTCGTCCCAAAGCCATAGCTTCCATATCCGTAGAGGAAAAGCGGTCCCTTTCCGTCGCGCGCGAGACCCTTCTTATACACGATGGAAATCGGCACCTTCACCCCGTCGCGGGCAGTCGCCCAGAGCCGTTCCGTGACGTACTCCTTTGGGTCGTAACCACCGACCACTTCCTGTTGCTTCAGCAGTTTGGATTTCGAGGTAGCCACGTCGTACTCGAATACGCTGGATGGCGTCACGAGGCTCTGGTAGTTGTAGCGGTAGGTGTGTGATTCGTAATCCGGCGTGCTGCCCGGCGATACCGAGTAGACCGGCTCCGTATAAGCGATCTCGGTCCAGGTGGCGGACTTGAAATCGAAGATTCGCAGGTGATCCAACGCGTTGCCTCTCTCTTCGGACACGGCGAATTCCCGGAACAGTTCGATGTCCCGGATGCGGACGTTATCGCGGAGCGCGACGAAAACTTTCCAGTTTCCTGGTCCTGGCTTGCTTACCGGTGTGGTCATCACGGCGAAATTTCGGCCGTCGCGATTGGTGCGAATGTAAAACAGGCCTTCGCGATGCTGCAGATAATAACGGTGGCCCGTCTCCCGGCGCAGAAACATTTTGAAATCGCCCCCGGGGTTGTCAGCACGCAGGTAGCGGGTCTCGTTGGTGTTCTTGGCGTCGCTCTGCAGCAACAGGTATTTCAGATCTCGCGTTTTCCCGATATCAAGATCAAACAGTTCGTCCTTCTCTTCGCAAACCTCCTCGAACTTTTCGCTGGAAAGGACGTGCCGCCAGAGCTTGTTGTGGCGTTTGGTAACAGCGTCCTCGGTCACGTAGAAAAGGGTCTTGTTGTCGGCCGCCCAGTCAAAGGTAGTAACGCGCTCGGCCGTATCCGGCAGTGTCAGCCCGGTGCGCAGATCTTTCACCCGCAATGCGAATTGCCGGAAACCTGAGTAGTCGACGGTGTAAGCCAGCAGGTTCTGGTCGTCGCTGAGCGCAAAACCTCCCACACCCACGAATTTCCTGCCCTTGCCAAGTTCATTCAAGTCGAGCAGGACCTCCTCGGGCGCTTCCATCGTCCCTTTGCGCCGGCAGTGGATAGGGTACTGCTTGCCTTCCTCCGTGCGGGAATAGTAGAGGTACCCGGAACGCTGGGTCGGCACGGAGAGGTCGGTCTGTTTGATTCGCCCCAGCATCTCCCCGTAGAGCGCCTCGCTGAAAGGCTGCAGGTCTTTGGTTACCGCGGCGGTGTAGCCATTCTCCGCTTCCAGATACTCTGCAACCTTGGGGTTTGACTTTTCGCGAAGCCAGAAATAATCGTCGACTACCGTGGCGCCATGCCGGACTTCGCGGTGATCGAATCTGGGCGCCTTTGGAGGCGTTTGGGCCTGAACCGGCAGGAGAGAGATCCCCGCAAATAGAACCAAACAGAGTAGCGGACTCATAATATTTCAGGCTACCAAAGCTCTCCAATGCGGTGCAGTTTCAGGAAGTTGGTGGTACCCGGCCTGCCGATCGGCTGTCCGGCGATATACACCACGCTGTCCCGCTCTTTCAAGAAGCCGCCCTCCAGCAGGATCCGGTCCATAATTGACACCATCTCGTCAGTGGTGGTGGGGTCCGGCGCCAGTACCGGCCGGATTCCGTAGATCAGCGACAGCTGCCGCGCCACGGCCGAGCTCGCCGTAAAGGCAAAGATCGGCACCGGAGGCCGATAGCGCGAGACCAATCGTGCGCTCGACCCCGTGGCCGTGAACACGATGATCGCGGTTGCGCCCTGCATCTTTGCCGCGCGATACGCCAGATCAGCGACAATTTCGGAATATTTCGGGGCAGAATCCCGTTTCGGCGGATCCTTGTAACCCAGCGTGCTGATGGATCCTTCCGCTTCCAGCGCGATTCGCGCCATCATCCGCGCCGCTTCCACCGGGTATTTTCCGCTGGAGGTTTCCGCGGATAACATCACTGCGTCGGTTCCATCGTAAATAGCGTTGGCGATATCGCTGACTTCGGCCCGCGTGGGATACGGATGTTCAATCATCGATTCCAGCATCTGTGTAGCCGTGATAACGAACTTTCCGTGCTTGCGCGCTTTCTCGATAATCGATTTCTGGATGAAGGGAACTTTTTCGAGCGCCATTTCAACGCCAAGATCGCCGCGCGCCACCATCACGCCATCAGACTCCTCCAGAATCTGTTCCAGATTTTTCCAACCTTCGGGCTTTTCGATCTTCGCAATGATGGGCACATGAGAGTCGGCCTCTTCCAGGTACAACCGAAGCTTCAATACATCGTCGCGTTTACGGACAAACGAGAGGGCCACGAAGTCGATACCGATTCCAAGGCCAAAGCGGAGGTCGGAAATGTCCTTTTTGGTGAGCGACGAGGTCGATATTTCCACTCCGGGGAGATTAATCCCCTTCCTGTCGCTGATGGGCCCGCCACTGATTACTTCGCAAACTGCTTCCCTGTCTGACTTGCTCACCACGCGCAGTTCCACGCTGCCATCGGCCAGCAGCACCTGGTCGCCCTGCTCAACATCCTTGGCGAACTCCTTATAGCTGGTAGAGGCGCGTTCGAAAGTGCCCACCACCTGTTCGGTGGTGATACAAAACCGGGATCCGGTTTCGAGCATGCACCCGCCGTTCTCAAAGGTACCGAGCCGGATTTTCGGGCCTTGCAGGTCCATCAAAATCCCTACGTTTACTTTTAATTCGGCCGCAAGTTCCCGAACGGCCGTTAGGCGTCTGGCATGATCTTCCTGCACACCATGCGAAGCATTGAGACGGAAAACATCCACTCCGGCCAGGAACATCTGCCGTAGTACGCCGGGAGGATCGCTCGCCGGCCCAAGGGTGGCTACAATTTTAGTGGTTCGCATAATGTAGGTGCGGTACGATGACGGTTTCTACTCATTATGTCCATACTGCAGGTGATAATTCTCGCCGTAGTGCAAGGTCTAACTGAATTCCTGCCCGTCAGCAGTTCCGCTCATCTGGCACTGGCCCCGTGGCTGTTCGGTTGGGACGATCCCGGACTGGCGTTCGACATCGCCTTGCACCTGGGAACCTTCGCTTCGGTCCTGATCTATTTTTTCAAAGACTGGGTTCAGGTGATCGCCCAAGGTTTTGGGATCGGCTCCATTGGCAAAGACGCCGAACTTGCCAAGAATCGTTCGCTGCTGTGGATGCTTGCAGTTGCCTCGCTGCCCATCGGTTTTTTTGGGTTTCTGTTCAACAAGGAGGCGGAAACCACGTGGCGCAGCCCTTACATCATCGGGACCATGCTCATTTTGATTGGACTTCTGATGGCCCTTGCCGAGCGGATGGGAAAACAGACGCGTGATATCGGAAGCATCGGTTTCCTGGATTCCATCCTCATCGGACTCTCGCAAGCGCTGGCGATTGTCCCGGGCACTTCCCGCAGCGGAATCACCATCACGACAGGACTGTTTCGCGATCTGAACAGGGAATCCGCGGCGCGGTTTTCTTTCCTTCTGTCCACTCCAGCCATTGCCGCGGCGGCCGCTAAAGCCTTTTACGATCTATTGAAACACGGCGGGTTAGCTCCCGATGTTCGTCTGCAATTTGGCATCGGTATTGTCGTCAGCGCACTGGTCGGCTGCGTGGTGATCGGGTTTTTCCTGAAGTACCTCAGGCACCATACTCTGAAGTTCTTCGTTTACTACCGGATCGTTTTTGGCATAATGGTAATCGCTCTGGCTTCATTCTTCCGTCATCCGGCGGTATGAAGCTTCTTGGTCCAACTCGACACGCTCGCCTCAACGAAGGAATGGCGGTAGTGTTTCTACTGCTCGGCCTTTGTTTCATTCTGAGCTTAGCCTCCTATCATCAACAAGATGGCTCGTTCGACACAGCCACCGTTGACGTTCGCCCGCTGAATTTAATCGGTAAAGCCGGATCGCACGTAGCCGACCTCACGCTTCAGCTTCTGGGTCTGGCCTCCTTCGCGATCCCGGTTCTTTTGTTGGCGCTGGCTTGGAAATGGCTGCGTTCAGAGCCGATCGATTCTCAACTGGTCAAGGTGGCCGGCTCCGTCACGCTGATACTCGGCGTTTGCAGTGCCCTTTCGCTGGGACCGGATTGGCGGCCGTTCGCGGGAACTGTATTGCCAGGCGGCCTGCTCGGCCTGCTTCTGGCCGATTACCTTGTTTCCATCCTGAATCCCACAGGCGCGGTTTTACTGAACGCGGCTTGCCTGACATTGTCGCTCTACCTGGTTTCCACATTCTCGGTGACCAAATTGCCAATCTGGCTAGCCGGTCCCATATCGCTCATCGGTCGTCTGCTCGGCCGCTTAGGGTCATGGCGGCAGGCCCGCCGCGAACAGGCAGCGGCTAAGAAGGAACTTCGTCAGCAAAAGCGCCGGGAAGCCGAGCAGATTGCCGCGCAGGCAGCGGCCGAAAAGCAGCGCTACACAGCGCCGGATGCCGAATATGTCGATGCGCCTCCGCCATCGGCGCGGCGTCGCCGGGCCGAGAGGATCGAGGAACGCACTCCGGTCCAGCAGACTGCCCCTCCAATTGAGGTAACGGCTGAGGAGGAAGCAGTAACTCCTCCCTGGCTGGATGACATTCCCATCCGCACACTGGAAGACTGGGCTCCGCAGGTTGAACTGGATCCGGAACCGGTGGTGGTGCCTCTCGCCTCCGAGCCCGAGCCGGAACCAGAACGTAAGATCGATCAAAAGCTCGATCCGAAGCCCGTCAAGAGACGGCGATCGGTCTTTCGCATACCCTCAACTACGCTGCTGAATGAACCGCAGCCAAGAACCGCATACGATAGCCAGGAATTGAAGGATACCGCGGCCCGCATCAAAGCGAAATTGGAAGAATTCAACGTCCTGGGTTCCGTGGTGCAGATCAACCCGGGTCCAGTGGTCACCACGTTTGAGTTCAAACCGGAGGCGGGAATCAAATACAGCCGCATTACGGCGCTCACCGAAGATCTCTGCCTTGGCTTACACGCGGAATCGATTCTCATTGAACGAATTCCGGGCAAGCCTACTGTAGGAATCGAAGTGCCAAACACGATCCGGGAGACCATCAGCCTGCGTGAAATTCTGGAGTCGCCCGAGTTTCGCGATTCTCCCTCTCCGCTTACCATGTCCATGGGCAAGGACATCAGCGGCCGCATCAAGGTCGCCGCCTTGGATTCCATGCCTCACTTATTGATAGCGGGTTCTACCGGTTCGGGTAAGAGTGTGATGTTGAACACCATGATCATGTCGCTGCTCTACAAGTCGACGCCGAACGATGTTCGCATGATCATGATAGATCCCAAGCGAGTGGAACTCGGGATCTATGAGGGAATCCCGCATTTGCTCACGCCTGTAATTACCGAAGCGAGGAAAGCCACCAACGCGCTCCGCAACGCCGTTTTGGAAATGGAACGGCGTTTGAAACTGCTGGCCGCGCAGGGAGTCCGTAACATCGACCAGTACAACCGGAAAATCCGGCAAATGCAGCGCGTGCCGCGGAGTTTGTTTGCGGACGATGAACCGGAACCCGAGCACTTGCAGCCCCTGCCGTACATCCTGATTCTGATTGACGAACTCGCTGACTTGATGATGTTGGAGCGGGCAAATGTCGAAGAGGCGGTAACGCGTTTGGCGCAGATGGCGCGCGCAGTAGGCATGCACCTGGTGCTGGCGACGCAAAGGCCGAGTGTGGATGTAATCACCGGGCTGATCAAGGCGAATTTCCCGACACGTATCAGCTTCCGCGTGGCCACACGGGTGGATTCGCGGACGATTCTCGATGTCATGGGCTCGGAGCATTTATTAGGCAAAGGCGACATGCTGCTGCTGCCGCCCGGGTCGGCGCGGTTAACCCGCGTTCACGGCGCCTACATTTCCGAGACGGAAATTAACTCCGTGGTGGAGTTCTGGAAGGAACAGGCGGAGCCGGATTACGACAAGACGTTCCTGATGGCGCCGCCGGCTGAAGATGAAGAGGAAACCGCGGAAGAAGAATTCGACGGCCAGGAAGATCCCATGTATCACGATGCAGTACGTGTGGTTTTGGAAATGGGGAAAGCATCGACGTCTACACTGCAACGCCGCCTGCGTCTGGGCTATGGCCGAGCCGCACGGATTCTCGACATGATGCAGCGTGAAGGCATCATCGGCCCCCCGGACGGCAGTAAGCCGCGGGAAGTACTAAAACGTCCGGACTGGCTGCAGGAGATCGATCACCAGTTGCGATAGGCTCGCGCTCATCGTCCGGACTTGTTTGATTTTACCTGGAGTGGGGCGGGACAATTCGCTGCGAGAATATCTCTGACGGCTGCTCCAACCCCTTCCAGGAACGATTTTAATTCGATAGGTTTCGCTATGTAACCGTCGATGCCCAGCGACATTGCCTCCTGCCGATCCTCAGGCGAATTCGACGATGTGCAGATGGCTATCGGTACCTGCTTGAAGCGAGTGCTACTCCGTAGTTTGCGAAGCAGTTCCAACCCGCTGACCTTGGGCATGTTGAGATCCATCAGGATCAGATCGGGCATTGGAACTAAACTCGAGTCTCCCTCCGGAAAGAATGTGTTCAATACGTCGAGCCCATCGTCGAAACGCGTGATTTCGGAAGCGATGCGTTGAAACTGTAACGAGAGCGAAATTAGCTGCGCATCTGACGGGTTATCTTCGACCAAAAAAATCCGAAATGGCAATTTGGATTCCTCCTTTCCGCAATTCTCCTTGCCGCTTTCCTCCGCCGCGTCTTACACGCAACTACGGCAGAAAGGCCTGCTCGTTGATTCGGAACTGTTGGAGTCCTTATGAGGGGGCCATATCAGCAGCGAATCCAAACGACCGGATTGTCATCGGTCCGCCGCCGCGCGCTCTAATCCAGCGCAATGGCCTAGTAATAGGTTTGGTAAGAATTTAACACGAAATGCAAGGAATTTGCTAGCGGCTTGAGGATTTTTCAGAGCGCTGCTTGATTACCAGGAGAATATTTTGCTGAATATCGCTGAGGATAGCGTCCGACCATAAGCGGGCATACAGATTGAACCGTGTAGAAAGCCGGTGCCGGCTCGAAAGACGGAGGATTGCACGGCCTGCAGTTATCGGCTCAATTCGATACTCTCCTTCCAGAACGTCGAAGTACGGACCGCCAATCGTCACGTGTTCATCCAGGGTTGCAGCGGGAATAGACGCCATGTCCGCGCGAATAGTAAATGCCAGTTCGTGCAGCGGCTCCCAACGGTTGACGGTCTCGAAAAACAGCACGCCTCCTTCAAAGCTCGCCCGCCGCACGCCGCCGATTCCGTCATGGGACAGCGTGGCGGCCACCGGACGCGGGAAGCCCATACGGTGGGTCCAGGTCTCGCGCAGTTCCTCGCGCCGAATTGCCGGTACGCTCTTGATCTGCTCCCAGATTGCTTCTGGCGACGCAGAGATCTCGATTGCCGTCTCTACCGTGCGCAGCTGCGTGGGTACCGGCCGCAGCCGCTCCAGTGGTGACACCGCCAAAGGAAGAAGCAGGCAGCAAAGAAACACGAGATTGGAACTGGTCGGCCGATGAATGTCCCGCACGAGCCCAGCCAGAACTCCGCCGGCTGACGACGTCACCAGGCAGACCGGCAGGAAGAGAATCACGCAAATGAGCCCTTCCCATCCAAGTGCCATCGATACCGCAAGGCAAAGGACAGACGGAATCCAGGGGAGCACGACACGTTCTCTCCAAAGGAGGCGCTCTTGTTTTTCGGAAACGAAGATTTGCGCAAAGCCAAGCGCGAACGGCACGCAGAACAGGAACGCTACAGACAGAACGACGAAGGCGCCTCCGTCGTTGGGCCTGCCCATGGCAAATGCGAGCCGGAATGCCAGACCGTAAATTAAACCCGCCGCAACGCCGTATAAAGGGAAGCGTAGCGACTTCTGGAAAATAGGCATGGCTTAGGATAACGGGCATCTGCCTCCGAGGGCTGAACTATTCTGGCCAAATCTTCAGAACAAATTCGCTTACCCTAGTGAGGGGCTCCACTCGGCGCACCCCAAACTCCTGGGAGCTATTGATACCATGAACTTTCCACTTCGAAATGAGGCTGACTGAGATGCCTTACCCGGCCCGTTGCATCCCTTTCGACCCTCGCGATTTTGCCACCTACCAGAGTCTCCAGCGTGTGGCTGCTTTCACCAAAGGCGCGGATGCTGCCGACCGTCAGACGGTGATTGACTACGTTGTGAAGGCCCATGGGTTTAGCACCGACAATACGAAGAGTCTTCTATACGATCCAGGCCTCGATCAACCGGGCCGCAATGTCGCCATGGAGGTCCGGATTGGGCCCTCGGCCTTCGAGCAGGACTTGGCATGGCTCGCCGGCATCGTGTTTCATGAACTGATTCACAGCCCGCAGGCAGTATATTATGCCGCGCGGGGTGTAATTGGTATTAACCCGAAGCGTTCGGAAACCGAACGGAGAATGATTACTCTGGACGAGTATGAAGCCTATTGGTGGTCGTTGAAGCGAAGCACGGCATTGGGCCTCTCCCAGGTACAGCAATCCGATATTCGCCGGCGCGCCAACTCGGCATTCGTTGACCTGGACGAACCCAAGGCCCAGGATCTCGCCAAGAGCCAGCGATTCGATGCCGCCAGAGACGAATTGATCCGCCAATTCAGCAGCGGCACAGGAGGCCCCCGGGCCGCAATCCCCCGCCGCAGTTTGGCGGCCTGCTGCGGCTGAATTCCTCTTATGCCAGATTCGATCCGCGTGGTCAAATTCAGCGAGAACGTCCTATGGTGATTCGTGAAGAACAGATTGCGGCTTTTGAACGCAAAGCACAGGGTGGTTTTGCGGCCGAGCTCGCCGACTACGTACGAACACAGCATGGCAGCGTCATCGTGCGTCTGCCGGGGGAACGGGTCCCCGTAAGCGCAATCCCCAGGCCGAAATTGGAGGCACTGGTGCAAGCCGGCATCGAGCGCGCCGGCAGCCACGGCCTGCGGTGGAGATCGGCTACGGCATCTTTCGTCGTCACAATGTTTGTCATTGCGCCGAACTTCGACGAAGACCGCCGGGTCAGCGAACTTTTGAGCGACGTGGACATTCAGCCGAATTATCGAATGGATTCCGCCCGCAGGCGTTTGACCGAAGATCAATGGAATGCCATTCGCCAGCAATACAACGTGAACTCCTGGGGCATACACCGTGAGTGAACCGAAGTCTCAACCCAGTACGGGCCGGTCCATACGGGACGCGGACGCCGCGTTTCCAGACTGCGATGCCAATGCTGTGGAGTCCTGCCCGTACTCGGCAAAGAAAGCGCCCGCTGTCCCTCTGCAGCCCAAGAATCCGTCCTCGCGGCCTTGCGTCACTCAGATCAAGGCAAGCATCAGTGGAACTCATGGGCTGCGAAGTGAAAAAGACAAGCGGCCAGACAGAAGCCTCAGAGCAAGTTCAACTGACGATAAAAACCTGAAGAGTAATCTTCCCGTGGTGCTAATCCGTGGATGCAAAGAGGTAGCGCTCGAAGCGGTAACGAATCCTCCGGACACGCCGGTCACCTGGACGATAGAACGCAACGAAACGGCTAATGAGCCTCCGGTACTCGTTAAGAAGGGCACTACAGCGTCGCTGAAAACAAATGTGGATGGTTCCTTTTCCGTAATCGCTACGGCCGGCGGGTGCAAGGTGGTCTGGAATGTCGTATTCGTCTGGGTGAAGGTGGATGTGACTACGTCGCAGATTACCAGGCGGGATGATACGTACGACGATGACACCATGTTTGCAGGTGACGGTGGAAAGTACTCGATGGGTAAGTTGACCAGATTCAGGTCTGGAGAATTCAGAAAAGGTCATTACCCTTGGGAGGCTCGTGTGAGAGTCGAACTGGTTGGCGGCGGCGCCGATAAGAAGTTGGGGCTGAGTAAAGTAGGGCTTCACGTGCTTCAGAACGGCCTCAAAGACACCACAACCGCTCACTATGCAAAGAAAGGAACAGCAAGCAAGAAGATCGACGTCAGCTTTCCACTCCTGGACTCGAGCGGGAAGGACCTTTCCTTTATCACCGTTGATATGTTCGAAGTAACGCCCCTCAATAGCACTGAATCGGAAGTATTTGCCGGGGATGCGCCCACGGGCGTCTACCCGTTCGACCATAAGTCGACGAGAGAGCAGTTACAGTCGATTTCAGGCGGTACGTTCTTCCGGTCGGCGATCGCCTCCACCAGTGAGGATGCTTCGGACACGATCACCGTTCACGCGGATACCAAGTGGTCGGTGGACTATCACGGCATCGTAGACAAAACCGGAACCTATGTACCTAAAGGGGCGAAGACAAGCGGAGACAAAGCGTTCGCACTGATTGCGGATGGAAATGGAGGAACTGATGCTCAATCGGCGGGATTTGAGACGTTCGGGCCCATTTTTTTGGATTTCCAGGACAAGACGTGGTCTCCGCCGCCCAAGTAAGCAAAAATCACGGTAAGTGAATGGCCGGTCCCGCTCGTCGCACGCAACCTACTCTTGCAATCTCGGATACGCTGCCTGGGCCCTGTAGTCTCGCCACGCGGTGTAAGACATCGCTACGATGGCTCCCATCAGGGCGCTGGCCATGTCGTTCTGGGCGTCGAAAAAGTCTCCCTGCGATGCCAGATATTGATTAGCTAGTTCCGGTTTCACAATCTGGGCAATCCACGCTTCCAGCAATTCAAAGAATGCACTCGTCGCCAGAATGACGTCTACAGGCAGGAAATAAGACCAGAAACCCTTCGGGCCGAGGGTCCTTACGAAGACCTCGCGGATAGGATACGCAAACAGCAGTCCGTACGCAAAATGAGCAATCCGGTCGAAGTCGTTCCGGTTCCAGCCGAACTGATCACGGATCCAGTACCCGAGCGGTACCTGCCCATAGGTATAGTGTGCACCGATGGCATGGAGCGTCATGAAAAGAAACAGCAGCAGATACGACAGGTCCGACAGTTGAAAACGCCTCGAGGAAGAAATCACTGCCCCGCAAAATGCGAAGACCAGCATGTTCTCCAGCAGCCAGTCCATGCGGTCGACGGGAGAGATCGCCATCGCGATCCACATCACTCCGTATATTGACACCAAATACTGTAGAAGACGATTTTGTGTGAACTTGCGGCTCTGCTTAGCCGTTGTGATTCTGGTCATAGCCCCATGCGGTCCGTAATAATGTTAAGGATAGACTTTTCGTAACCCACTTTTCAATGACCGCAAGCCGTGATTCCCTACGCGTCATATTGAGTTCGCCTCGCAATCCTCTGAACATAGGCGCAGCGGCGCGCGCCATCAGCAATTTTGGATTCTCTCATCTCCGCGTCGTGAACGCCTATGAAGTCGCCTATCAGGAGGCACGTTCCGCCGTAAAAGCCTCGGCCATACTTTCTAGCAGTGAACAATATCACAGTGTGGAGGAAGCTGTGAAAGATTGCACTCTGGTGGTGGGCACTACCTCTTTAGGAAACCGCGAGTTGCAGCATCCTCTCTACCGGCTGGAATACGGAGGCACACTCATCCGCCAAGCCATGCATTCGGGCCCGGTAGGGATTCTGTTCGGTTCGGAAAAATTCGGTCTCAGTAATGAGGAAATATCGCACTGCCATTGGCTGATGCGTATTCCCACGCGGCAGGAGCACGAATCCATGAATCTTGGCCAGGCCGTTGCGTTATGCCTCTATGAGTTGATCCGGGAAAAAGAAGCCGAGACAGAAGTGCCTGCCGGCATCGCCCGTGCCGATGCCGGACAGACCGCGCTATTCACCGAACTGCTGCTGGAACTGCTCCGGGAATCCGGCTACCTCAATCCGACGGTCGCCGCATCGACGGAGAACAAGGTCCGTCGAATGATCGCGCGGCTCAATCTTCCGGCGCGTGACGCCTTCGTGTGGCTTGGCATGTTCCGCCAGATCCTTTGGAAGATCCGCCGCCAATAGTATGATGAGGGTTCAGCCCAATGACAAAAATTCAAGTTCATTTCGAACTCGCCCGCCCGCTGGACGACGACTTGCTGGAAGCCATCGCGAAGGCAAATGCGGTCTACGGAATCGAACGAATCACGGTCGCTCCCTCGCTCCGCGCGCTCATGGTTGAATACGATGCCACGCGCATGAACCCGCGCGAAGTGGAAGCCGTACTGCTAAGGGCCGGTATTCCTATCCACGCCGAGGCATGACCCCGCGGCTGGCGTTGCGCTAGCGCCGGTAGCCGTTTGCACGTTCGTCGAAACGGAATTCTCGCAGGCGGTTCAGATCGCCAACGAGAATATTTCGCTCCCGTGGATCAATGTCGCGGCTGCGAACCACTTCATCCACCTTTTGGATCGCTTTGTCCAGATCGTGCCGGTCAAATCGTCCCCGGCTCAGGTCACGTTCGAAGTCGTTGAGTTTCCGCAGCGCCTGATCGATGCGGTTCCGCTCCTTGCCGCTCATGCGTCCGCGCGAGGCGGCCCGTTCTAAATCCGACTGGACGGCACGGATGACGTTGAAGCCTCCATCGCGCCTTTCATAACCACGGTTGTAGCCGCGGTCATCGCCGCGGTAGTCTCTCGGGTACTGCGCCATTGCCGCGGAGCCTGTCAGAACAGCAGCGGCAAGTAATCCGGCAAGCATCTTCATTGTCGTGACACCTCGCTTCGTAAAGACGCGGCGCCCGCCTCCCGGGGTGCGTCCAGACCCTTCTATGAGAAGCAATTAATGCGCTGTTCATGTGCTCTACATCTTTTGGGGGCGCTATCCTGAGACGTGCTTCTCGACAACGTTCTTCAGTGGATCGCGACATACGGCTACGCGGGAATCTTTTTTCTGTTGATTCTCGGAATCGTGGGGCTGCCCGTTCCCGACGAAACACTGATGACGTACACCGGCTTTCTCGTCTATAAGGGAACTCTCGGCTTCGCGCCAGCACTTGCCGCCGCCTACCTTGGCAGCGTTGCCGGAATCACCATCAGTTACTGGCTCGGACGCAAACTGGGACTGCCGCTGGTGCATCGGTACGGGAGATACGTTCATTTCGGCCAGAAGGAATTGGACCGCGTCCACAACTGGTTCCACCGTATGGGCCGCTGGACACTGACCTTCGGCTACTACATTCCAGGCGTCCGGCATTTCACCGCCTACGTGGCAGGCACTGCGGACATGCCATTCGCCGAGTTCGCGGTCTTCGCCTACTCGGGCGGCCTCATCTGGTGCATGACATTTATCTCGCTCGGTTACTTCCTGGGCGAGCGCTGGGAATGGGCTCTGGAAAAACTCCACACAGACGTGCTTTACGTCGTCATCGCGGCGGTGGTGTGCATCGCGGCGTATTTCCTGTATCGCAAGTTCGTCAAGCCATCGAAATGATCCGGTCCAGCTGCTGCGAGACCTGCCGGAGTTGGTCCGGCTGTTTCGGATCGTGGCTGATTTCGGGTGACAGAAATCCTTTGTATCCCGTTTTCACCAGCGCGGCCATCACTGCTTTCCAATCCACGTCGCCTTCCAGCAGATCCACGAAGCGGCCTTGCTCTGCGCGTGCCGATAGTTTGTAGTCCTTCACATGGACGCGCTTGATTCTGGACCCGAGCGTTAAAATCCAATCCTGCGGATAGCCGAACTGCATCACGTTCCCGATATCGAAATGCGTCTGCAGCCAGGGATTGTGAAACTGATCCACAAAGGAGCGCATCTCCAGCGGACTTACCAGGAACTTGTTCCACACGTTTTCCGGATCCAGATACACCTTCGCCTTCTCCGCCGCCGGAATGGCCTTCTTCAACTCCGCGGTGAAACGTTCCCACGTCGTCTCGTATCCGACGTCCAGCCGCGCGCCGCTTCCCAGCCGCCCCGGGTACAACAGCAGGGCGCCGCAGCCCAATTGATGCGCTAGGGAAACCGACTGCACGATCGCCGCCACGCCACGCCCACGGCTCTCCGGCGAGTCGCTGTTCAATGGATTTTTGGAAAGTGGTTCAGAGACCCAGAGAGTGGCGATGGTGATTCCTGCCTGTCGCGCCGCACTGGCTGTCTTTTGAAGATCGGCCGCGGATGAGTCGAGAGGAATATCGGCCCCGACGCGCAATTCCATGGCGTCAAAGCCGGCTTTTTTCGCCTGCGCAAACGAGTCTGAGAGCGGCTGTCCGTCTGGGAAAATGATGGAGCAAATGCCCTTGATGAAGCCGTGTTTGTCAGCGGCGGCTGCACGAACGTGAAAAGCTGCCGCACCCGCCAGAACGCCCCCGAGTTCTCGTCGAGTCATCACCCGCTTATTTTATCCACAAGATCGCGAGAGCGTGTCATCAAGGCCTCCACCGCAGCCGCGTTCAACGCTCCGCCGAATAAATGGCCTTGAACCAGGTCGCATCGCGCCTGCCGGACAAGCTCCAGTTGCTCGGCATTCTCAACACCTTCCGCGGTAACCTGAAGTCCCATATTGTGCGCCAGCATGACGATGGTCTCGAAAAGTTGAGACCGGCCGTAGCCTACCTCAATGTCCCGCAGAAATGATTGATCGATCTTCAGAACGTCAGCGGGCAGGCGCCGCAGATAACTGAGAGAGGAATAGCCTGTCCCGAAATCGTCAATGGCAATCCGGACCCCGAGGTTACGCAGTTCCGACATGCGGCGCGCGGATTGTTCCACGTCGCGCATGACCAAGCTTTCGGTAAGCTCCAATTCCAGATACTTCGCGTCCAATCCCGTAGCCGCCAGCGCCACCGCTACGGTAGCGACAAAATTCGCCTGGCCAAACTGCAGGGCGGAAACGTTCACCGCGATCCGAATTGGACTGTAGCCCGCCTTCTGCCACTCAACAGCCTGCTGGCAGGCACGATGCAGCACCCACGAACCGATGGGAAGAATCATCCCGCTTTCTTCCGCAATCGGGATAAACCGTGCCGGAGAGATGCGGCCGAGCTTGGGATGATCCCAAACCAGCAAAACTTCGAGTGCTTCCAGATTGCCGGCAATGTCTACCTGCGGCTGATGATAAATCTGAAGTTCGCTGTTCTCCAGCGCCCGGCGTAAGTAATTTTCCAGTTCCAGCCTTTCCAGTGCCGCGGCGATTCCCTCCGCGCTGAAACAACGGAAGTCGTTTTTGCCGCTGTTCTTGGCCGTATACATGGCGCTGTCCGCGTTCCGCAACAGGGAGGCAGCGTCACTGCCATCCTGCGGATAGAAGCTTACGCCCATACTCGCCGTGATGAACAATTCATAGGCATCCACGCGGCAGGGCTTGCGCACCGCAACCAGAAGACGGCGTACGTGCTTCACGGCGGATTCCACATTATCGAAGCCCGATAGAATCGCCGTAAACTCGTCTCCGCCCATACGGGCGAGCGTTGCGTTGGGTCCCATCTCCTCGCTTAGTCTCTCGGCAATCTGTTGCAGGAGAAGGTCTCCGATGCTGTGGCCCAGCGTGTCGTTAATTTGTTTGAAGCGGTCCAGATCGATGAAAACAACGGCTACCTGGAGCCTGTTGTCTTTGGCCTTCTGCAGCGCTCCATCCAATCGTTCCTTCATCAATAAGCGGTTCGGCAAGCCCGTCAAGGCATCGTGGGTGGCCTGGTGCGCCAGTTGATCCGTCAGATTGCGCTGGTCGATGGCGATGGCGATGCTCTTTGCCATCAGCTCAATCACTTCCTTCGATTGAGGATGCAGCGGCGTTAGCGGTGCGTCCTGATCGGACCAGA
>JBDUEM010000044.1:0-35764 GCA_040002435.1 Bryobacteraceae bacterium
CGGCGCTGCCTACACGATGCGTGACGATGAAAAGGCCATGGGAATACCGCCGCATTGGACTCTCTATGTATCCACGGCGAGCGCGGACGGGAGCGCGGCACGGGCAGCGGAGCTGGGCGGGAAGATTCTGGTGCCCGCCTTCGATGTGATGGACCATGGCAGGATGGCGGTGATTCAGGATCCTACCGGTGCCGTGTTCTGTGTCTGGCAGGCCAAGCAGCACCAGGGTTTGGGCATTGCGGGCGAGCCGGGGACCTTTTGTTGGGCGGATTTGAGTACCCCTGAGGTTGATGCGGCGAAGGCGTTTTACGAAGGTCTGTTCGGCTGGAAAATTTCCGCCGGGGAAAAGGATACGTCGGGATATCTACATATTGAGAATGGCGGCTCCATGATTGGAGGCGTGCCGCCTTCGAAGTACCGGAACCCCAACGTGCCGCCACACTGGATGATTTACTTCATGGTCTCCGACTGCGACGCATCTGCCGCCAAGGTGAAGGAGCTGGGCGGAGCTGTCCATATGGGACCGTCTACGATGGAGGGCGTTGGGAGGATTGCGGTTGTGGCGGATGGGCAGGCTTCCGTGTTTGCACTGTTTCAACCGGCGTAGCGGGCCCTGTCATCTGCCTTCGCGGAACAGGACTGGACAGCAATGATATCCACTCTGATTAGGCAAATCCAAAACGTCCCGAGAAATCGCGAGGGAGAGCGCAAAATGCCTGGAAGCGCGACCGGTCTGTCACAGCCCTAAGAGAGGCCTCAATCGCTCGCGGACCTCGGC
The DNA here is from genome assembly GCA_040002435.1 of Bryobacteraceae bacterium. Classification (GTDB taxonomy): domain Bacteria; phylum Acidobacteriota; class Terriglobia; order Bryobacterales; family Bryobacteraceae; genus JANXXV01. The sequence goes on from JBDUEM010000044.1 coordinate 779, forward strand.
TACCACGACGGCAGGAGCCTTGGACTCAAATGCCGCCTTGCGAGCGTGCCAGTCCAGATTCTTGATGTGATCGGCGAGCACAACGCCAGCGATACTTTGGCCTGCTGGGATCGCCACCTCGAACGGATAACCCTTCTTCTGACTGGTTACGGGACAGGCCAACGCAAGCCGCGCCTTGGCGTTGTATTCGCGCGGTGACAGGATCAACGCGGGACGGCGGCCACCCTGCTCGCTGCCGGCCTGGGGATCGAACGTGAGCCAAACCAAATCACCCGCATCGGGAACGTACGGCCTGCTTACCATTGTTCATGTCCCGTGGGTTTTCCCCAATCAGTCTCACCATGCCGGTTATGGGGCGTGATCTTGCTGACAAGTTCGTGCAGCGAGTAGGTGGACTGCGCCGGACGGATGATGATGGTACCATCCTTGACGGACACTTCGACCGTGTCACCCTCGCCGATCCGGGCTTCCGACGCAAGGGCCTTCGGCAACCTCAGACCGAGACTGTTCCCCCAACGAGCAATTTGAGTTGAGATTGGCATGTATCTACAATGAGTATACCTCCGTCGGACCGCCGTGGGGTTGGGTGAACCTTTTTTGAAGCGGGGTGGCATGGACCACCATTAGGCTGGCGGCCGGGCGTTCGGTGGTCTCTTATCCATGTTGGGGAGCTTAGCCCCCTGCCGTGGGTAGCAATCGGACCGCAGCGCCGCAATCTTGATTTGGATAGTCATACCTGCCGCCGGAACCTCGGCACCCTGCCGGAATATCGGCACGGGCTGTTCGGCACTCACAGTAAGCGCCGCGCATTTTCTGCCGCTTAGGCTCGGCCCACTAATTGCACTCTCCTCACCAGTGCTGAAGGAGACAGAAGAGATGTTGAAGATTACCATCCACGACGGAGCCAAAATGTTTCGGCTCCAACTGGAGGGCAGGCTGGCCACCGCGTGGGTGACCGAACTGCAGCAGTGCTGGAAAACGGCGTCATCCGCGGTGGAATCCAAAGCACTGGTCGTTAATTTGGACGACGTCTGCTTCGTGGATGCATCAGGCATGGCGCTGCTGGCCGAGATGCATCGCGCCGGTGCAACCTTTACCGCTGCAACGCCCTACCAGCGCGAAATCGTGGAGGAAATCACCGGCCAGCCGACGCCGGAAGGCGATCCCTCAGCGGTGCCAACTCCCTGGATTCGCAAACTTGTTTCCGCACTTTTTCTACTGGCCGCGTTTCTGACTGTGCCGCAGAGCCCTCTCTTGGCGCAAACCGGAGACGTCCTGCATCTAACTATGAAGGAAGCCGTAGTTATGGCCCTCAAGCAGAATCCGCAGGTGCAAATCGCCAACCTCAACGTCGCCCTCTCGCAGCAGGACGAAGCGATCGCGAAATCCGCACTCCTGCCCCAACTGCGAGGCCAGGTTTCGCAAACGGTCCGCAAAGACAATCTCGAAGCGAACTTCGGCGGCAGAAAATTCCCGGGGCTGCCAAGCACTGTCGGACCGTTCCCCGTGATCCAGCTCGGCCCCACCGGCTCGGCCAGCATCTTCGATCTGACGCTGTATAAGCGGCTCCAATCGGCTCGTCAGGACACAGTAACTGGCAGAGCACAGGAACTGACCACACGCGAGCAGACCGTGCTGCTTACCGTCTCGCAATATCTCGCCGCTATGAGAAACGCCGCCACTGTGAAGGCATCTCAGTCCCGCGTCGAACTCTCTCAGGCAATCTTCGATCAGGCAACGGACTTGCAGAAAGCAGGCGTCGGGACGGGCATCGACACGCTTCGCGCCAACGTGCAACTGCAGAGTGAGAAACAGCGGCTCATCGTATCCGAAACGCAGCTTCGCACCTCCCTGCTGGGCCTCGCACGCCTCTTGAACATTGGCGAAAATCAACATATTGAGCTGGCCGATGATCTTCGTTCGCAGAAAGTCGCTGCCCCCGAAAGCAGAGAAGTAGCGGCCGCGTATGAGAATCGTCCTGAGATGAAGACTGCGCTCTCACGCGAGCGCAGCGCCGAACTGGAGCGCGAGGAAGCCCGCTCGGAATGGTTGCCGAAACTTAGCTTCTCGGGCGGCTATTTGCCCACCGGCGTCCACGTAACGGACATCCTCGAAACCTATCAGGCCCAGGTGTCGCTCACTATCCCCATTTATACAGGCGGCCGCCGCCGTGCCTACCAGCGCAAGGCGGAGATCGATATCAAGCGCGCCGAACAGGACCGAAAGGAAGTTCGCAACCAGATTACGGAACAGGCGCGCACCGCGCAGGCCGAGCTCGAATCGTCCTCCCGGGAGGTCGAAGTCGCCAGCCTCGGCGTGAAGCTCGCAGCCGAAGAAGTGGCGCAATCGCGCGATCGTTTTCAGGCCGGTGTCGCCAATAACATTGAAGTAGTTACGGCCCAGGACCGCCTCGCCCGCGCCAGTGATGACGAAATCGCAGCGCTCTATCGATACAGCCAGGCGCAGGCGGATCTGGCACACGCTTTTGGAGAAATGGAATCGAAGTACGCAAGGTAACCAACATGCAATCTACTCTTGAAAAAGAACCCCCAATGGCCGAACCCTCACCTACGCCCCCGCCTGAGCCCGCCGCGCCCGCCGCGGCCGCGCCGAGCGGCTCCAAATTCAAGTTCATTCTCATCGGCGTGCTTCTGATAGGCGCCGTGGTGGGCGGATACTTTTACTTCTCCGGCCTGGACAAAGTCTCTACCGACGATGCCCAGGTTGACGGCCACATCGTGATGATCGCGCCAAAGATCTCCGGAAATGTTTTAGAAGTCCTGGTGAAAGACAATGAGCATGTGAAGGCCGGCCAGCCGCTGGTCCTCATTGACCCTCGCGATTACCAGGCCAAGGTCGACCAGCTTCGCGCCGGCGTCACCGTAGCCGAGAGCCAGACCCGCGCCGCGCAGGTTAACGTTCCCATGACCGCGCAAACCACGCAGAGCATGGTGACCGGAGCCATCGCGCAACTGGAAGGCGCGAAAGCCGACTACGCCCGCGCCAAGGCGTCGCTCGAACAGGCATCCAACTCCGAGATTGCATACGCCCGCGCCAACATCGCCAACAAGCAGGCCAACTACGACCGCGCCCAATCCGATCTCCAGCGCATGAAAGCACTCGTGGCCAAAGCCGAAATCTCGCAGCAGCAGTATGACAGCTACGTTGCCGCGGCCAAGATGGCCGAGAGCGATCTGCAGGCCGCCAAGGACCGGGCCAACTCCGCGTCTAACAATGCGCAGATCGCCCAGGCCTCGCTGGATAGCGCGAAGTTCAAAATCGCGCAGGCCAGCGCAAACGTGGAGCAATCCCGCGCCGGACAGCAGCAGGTAGCCGTGCGCGGCGCGGAAGTTTCCGCCAATCAGGCAAACATCTCGCAGGCGCACGCCAATCTCGCAGCCGCTGAACTGCAGCTCAGCTATACAAAGATCCTTGCACCCTACGATGGCATAGTGACGCGAAAGACCGTGGAACCGGGCAGCATCGTGCAGCCTGGCCAGGGCCTCATGATGGTGGTTTCCGACAAGGATGTCTGGGTCACCGCCAACTTCAAAGAGACTCAGCTACGCAATGTGAAGCCCGGACAGCGCGTGGAAATCCACGTCGACATGTATAAGCAAAACATCGAGGGCAAGGTGGATTCCATCGCCAATGCTACCGGAGCCCGTCTCAGCTTATTACCGCCGGAAAACGCTACCGGCAACTTCGTCAAGGTGGTCCAGCGCATCCCGGTAAAGATTCTGCTCGATCCGGCCGTGCTTGAGAAAACTACTCTGCGCGTCGGCATGAACGTGGACGCCACGATCCTCACCAAATAGGAATTGCCAATGAGCGCCGCCGTCATCCCATTCCCCGTCGCGCCGGCCGTCCCGCGCGTCAACCCCTGGATCATCGCCATCGTGGTCACAATGGCCACATTCATGGAGGTGCTCGATACCACCATCGTGAACGTGTCGCTCCCGCACATCGCTGGAAACCTGTCAGCCGGCGTCGATGAGAGCACCTGGGTGCTCACTTCGTACCTCGTCTCGAACGCCATCATCCTCCCTTTGAGCGGATGGTTTTCCATGCTGCTCGGGCGCAAACGCTTCTACATCACCTGCGTTGCTATTTTCACTGTGAGCTCTATCCTCTGCGGCATGGCCGCGTCACTCGGCATGCTGGTGGTCTTCCGGATTATTCAAGGCTTGGGTGGCGGCGGATTGCAACCCACCGAACAGGCAATTCTCGTAGATACCTTTCCACCCGAAAAACGCGGAATGTCGATGGCCGTTTACGGTGTTGCCGTAGTCGCCGCTCCGGTAATCGGACCAACCCTCGGCGGCTGGATCACGGACAACTACAACTGGCGCTGGATCTTCTTCATGAACGTGCCCATCGGCCTTCTGTCCATGATGTTAAGCTCGCGTCTGCTCAGCGACCCACCGCACCAGAAGCGCGATCGCAGCATCAAACTGAAGATCGACTTCATCGGCATCATCCTGGTCAGTCTCGGCCTCGGCTTCCTGCAAATCGTGCTCGATAAGGGCCAGACGGAAGACTGGTTCCAGTCGAATTTTATCGTCATCTGCGCCACGCTGGCCGCAGTTGGTTTACTCTCGGCAGTGTTTTGGGAATTGAAGCAAAAAGATCCGGTAGTGGATTTGACGCTGTTCAAGGACCGTACTTTTCTGGTCTCAACATCCATCATGTTCGTCCTCGGCTTCGTGCTCTACGGCAGCAGCATGCTGCTCCCGTTGTTCGCGCAAAGCCTGCTCGGGTATACAGCAATGTTAAGCGGCATGGTGCTGTCGCCGGGCGGCATTGTCATCATGTTCATGATGCCCCTGGTGGCGCTGCTGTTGAAGCGCATCCAGGCGCGTTTTCTCATCATGAGCGGACTTTTTATCATCGGTGGATCCCTGTTCTGGATGGCCCGCTTTAACCTTGGCGTCGATTTCGGCACCCTGGTATGGGCCCGCATCTTCCAGGCCAGCGGGCTGGCCTTCATGTTCATTCCAATTAATGTGGCGGCCTTCGCCTACATCCCAAAGAACCGCACCAACAACGCGACGGGCCTCATCAATCTCGGCCGCAACACAGGAGCCAGCGTCGGCATCGCCTTGGCCACCACGCTTCTGGCACGCCGCGAACAACTGCACCAGACCAACCTGGTGAGCCACCTGACGCCCCTGGACGGCCGCTACCAGCAGACGCTGGATTCTATCGCCAAAAATCTCGTGCAGCACGGCGCAACCGCGTCCGACGCCGCAGCCCAAGCTCCCATGATGGTCTCGCGCATGGTACAGCAGCAGGCGTCGATGCTGTCCTTCGCCGACGCATTCTGGCTGCTAGGCGTCATTTGCTTCGTAGTAGCCCCATTCGTATTACTAATTAAAAAGAACCCACCCCAAAAAGGCCCAGTGTCCGTGCATTAGGAGGGCAGTCCCCCCGGGACCGTGCGCGAACCCCTGTTCGCGCTCCCCCATAACCTAAACTGAAGCTAAGTGAACGTAGTTCTCGTCTCCACCTACGACCTGGGCCATCAACCCTTCGGCATCGCCTCGCCCACGGCGTGGCTCAAAGCCGCGGGACACCAAGTCACCTGCGTCGACCTATCCCTAGCCGCCCTTCCGTCCCTGGTAATCCGCGAAGCGAATCTGATCGCCTTCTGGCTACCGATGCACACGGCCACGAGGCTAGCGGTAAAAGTCATCGGCCAGGCAAAACTCCTGAATCCCTCAGCCCATCTCTGCTGCTACGGCCTCTACGCACCGATGAACGCCGACTACCTCCGCAGCCTAGGCGTCCAAACCATCCTCGGCGGTGAATTCGAACAGGCACTGCTCGATCTAGCGAACGGCTCGCCCGCCGCCCGCGCGCCCATCTCGCTCGACCGCCTGCAATTCCTGCCGCCGGACCGCACCGGTCTGCCCGCGCTCACCCGCTACAGCAAACTGCGCGTCAACGGTACGGAGAAGCGGGTGGGCTACACCGAAACCAGCCGCGGCTGTAAACACCTCTGCCGCCACTGCCCCGTCGTCCCCGTCTACAACGGCGTCTTCCGCGTGGTGCAACCCGACGTCGTGATGGAAGACATCCGGCGCCAGGTGGCCGCGGGCGCCGGGCACATCACCTTCGGCGATCCCGATTTCTTCAACGGCCCGACCCACGCCCGGCGCATCGTGGAAGTATTGCACACCGAATTCCCCGGCATCACCTACGACGCCACCATCAAGATCGAACATCTCCGTAACCACCGCGACCTGCTGCCGATCCTGCGCGATACGGGCTGCCTCTTCGTCATCAGCGCCGTGGAGTCCGTGGAAGATGAGGTGCTCCAAAAGCTCGACAAAGGCCACACCAGACAACACTTCGTCGAGGTCGTCTCCGACTTTCGAAAACTCGGCCTCACTCTTACCCCTACCTTCATCCCGTTCACACCGTGGACCACCCGGACCGGATACGGCAACCTGCTGGGCCTGATCGCCGACCTGGACCTCATCGAGAACGTCAGCCCCATTCAGCTTGCCCTGCGCCTGCTGATCCCGGCCGGATCGCGGCTACTCGAACTGCCGGAGATCCAGGAACAAGCCGGCTCATTCGACCATGCCGGACTGACTCACGGCTGGAAACACCCGGACCCAGCCATGGACACTCTGGCCAAAAAGGTCCTGGACCTAGTCAATGCGGAGCAGCGCCGGCGCACTCCGCGGCGCGAAGTTTTTCGCCAGATCTGGGAAACAGCCAAGGAAGCGCCAATTTACGAAGACTTCGACCTGATGCCGCGTGCAACCATTCCCTATATGGATGAACCCTGGTATTGTTGAGCGGAGCCCACCGAAGAGCAGTTAGCTCTTGTCTAGCAACATTGGATTTTTGTAAGGCGTCGTGTGCCCGGGATGTCATGACGCCCAACCTTCCCCGCCCCCAGCCTTAAGCTGCGGCACAATTCTGTCGATGGAGGGCAATGGGCATTCTTCTGCGTCGATCTGTCATCACGATCCTCGTGTTCGCTGCTTGCTTGCTAACTCCCCTTCACACTGCCGTCTGCGCCGGAAAACCTCGGGACTGGCATACGGGGAAGCTGCTGGACTCGGCCAATGCTTCGCACCCCGATTCGAAGCGGGTTGTTGCGACGTTTCACATCGAGGGGGAAATGTACGCCTACCTGGCTCAGGAGAGGATGAAACGGCGATGGTCGAAGCCGGCGGCCGTGAAAACCAACACTCCAGTGAAGTTCGCGGTGGTAGACCGCAAATTGTTCCTGTTAGACCAAAACGGCAAGGAGCATGAGATGGAAATCGTCAAGAAAATCCTCCGGCGGCCGCCGCAACCACGCAAGCCAAGAGATATCATGGCTTGATTGAATTCCAGCCACAAATGTGCGTCCACAGCAGGATGCTGACCGTAACTGTCGTCCTCAGTGCCGCCCTCCAGATCGGCGTAGCATCCGGCCAGGTGGATACTGATCCAAAAGCCGTAGAGATACCTCAAACTCTACGCACGACGCTACGGTCCCATCCCGCCATAAAGGAGTGCCTGGAGTATGAGCATCTGCCGTTGGAGAAGATCCTTAGCGTCTCACGGTTTGAGCCGATTCAGCCCCGGTACCAGACCGTTCTCGCGGAAGGCCTCCTTCCGTGTCTTTCAGGAAACGTCAATCACTTGATCCTGTTGTACGTCCTCATCGGAAAGGACTGGCACAAGGTTCTGGACGAGACAGGGGCCAAATTGGAGCGGCTACCATCTGCCACGCGCGGCTGGCGGCACCTCACTCTGTGGCAGCACAGTTCTGCATTTGAAAGCCTGAACCTGTCGTATCAGTTTGACGGAACCGAATATAAGCCCGTGTCCTGCAAGGAAGTGGAATTCGCCGATCCATCCACCGGGAACCCTCACCCGAAGCCGAAATCCGTGCCATGTACCTGGGACTGGAAGCCCCGAAGAAAATGATGGGCGGGTATTGGGGCCTATCAGACTGCGTACAAAGGTGGGACACATCAAAAGGTAACTTTCCGGTCCAGTTATCGTCCAATCCGGAGAGTTCTGCATCCCGGCCAACTTGGCCCACCCTCCTGTTATGGAGAGAATTCCGAGGACATGCAATGCCATCGACCGCAGAACTTAATAAGCAGAAAACGATCTTAGTTGTTGACGATGATCAGTCCATTATGAAGTTTGTCGCCGGCTTGCTTGCCAAGAGTGGTTATAACGTCTTGACCGCCAGCAGCGGCGCAGCGGCATTGACGAAGTCTCATGCGCATGAGGGCGACATCGATCTTCTCCTTTCAGATTTTCAAATGCCGGAATTGAGCGGAGTAGACTTAGCGACAAAGATCACGCACACACGACCTCATATCAAAGTATTGTTGATGTCCGGTTTTCCGGAAGGGATGCTGGTGCTCAATGAAGGCTGGCATTTCTTAGCAAAGCCATTCGTGCCGTCCCAGTTGCTAACGTTAATCAGTGGTCTTATCACCCCGGACAAGCCCACCAGATTCGCCGCTTGACGTCCGTCGGGCTGCCGCGCTCCTTCTCCCAACATCTGATGCTCGGGGTGACCATCCCTGCACCGACAATCCAGCGGGCGCTATCATCGAAGGAATGCTAAACCTCGACGTTGACGAGATCTTGGAAGTCAATTATCTGGATGCCGCTACACCCGGCGAAACCTCCGGTGTAGAAGTTACCTTCAAAGATGGAACGACCAAGCTTTTCGAGGGACCCCAACTGCCGGAGGCTCTCGCTATTCTCAACCACTGGACCCCGCCCACAGCTTGAGGCACGCTTCAGCTGTCCCGGCACGAACGCCGATCGTCATTTGGAGCGGACTGCGCCAAAACCTGCAGCAGACGGCGCAAGCCACCTCCACGCTACTGGATCGTCATCTTACCCAGCGCTTCGCTACCCGGCTGCAGCTTCGCCTTCCCCGGCTTAACGCCGTTCATCTGCAAAATATAGGCAACGATATTGGCATACGCCTCGCCCTTCAGAGAAGCCGGGGCAGCCGGCGGCATCGTCTTGGACTTGTCGTAGAAAGTCTGAACCGTTCGCCCGTGCCACTTATTCTGGAAGAACTCTCCGGCCAGGGGCGGCCCGAACGTGCCGTTCGTCATCGTGTTGCCATGGCAGGCCGCGCAGCTCGCATTGTAGGCCGTCTTGCCCGCTGCCGCCTGTGCCGCGGTATAGACAGGTGGCACGCCCCCGGTAACTCCGCCGGCCATCGAACCCGTAATCGCCGGCCCGCTGCCTGGGCTGGCCTCGGTTAAGCGCTGGGAGTCGCCCGCCGCAGGGGCACCCTCGCGAACATAAGTAAAAGCCAGAATCGCCCCCGGATTTTCCATGTGCATCACCGGACCTCCCCCTACGGCCTCCGCGAACCCGCCCGGATCGGTAGCGATGTAAATGGTCTTGCGATCCGGACTGAGAGCCGTATCCCGATAGCGGTTGTCGGAGTGGAAATAGCGCGACAGGTAACCAGCCTTCGCCTTCCCATCCACGGTAAGAGGCACCACATACAACGACCCGCGCTTCAACGTGGTCACCAGTAGAACGTGATCCCAGCCCGGAATACCCGTGCCCTTCGAGGCATAATATTCGATACTGGAAGCGCCGGTCGTGGGCCAGCAAAGCACATCCACGCCCTTGCACGCCGGATCGTGAAAATTGAAGCCCGTCGGCACCGTGAACATCGTGGCTATCGGTTCCACGAAAGGCTTCTTAAAGGCCGACTCAGGCTCGCGCGGCACTGACGGATGGATCGCCAGATCGCTGAAGGTCAGTTGCGAGCAAGGCGTGCTGGCTTCCGACCACCGCGCGTATTCATACGCGTTGTTGTCCTGCTTGCCGGCCACATGCGGCCAGCCGTAATTGGAACCCGACTTCAAAATGTTGACTTCATCGTCCGTCTTCGGTCCTTGCTCGGACGAATAGAGTGTGCCGTCCGGACCAAAGTCCAAACCCTGTGGATTCCGGTGGCCGTATGTAAACACGTGGCTGACGACACCGGCCAGTTTTGGATTATCGTTCGGAATAGACCCATCTAGATTAAAGCGCAGTGATTTGCCCACGTACGACGCATAGTCCTTGGCATTGATCTCCGCTTGCGTCGGCAAACGCTGAGACTCAATCGGGAGACAAAAATTGCCCAGCTGATCATGGCCCTGATCTCCGATCGTGAAGTACAGCTTCCTGTCCGGTCCGATCTTCAAACGCCCGGCCACGTGGTCATTCCCAGCGGGCAGCCCTGCCAGAACCTCGACGGGATTCGACAGCTTCCCCTCAGCCTTGTCATACGTAAAACGTACGATCTTCCCGAAGAGAAACCGATAGGGACTCGCCGGATCGGTGATGTGCGCGTAAGGCCGCCTGCTCGGGTCGGAGTACGTATAGGCGGCATACACATAGTCGTTGCCGGTCCCCTGCAGCAGTTCCGGATGCAATGCCATACCCAGCAGTCCGTCCTGAGCGCCCGGCGCGGAAACTTCATCAATCCGGATTGCCACCGTGGACTTGCCGCTGGCCGGATCCACGCGCGTGATGCGCTTGCCCGTTCGCTCGGTCACCCAGAGCATATTGTCGGGTCCCCACGTCAGTTCCCACGGCCCCGCCAGTCCGGAGATCAGCACGTTCTTGCGGAATGTCTTGGTTTCTTTCAGGACGGAGTCCGGCGAGTCCTGCGCCAAAGCGTGTCCGAGGAGAAGAACGGTTATCGGCAGTATGGCTGCCCTTGCAGAAAAGATCATGAGGATGTCCTTGAATGATAGTACGCGTTGTCTTGCCTGTGGTTCCCTGGCCCTACCGCAACAGGTCAACCGCCACTGGAGCGGGAGGGTACGCGGCGGGTAGCCGATCCCACTATCCGCTCCAGCATATACCGTTATATTCGCAGCGGTCGATTCCGTTCATGGTTTAGTAAATCGGCTCATCCGAATCACCACCATTATGGCCACGGTCTCCAGTAGGTTTGCCGGTTGCTCGTCACTTGGTGTCCCGCAGGAAAGCGCAGCTCGATCAATTGGAGTAGGCTTAGGCTATCACCATGACAGAAAGCGAGCAATTTCACAAAAACTCCAAAACGTTCATTGAGCAGGTCGCCAGGATAGAGCGGCACATCAAAGACAACAAGATCTACACCTCCTTCGATTTCGGGAAGCTATCGGAGAATCTGGCTCGGTATCATGCCTGGTCGCAAGCCAACACCGTGGTAATTGACGCCGCGCTTGTTGCTCGTCAAGACGGAAAGCACTAACCGCGGTTTAGCGGGGACGCCAAATGCGGGATGGTGACGCCGGAGTTCGCCGATAAACGGTAATGGTGACGTGCGGAGGTAAGCCAAAATGCTCTCGCTCCTTAGCCGCTGGTTCCCTTTCGTGAGAAAGAAGAAACGCAAAGAAGTTTGGCCGTTTCCAATCGATGCGCAGCCTGGGTTCGCGGCCACAATCTCCTCCGAGCTCCGCCAAAACCTTCGTCTCAAGTGTGGATTCGACGAAGGCAAAATTGACCGACTGATCGAGCACGAGCGGTCCCTGAATCCCCAGGCTTCCATCGACACGCTGATGGCGGCCGCGATTGAACGATGGGAACGGGAAAATCGATAGACTGCAGCGCGCAGAATTTCAGTTCACTTTTTGTAATTGTGCAGCGGTCAGACCCGGCTTCCGTGTGGGGATGCGTCTCAGCGGCAAAGTCCGGGGCAATCTTGCGCAGTCGAGCGCGGTTCTGTAGAGCGGTTCTGTAGAACTAGGCTCGTGTGGCGATCACTTCAAGGTATTCCCCGCGTGCCAGCGTTTTGCCATCTTCGGCTTCGTTGTTCTCAATCCAAAGCTTCTCCAGCTCCGCGGCATACTCGGTTTGCTTTTGCGGATCCAGCCTCGCGAACGCCATGTGGACCGGGCCGAAATATCTGCGGAACAACTCGACAACTTCCGCCGGAGGAAACGGGAAGGCCATATCCATCATGCGGAGCGTAGTCCTGATTTCAGACGTGCCCTCCGCCAGCCTGGCCCTCAAGGTTGTTTCGTCTCCCCAAAGCACGGGCGCGGGCACGCCTGCAGGGGGCGGGGCGAAGCGAGCGCCCAGCGCAAACATCTTCCCGGCAAAACCCTTTGGAGTCCAGTTCGCCATCGCGAGCAACCCACCCGGCTTGCAGACGCGAATCAACTCCGCGGCTGCGCGCTCCGGCCGGGGAGCAAACATCGCCCCAAACATGGTGATGACGCTATCGAACTGTCCATCGGCATAAGGCAGTTTTTCAGCATCGCCTTCGTCGAAGGTGGCGTCCAGGTTCTCCTCGGCCGCTCTTTTTCGCGCCTGATCGAGAAGATTGGTGGCGATATCCGCGCCGGTAACCTTGGCGCCCAGTAGCGCCGCGGGAATGGAGAGATTCCCGGTGCCACAAGCGACATCCAACACAGTTGCGCCAGGCTTGATCCCAAGGCGGCCGACGAACGCCGCGGCTTCCTTCTTCGAATATCGGGCGATCTGACCGAAGTCGCCGGCCATCCACGTGGACCGCATTTTCTGCTTCAGTTGTTCCAGGCCGGCTTCCGCAGGTTGCATGTCACCAATTCTACTTGTATAAGTCGACCATTACCTGCATGGACGGCCCCACGCCTACCGGCAGGACTCCGTAGTCCGTCTCCATCACTACATTCTGCCCGTCCTTGATCACGTACTGCATGAGGTGCCGCAGGGCGCCGCGCTTGTTAGGATCCTCGGTGAAGCCGGGAATCAGGAGCCAGTTGAAGGTGCAGATGGGATAGGCGTTCTTGGCAGGGGCATTTGTAATGGAAACGCGGGGGTCAGGTTCCATCTTGCCCGCGGCTTCAGTCGCCGCGCCCATGCTCTCGAGGTCGGCCTTTTGGAATTTGCCGGCAGCGTTCTGGACCGCACCTCGCGCCACGTTTGCCTTGATGGCGTTGTTCAGTTCCACATACCCGATAGAATTTGCCGTGTCCTTCACCTTGGCAGTCATCTCTTCATTCGATTTTGTTCCCGTGCCCACTTTCCATTTCACGGTTGCGGTCTTGCCGAAGTTCTTTTTCCAATCCGGGCTGGTCTTTGAAAGGAAGTCAGTCAGCGCATACGTTGTACCACTGCCGTCATTGCGGTGGACGACGGCGATCGATTCGCCGGGCAGCGTGACATCCGGGTTCGCCTTCGTCAATTCCGGGTCGTTCCACTTCCTGATTTTTCCGGAGAAAATGTCCGCCAGGGCTTTGGCCGTGAAGTTCAACTGCTTATCCACGCCAGCCACGTTGTAGATGGGGACAATAGCGCCCATCAAGGCGGGAATGTGCATTGGCTTCACCTTGAACTTCGCCACTTCCTCGTCGGTCAGTGGAATTTCCGTTGCCGCAAAGTCCACCGTCCCTGCCTGCAGTTGCTTGATGCCATCGGCGGAACTCGTGGGTTCGTACACTACCGCTTCCGTCTGGCGGTCCTTCTTGAAAGCGTCGAACCATTTCTGGTAGGCGAGGTAGGCGAATGTAGAACCCGCGCCTTTAATCTTGACCGTTCCAGACGCTGGCTGGCCGCCCACTTTTGCTTCCGTGGAGGAGGCGCCGCCGCAACCCGCGAGGCAGAAAGCACCGGCCGCCAGCGCCATGACAAGGGACTTCTTGGGATAATTTTTCACTGGTATGTATGTCTCCTTCAGCCGTACTTCCGCATCGTGACGGGCACCGCTGAATCAAATTAGTTAGAGGTATTTTGGCTACGGGGCCCTTCCATCATCGCACGGTTGGCTGCTTTCGTTCCGGCCCGTATTTGCGGGTTAGATAGTCGAGCAGCGCCGCGCGATTTTTGATATTCGCGCCCATACTCGACATCTTAGCAAGCTCCATTTCCCACTCCTCACGCGACAGCCGCTGCGCGCGGACTACGTCCAGATTGTGGCAGCGGGTGCAGGTGCGTTTGAGTTCGGACGCCTGTTCAGCCGCCAGGGCGGTTAGGGTGAAAAAGAAAGCGGCTAGTGGCCGGCGGAGGCGCCGACTGCGGACCTTGGGGTTCGCCGTCCCTTTGGGTGTCACTTATTTATGGTACTGCGGATGCGTGCGGTATGATTGCGGAATCCCCTTGACGCGTACTCTGGCAGTGGTCTTTGCAGGCTTCTGCGCCTTTCTCACGCTATTCGCCACGCAACCGCTGCTGCCTGCGTTTGAAACGATTTTTCATGCCTCGAAAGTCGCGGTCAGTCTCACGGTCACTGTCGGAACGCTTGGCGTCGCGCTGGCGGCTCCGCTGATTGGCACCGTGGCGGACCGTCTGGGCCGCAAACGGGTGATTGTCTGGTCGGCACTGCTGCTGGCTGCCTCTACAGTGCTGGCAGCCACGGCAACGACACTGCCCCAACTGCTGTTCTGGCGATTCCTGGAAGGCATCTTTACTCCCGGAGTCTTTGCCATTACCATCGCCTACATCCAGGAAGAATGGGCTGTCAGCGGCAGAGGTTCGGCCGTTGCGGCTTACGTCACCGGAACGGTGCTCGGGGGCTTCACCAGCCGCGTCACAGCCGGATTCATCGCGGTGCACTTCAACTGGCAGATGTCATTCGTCGTGCTGGGAACGTTGGGATTCGCCGCGGCCGCGGTACTGGCGCGCTGGCTGCCGCAAGAGCGCCAATTCATCCGGCGGTCCAGTGAGACATCGACCCTTTCCGCGGCACTCGATCATCTGAAGAACCGCAATCTGCTGGCTACTTTCCTGGCGGGATTCTGCATTTTGTTTTCTCTGCTGGGCAGCTTCACTTACGTCACTTTCTATCTCTCCGCGCCCCCGTTCCATTTGAATTCGGCGGCTTTGGGTTCGTTGTTCTTCGTGTACCTGTTTGGGGCAATGATCACGCCGAACGCCGGCCGTATCATCGACCGATACGGCGAGCGTCTCACGTTTGCCGCGGCAACCATTTCCTCGTTGGCGGGAATGCTGATGACGCTGAGCCATACGCTGTGGATTGTTGTGGTGGGCCTGGCGTTTATCTGCGCGGGCGTATTCGTCTGCCAGTCCTGCACCAACAGCTACATGGGGACTGCGGCCCAACATAGCAAGGCCCTTGCGGTGGGATTGTACGTCACCTTCTATTACGCGGGCGGGAGTGTTGGATCTTGGGTGTCGGGCTATCTCTGGTCGCTGGGTGGATGGCCTGCCTGCGTTGCGCTGTTCGCCAGTGTGCAGGTGGTGACCATTCTGATCACGACTTTCGGTTGGGATCAACCGCAGCCGCACATCGCCGCGTCGGCGCTTCCCCTAACGCCCGATTGAGGCGGTGGGCGCCGGCTTTGAGGTGTCGCTCAGTATGGCTACGTTAGGATCCGCATCCGCCGGGAAGGCTACTTCGATGAAGCCGATGTTCATCTCTTCCCAGCTCTGGTCGCCCCAGTGGATGGTCTTGGATGGATCGGGATTGAAGCTGTTGTTGGCTGAATTGTCGAAGTGAGCCAGGAAATCCATGGAGCTGCCCCGTGACAGATTGATGGGGTCGGCCAGAAAGTAGGTTGTCTGCCAGCGGAAATCGTAGCGCGGCACGCGCAGGAGTTCGTCTGTGCGGCCATCGGCGTAAGTGGCGCGGATGTCGAAATCCTTTCCGCGGAGATGCATGTGGGGCTGCATGGATATCAACTTCACATCCTGCGTAAACGTGGCCTTCGCAGAGGATGCGTAGTTCGGATCACCGGGAGGAATGGCGAGCTTGGAGTCGGCCGGCGACAGGGAAAGCACGCGCTCCCTGGGAGGTTCCTTGGCGAAGTAGATGCCAAGTTCGGAATGGTCTTCCCGCGCGCTGCCATTGGCTGTGTAGTGTATCTCGAAGACGATATCGGCTCCCTTGCGAATCAGTTTCGCGCGGCCTTCGCCCCAGGGCGCGGCGCGGTAGCCGGGCTCATAGCCGATCAATAGTTCGCGGCGGTCCACTTCCTTTTCGTCGTCCCGGCGCGCCAGGCGCTGGTCCTTCGACGCAACGTAGAGCTGGTTCAGTGGCGCGGATTTCAAGTAGCTGGAGCCTGACGGACGCACGAACGCATTCATGTGATGGACTACGGCGCGCTGGTCGATCTTCCATTCGGCGGCGGAGATCCAGTGGTCTTCGGTAAAATTCGAAGGCGTCACGAGGAATGTATATTGAATGGTTCCCTCGGCGGGCACTTTGTATCCGGGAATGCGGATGATCAGGTCCGGCTTGCCCAGACGCCAGCCGGAGGGTTCGGTTGGAGCAGCGGCGGCGGCTTCGATTGGGGCGCCTTCCACCGCTCCGTTGTCTACCCACTTCACAAGGGTTTCTATTTCCGTTTTAGTGAGCGCCCGGCTGTTGCGGATTCGCCGGCTGGTTTCCGCGTCGGCATGCCAGGGCGGCATGGAGCGATCGATCACTGCCTGGCGGATGGCTTTCGCCCAGGGGCGCGTTTGTTTATATGTGCCGAATGCCATGGGCCCGATTTCGCCGGAGCGGTGACATCCCTCGCAGCGTTCGCGCAGGATTGGCTTTACGTCGGAGTAGGTAACGGCTGCCGTTGCCAGGGACGGGAGGGCTAGAAGGAGCGTCGTGAAAGCGGTTCTCATTGCAAGAATGATCGTATCGCAGTTCGGGGTGGGGCCGGCGAGGGCGCCGGCTGCGGTCCGGGGGGACCGCCGTCCTACCGGATTGCCAGTTGGGGTCCGGGACGGCTGGCGGCATTTCCTACTGTTAGGATGATGGACGCCCTGCCGGACGGCATGGATTCCGGTATTCGCACGTTTACTTGCATTAGTCCCGCTACTTGGCCGGGCGCGGCGCCGGCGTAGAGGATCTCCGCGTTGGCTCCGCCTAACTGCACGGATACCGGCAGGACTGGTTTCGGGTAGACGCTCGACGCGATGCTTCCCGTGACGCCAGGCGGATTCGTCTGTCCCTCGCCGGTTGCGTAGAGAACAATGATGGAGCCTTTATCGGCCGGGAGCGCGTTGGAGTTCAGTGCACCATCCTCATTCGTGACCGCGAAGATGCCGGGCACGGCCGGGGCGACATCCATCACCAGAGGATTCGAGCGGACGCCGTCCTTTTCGAGCACCACATCGGTGGAGCTGCGCTGTGCGATTTCATAGGGCACGATAGCGGCTGTTTGCGCGGCGGAAGCATATATCAGCGGGGCGGATATCTCATCGAACAGAACGCGCGTGCCTTCGATTCCGGTCGTCAGGATGCCGCCTACCAGGGGGCTGGGACCGAGTCCTTCGCCGAAAAGGACCACGATCTCTCCAGGAGCCACGGAGCCCGTTTGTCCACTGGCGCCATTGGCTACTGCCTTGAGGATTCTGGCAGGTAAGGCTCCGCGCTGAAAGACTTTCGGCGAGTACAGCGGGTCGCCCACGGCGGTCATCACCCAATTCAGGGTGTTCTGTGCGATATAAAAGCTTTCCGCGAAGTTGTAGCCGCTCCAAAAATGGTCGAAGACATTGCCGCCAGGCGCGTAATAATTGGCAAACGGCTCCGTTACCGCGCCCCAGGTGGCGGTGACTCCTTCCTCCAGCATGCGGGGCACCCAATTGCCGCCCCAGCGCAGCGTGTCCACGCTTGCCAAAGTTGGGTCCGCGGTGACCGGGGTCCGAATTGTGATGGCGGTGAACGAGGTCAACTGCGCGCCCACCGCGCCGTTCACAAAACGATAGGAGTCGTTGGCTCCCCCATACCAGCCCCAAACCCAGAGGGCATTCAGCCCGGCGGCAGGCGGCATGTCCCAGGTATAGTTTTTCGTTGTATCCGCGCTGAATGTGTCGTTCCAGACGGAGCCTCCCGCCTTATCCGTGACTGAGAATCCGCTGAGGCGGTAATTCCAGCATCGGGCTCCGAGGGAGACGTTCTTTATGCCGATCGGTGTGCCACTCGCATCCGCTGCCTGCAGCAGCACGGTTCCGTTGCGCGACACCGCAAGCAAGTCGCCGCGGAAGCTGATCTTCAACTCCGTGAGTCCGTTTAGCGCATCCGTCATGGTGTTTTTGACGGCCAGCGAAGCTTTGGCTACGCTGCTGCCGTTGACGAACTTCTCCAATGTGACTGCATCGTTGACGTCGTAGTGATTGAAAGGCACAAAAGGGTAAGTCAGCTTGATGTGCGTCTTTGGATCCGCTGTGGCCAGCGTCAGGTAGACGAGATTACCGTAGTTGTTGAGATTTTCGTTCTTTAGACGGACCACCACGTCGCCTTCCTCCAGCGCCGGGATGGAGAACGAAGTGGTGGCGTCCGTTCCCGCGGCATTGACGTACACATTCTTCGCGGCAGCATCGTAGTAATAAACGGCGGCGGGGTGGAACATCAATCCACAGAGCGACTCGCGCTGGGTATTCAGGACTGTTGGGAATCCGGTGCTCCGGCTGAGCGCGGCGGCATTGCGTATCTCTTCGTCAATGGCGTATTGCCACTCAGAGGGCGAGCGTGTGCCCTGGTAATCAAAGTACCCTTTTCCGCTGGTCAGGGTGAGGCTGGCCTCGGCCGATATCGCTTTGTCGACCAGCCCCGTGGCGATCATGGCGCCTGGCCCGTCCAAGCGCGAGACAAGGAACATCTTCCACAGGCCCGCCGCGTCGCGCTGATCGGACCAGGCGGCAAACTTCGGCGGCCTGCTGGCCAGAGGCGCCGTGTACGGATTCGCGATGCGAATGGAGAGGGTGGGTGAGGCGTACATTCCGGCCAGCAGGGAGTCCAGCGCGGGCAGCTGATCGCCCGTGACATAGGCTTTTAGCGGAATTCCGTAGGTAGGGACGATATATAACACCTGCCGCTTCATGGCGCCGCCATTCGCTTCGAGGAAGGCCTTCACGGGTTTCTCAACCTGGGTCAGATAGTCCGCGTATGGGATGGTTTCGAGTGTCGTGGTGGTCAGGTGGAGGATATTCCCTTTGGGAATTCCTCTTTTCCCGGCGTAATATTCGCCTACGAATACGCCGGCGCCCGCTGCCCCGGTGCCTGTTTCCGGCTTCATGGCGTCGTTTACCAGGATGAGGACGCGGTCTGCCTGGGGATGAGGATCGGCCCATGCGGCCGCAGCCAGGCACCAGCAGCAAGCCGCGATTCTAAGTAGCAGGCGCATTCTTGGGCTCCGCGAGAAACCGGTATCCGACCCCGCGGACGGTTACCAGGTGGAGAGGGCGGGATGGCTCGATCTCCATGTACTTTCGCAAACGGACGATGAAATTGTCGATGGCGCGCGTGTCCGTATCCTCATGGACGCCCCAGACCTCTTCGAGCATCGCCTTTCGGGAAACAGACTTACCTTCATGGCGGATCAGGTAGCGCAACAGATTGGCCTCCATCAGGGTCAGGGCCAACGCACGGTCTCCTACGCGAAGCTCCAGTGTATTGAAGTTGATGGTCTTGCCCGCGAACTGATACACGTCTTCCGACCGTGGGCGCATCCACTCCTTGCGCCGCAGGAGGCCTCGCAGGCGTGCGAGCAGAATCGCCAGTTCGAACGGCTTGGGCAGATAATCATCGGTGCCTGCTTCAAAGCCCTGCAGAACATCGTTGGCATGGTGACGGGCAGTGAGCATGAGGACAGGGATGAACTGCCCGGCTCTGCGGAGTTCCCTCACAACCTGAAAACCATCGACGCCGGGAAGCATGACGTCGAGCACCACCGCATCAAAGCGGTCCGGATTTCCGGTCAAAATCCGCAGGGCATCTTCGCCGTTGTCCACCACATCGACGAGATAGCCTTCCGCTTCGAGGTTGAAGCGCAACCCGTCGGCCAGATGTTTCTCGTCTTCGACTACAAGAATAGTACTCATTCGACAGGGGCGCTCGGCAATTGGATGGTAAAGGTGCTTCCGTGGCCGAGCCCTTCGCTTTCGGCGAAAGCGCGGCCGCCATGTTTCTCGGCGATAGAGCGCACAATGAACAATCCCAATCCGGTTCCTTTCACGCGGATGGCAAGCGAGCCGGGGATGCGGTAAAAGCGCTTGAAAATCCGCTTCAATTCATCGTTGGCAATTCCCACCCCGTGATCCTTCACGCGGACGGCCACGCGCTTGGCATCCAATTTCACCACTTCGACCAGGATGCGAACCTCGGTGCCGGAGTACTTGATGGCGTTGTCCAGAAGGTTGGTGAGGGCGGCTTTCAATTCTTCCAGGTCGGCCAGGACTGTGGCCTTTTCGCCTTCTGGAAGGGATTCGGTGCAGCGGATGGACTCGGGCGGCAGATGGTGGCGCGTGCGAGCGAGCGTGAGAGATTCCATTGCGATTTCGGCCAAATCGATGCGGGACCGGTTCAAATGAGACCGGCCGGTACGGCCCGCGCGCAGGACCTGCTCGATGGTGTGGAGCAGCCGGTCGTTGTCTGCCAGCATGATGCCATAGAACTCCTGGCGTTTGGCTTCGTCTATCTCACGCCGCTGGAGGGTCTCCAGGTACAGGCGGATGGAGGCGACCGGGGTTTTCAGTTCGTGGGTGACGGCGTTGATGAAGGTGTCGTGCTGTTCGTTTCGCCGGATTTCCCGGACGAGGAAGATCGTGTTCAGGACTAGTCCGGCGATGATCGCCAGGAAAACGAGGATGCCCAGGATGAGCAGCGTGATGGAGCGCCATCCAAGGATGACAATCCAGCCGACGGTCTGCGTGACGGCCAGAATGCAAAGGCAGACGCAGAACGTGATGAAGAAAATGATGGACTTGCGATGTCCGGTAGCAGCCATAGCGCCTGCCACTATTCTACGCGGTGGCGCCTCTCAGGCCGGAGGAAGTCCGCCGTCCGTGCTTAGAAAAGCTAGGCCGCGCGGCGTTCGCTGGCGGCGTCCGGCAAGGCCGCTACTTTCACGTTCTTGGCAAATCCCAGCCGCTGCAGGAAATTGATCTGAATCCAGGTGATATCCAACTCATACCAGGCCAACCCGTGGCGGGCGGACGTGGGGTGCGCATGGTGGTTGTTGTGCCAGCCTTCTCCGAAGGTAAGGATCGCTACCCACCAGTTGTTGCGGGATTCGTCCTTTGTTGTGA
Organism: Bryobacteraceae bacterium; assembly: GCA_040002435.1. GTDB lineage: Bacteria > Acidobacteriota > Terriglobia > Bryobacterales > Bryobacteraceae > JANXXV01. The sequence continues at coordinate 21,725 of JBDUEM010000044.1, forward strand.
ACCGGCGGGCGCCCCACATGTGCGTGGCGGAGTTTACCAGCCACGTGGCGTGCAATCCGACGACCACCCGAAGGAATATTCCCCAATACACCAGCGGCCAGCCACCGAACGCGAGCAAGGTCAGCCCGAGGACTACCAGCGGCACATAATGGAACTGGTTCAGCCAGACGTAGAAGGGGTCTTTACCCAGGTCAGGAGCGTATCGCGCCATGGCCCGCGTGTCGTTGTGCTTGGCGTCGCCAAACATGATCCAGCCCATGTGTGCCCAGAAACCACCCTCGGTAGGCGAATGCGGATCGCCCTCATGGTCGGAATTCTGATGGTGCACCCGATGCGTGGCCACCCAGAAAATGGGTCCCCCTTCGAGGGTCAGGGTGCCGCAGACAGCCAGAAAATATTCGAAAAAGCGGGGTACTTTATAAGAACGGTGCGTTAGCAGGCGATGGTATCCCATGCCGATGCCGAATCCAATCGCCATCCAGTAAAGAACGGCTGTAATGGCCAGCCTCGTCCAGGTAAAATTGAACAGTGCGGCGACTGCTCCAATATGAAAGATTACCAGCACAATCGTCGTGACCCAACTCACTTTGCTGTATCTGTTAGCCCTGATTGTTTTTAACGCCACCCTGCACTCCTTAAATTACCCGCTACCCACCTGAAACAAGCCTAACAAGATATTGCGATTTCATTTGTAAGAGTTATGTAATTGCTTACCATCAGAAGGCCCGCAAATGAGGGTTCCTACCCTCATTTGCGAAGATACAAGGAGGTGCTCCTTGATTTTTAGGATTTTACTGATCGCCAGCCTACTTTCCGGGGTGGCCGCGGCACAACCAATGCGGTTGTACGTCGGCACACTCGACAGCGACAGTGTGACGCTGGCTTGGGGGCATGCCAGCGGTACGAGTCGGAACACGATAGGAATTGCGGCCGAGGGGTCCGGGGCTGCCAAAATCCGAATTGGCGGACAGGAACTGAACACGGAGAAGAGCTGGCTGCGCGTTTCCGGACTGACACCGGATACGGCGTATCCCTACGAAGTGCTGGTGGCCGGAAAGTCTATTGGAACCGGTACCATCCGGACGTGGCCCGTGAAAGCAGATTCCCTTGTTTTCTTTGTGATAGGGGACTATGGGAACGGAAAAGCTCCGCAATACGAGATAGCGGCGCGAATGGAAAAGGAGCGGCAAGCGCGGGAAAAAGCGGGCCAACCCGTTCGTTTTGTGCTGACTACGGGCGACAACATCTATTCGGGAGGCAGCCAGGACCGTGACTGGGAGCTGAAGTTCTTCAAACCTTACGCGGACCTCCTGCAATCGATTCCCTTCTACGCGACGCCAGGCAATCATGACGGAAATGGAAGCGAGTCGCGGCGAGACCTGCCGGCTTATCTGGACAATTTTTTCTTTCCCGGTGGCATTGCCGCCCGCTGGTATCACTTTTCCTATGGTGGTCTGGCCGAATTCTATGCCCTCGACACGACAAACAACCAATTTCCGGGCAGACCGGCGCCGTCGTATCTTCCTGACGGCGAGCAGTCCGCCTGGCTCAAGAAGGCATTGGAGCAACCTGCTCTGCCCTGGCGGATCGCCGCGATGCACCACCCGCTCTTCACGGCAGGGCCGGATCACCCTCCGGCCCTGCTGGGCCTGGAGCACTGGCTGGAACTGTGGCAGAACCACGGGGTTTCGGTTGTTTTCGCGGGCCACGAACACAATCTTCAGTTTTCGGAAAGAAACACGGTCACCGGCAGAATGCAGTTCGTCGTTTCCGGCGCAGGAGGACAATTGCGCCTGGGAAACGTCCTTTCCAAAATGAAGCAGCGAAATATTGCCGCCTGGGCAGCCAAAACACATTTTCTGGTGGTGGAGATTCGTGGGGATACTATGCGGATTACGCCCGTTGGGGCTACCGAGATCAATCTGGTGGATTCCCAGGGAAAGCCCGCCAAGTTGCCCTGGGTGGTGCCGAGGCGAACCAAGTGAATCGGGAAGCGGTTACGGAGTATCTTTTATAGAGAGGCTTGATTTATGGAAGTAATACGCGCCACAACTTCAACTGGCTCGGAACTACGCCGCAGGCCAGGACTTAGCCTCCCTCCGGAGCTCGTGGAAAAGGCGGTCACGCGGCTTTGCATCGTCGCCGTGATCAGCGCTACCTCCACGGTTCTGTTTTGGGCGGTCCATGGTTACTTTCAGCCCGAAGTAGCCGAGGTGCACAGCCTCCCGCTGGTGCGGCTGCTGATGCTGAGTGTCGTTCTGCTGACGGCCGCGTTTCTGGTTCTGCATCGCACCGGCTGGGTCTCCAAACAGACCATCCTGCACCTTGGGACCGGATTCCAGGTTCTCACGTCCCTGGCGATCGCCATGTTTGAGACCACCGTGCCGTTCCATTCCTACGAAGTGGTGCGCGGTGTTTCGGCAGTCGCACTGTGGATTACGTTGTGCAGCTTGCTGATTCCGAGCACTCCGGTGATGAACCTGATCGCCAGCCTGGCGTCCGCAGGGGCCTGGCCGCTGGCCTACTATCTGAACACCTGGCTTTACGGTCACGAATGGATTGGATGGAACCGCATAGCGGTGTGGGTCTTCCCGCTGATCCTTACCGCGGTGTGGACGAATTTCTTGAACCGCCAGATGTTCAAGATGCGCTTGGATGCGCAGAAGGCGGAGGAACTGGGCAGCTATAAACTCGAAAGCCTGATCGGCGAAGGAGGGATGGGCGAAGTCTGGAAGGCCCGCCACCGGATGCTTGCGCGTTCCGCTGCGGTGAAAGTGATCCGGCCTGAGATTCTGGCGCGCCATTCCATTCGCGATGCCGGAATGGTCCGCAAGCGGTTTGAGCGCGAAGCACAAGCCACGGCGAGCCTGCGCTCGCCCCATACGGTAGCCCTTTATGACTTTGGTGTGTCGCGGGACGAAGCGTTTTATTACGTGATGGAGCTGCTGGACGGAGTGGACCTGCAGACTTTAGTCGAGCAATACGGACCCCTGCCTGCCGGCCGGGTACAGAACATCCTCATACACGTTTGCGAATCGCTGGAAGAAGCCCATCGTCTGGGTATGATTCATCGCGATGTGAAGCCTCGCAATATCTTTCTTTGCAAGCTCGGATTGCAATTCGATTTTGCTAAGGTTCTGGATTTCGGCCTGGTGAAAACCATTCAATCGAGCGAGGAAGACCTGACTCAGATGTCGATGGACGGTTCGGCCACCGGAACGCCTGCTTATATGGCGCCGGAGATCGCGATGGGCGCCAAGGAGATCGATGGGCGGTCTGATATTTATGGCCTGGGGTGCGTGGCGTATTTTCTCCTGACGGGTGAGCTGGTTTTCAATGAACCCAGTCCGATGGCGGCGGCGCTGGCGCACGTGCAGAAGCCTCCCGTTCCGCCGTCGCAGCGCACCGAGATGATCATACCGCCGAGCATGGAACGCGTCGTGATGCAGTGCCTGGAAAAAGACCCGAATAAGCGGCCGCAGTCGGCTTGGGATCTGGCCCGGCAACTCGAAAATCTGCGCGATATCCCCCGCTTCTGCAGAGACTCCGCAGAAAAATGGTGGACGATCAACAGGCCCACGGGTGAGGCAGTTCCAGCGCCGGGATCTCGCGGTATTCTGGATAGTGCCAAAGCCCAAACCGTAGTGTGATTTCCGGGGCGGCTCCGAGTCTAGATTGAAGCTTCGCTTTCCTGCGGCGAAAATGGAAGACCTGCGGCGGCCCACGCTTTTGGCGATGGCCGCGACTGCCAGCATGATCGCCCATCAGGTGGCGGGTAAAGCAGCCCGGGATGGTTTTTTTCTAAACGAGTTTCCAGCCACCGATCTGCCCAAGATCGTGGTATTGGCTGCGCTCCTCAGCGTTCTGCTGGCTTTCCTGTTTTCACGCTTATTGCAGCGCATGGGCCCCGGTACACTCGTTCCTGTCGCCTTCGCCGCGAGCGGCTTGCTGCACCTGGTGGAATGGCATGCGTGGTCGCTGTCGCCTCGCCTCACCGTAATTTTTATTTACCTGCACATCGTCGGCCTGGGGGCCATTTTGCTTTCCGGCTGCTGGCTGCTGTTGAGCGAACGCTTCGACCCGAGGGAAGCCAAGCGGATCTTTGGAAAAGTTGCGGCTGCAGGCACCGCCGGAGGGGTGGTGGGCGGTGTGGCGGCCGAGCGCCTGGTGGCGTGGTACGGCAACGACATGCTGCTGTTTCTGCTGGCTGCGCTGCACCTGGTTTGCGCGGGACTGACGACCTCGCTGCGTGTGCAGAAGCAGCAAAACCAGCCCCAGCAAGACGAGGAACGGGTCTCGCCGGCTGATGCGTTTCGCCGCACACCCCTGCTGTGGCAACTGGCCGCGCTGGTATTCCTGGGTACATGCACGGCAGCGCTGCTGGACTACCTGTTCAAGCTGGGCGCGACCATATCCATCGGCAAAGGCCCCGCGCTGATCCGCTACTTCGCGATCTACTACACGGGATGCCAGATTATGACATTCCTGGTCCAGACGCTGCTGACGCGCCGCGTGCTGGAACCGGTGGGCATTGCACGCACGGTGGCCTCTCTGCCGCTCGCCGTCGGAGCCGGATCGGCGGCGGCCCTGCTGATTCCCGTATTTCCCATGACGGTGGCCGTCCGCGCTTTCGAAGTAGTCCTGCGCGGTTCTCTTTTCCGGTCCGGGTACGAGTTGCTGTACACACCGGTTCCAGCCGCCGACAAGCGGTCTGTGAAGACTACGATCGACGTCGGCTGCGACCGCATGGGCGATGCCGTGGGCGCCGGCGCGGTACAGGTGATGGTGTGGCTGGGTCCGGCACTGGCGAGGCCGGAAATTCTGGGGCTGGCCATTGCGCTTTCCGCCATCAGCGCCTCCATCGCTTTACGGATCGGCAGCGCCTATCGCGGCGTACTGGAGCGGGGACTGGTGCGGCGCGCGGAACTGGTTCCGGATCTGGGTGGGGAAACGGTGGCCATCGGCGATTCCCTGATGGGAACCGTGTTCAACAATTTGCCTGTCATTCCCGTGACGGCCGCGGCCCAGCCGGAACAAAAAGAGGTTTCCGTATCGCCGCGGGTGGATTCCGGCGATTCGATGACCCAGGCGTTGACCGAACTCCGTAGCGCGGATGTGCAAAGGGTGCTGCCGGCACTGGGACCGCAGCAGGCATGGAATCCGATTCTGGCGGCCCAGGTAATCCAGCTTCTGGCGTGGGATCCCGTCAGCCAGGCGGCGCGATCCTACCTGGAACGGGGCGGCGACCGCATTACGGGACAGTTGACCGATGCGCTGCTGGATCTGGATGTCGAGTTCGGCATCCGCCGCAGGGTCCCCAGGCTGCTGGCGCGGTGTGGAAGCCCGCGTGGAGTGGAAGGGCTGATTCAAGGGCTTCACGACCCGCGGTTTGAAGTTCGCTTTCAATGCGGGAGGGCGCTCGATTATATCCGGCAGCATCATCCACAGATCGAGTTTCGGGCCGCCGACATTTACCAGGCCGTGGAACGGGAACTTTCGGTGAGCAAGACCATCTGGCGCTCATGGAAAGTGCTGGACAAACGGGAGAGCTCAGATGGCTACAGCTATCTGGACGATCTGTTGCGGGAGCGGGCGGATCAGAGCCTGGAGCACGTATTCTCGCTGCTGGCTGTCGTGCTGCCGCGCGAGCCCCTCATGGCGGCGTTTCGAGGCTTGCATGAAGAGGATAAGATCTTCCGCGGCCTGGCGCTGGAGTATCTGGAGACCGTGCTGCCTCCGAAACTGCGGGAGCGGCTGTGGATCATTCTGGAAGAGTCTCCGGTGCAGGAGCAGCCTGCCGATCCGGCGGAAGAGAAGGCGCTGCTGGAAACGCTGCTGCGTACGAACGCGAGATTGGAGTTGAAGCTGAAGCAGGAGTCCCCGGAAACGGCTTAGCCCTTCTCGGGTCCGCCTCCCCAGTCCTCCAGCCATTGCTCGGGATTCTCCCGCCGAAACCTGGCAGCCAATTCGACGCAATTGCGAGCTGCGGTGCTTCTCGACGGGTCCATGACGATGACTTCAATTCCGCGGCTTTCGAGGAAACGGATAGTTTCGTCATCGGCGGCATTGGTGACATCACCGATCACGACACGCGGAATCCCGAACTGCGTGATGGCGCCGGTACACATGAAGCAGGGCTGGAGCGTGGTGTACATGGTAGTGTGGCGGCGGCTTCGCATGCGGCCCGCGCTGCGGAGCGCGGCCATCTCGCCATGGAGGATGGGATTCCCTTCCTGCACCAGCGCATTGTGCCCTTCACCCAAGATGCTCCCGGTGATGTTGTCCACCAGTACGCCACCGATCGGGCAGCCACCTTCCTGGTAGCTCTTCCATGCCAGCTTGAATGCTTGCTCCATGTAGAATTCATCAGGTTGGCGGGCCATAGTGAGATGCTCTCATTATGAACGGGATTGGCATTGGGCTCAGACACTCACTTCCGTCCCCGAACGGTCAAAAAACCGATACAGGACCGGGACCACTACCAGCGTCAATAAAGTGGAGCTGACAAGGCCGCCGATGACAACGATGGCGAGCGGCCGCTGCACCTCCGACCCTGGCCCGGTGGCGAAGAGGAACGGCACCAGAGCCAATGCGGCGACCGTAGCGGTCATCATGACCGGACGGAACCGCATGGTGGCTCCCTGCTGGATGGCCATCTTTTGCTCAAGCCCGGTTTCCCGCAGCTTCCGGATGTAGGACACCAGCACGACGCCATTCAACACAGCGATGCCCCAAAGTGCAATGAAGCCGACTGAAGCCGGCACCGAGAGATATTCTCCTGAGAAATACAAGGCGACGATTCCGCCGATGGAGGCAAAGGGGAGCACGAGGATGATGAGAGCGGCGAACGACAGGGACCGGAACAGGAGGAACAGCAGAAAGAAAATGGCGCCGATGGTGATGGGGACAATGATGATCAGGTGCTTCCGCGCCCGCTCCATATTTTCGAACTGGCCGCCCCATTCATAGTAGTAGCCGGGAGGCAGCGACACTTCTTTCGACACTCTCTGCCGCAGCTCAGCCACAAAGCCGCCCAAATCCCGGTCGCGGACGTTGATTCCTACCACGATGCGGCGTTTGGCCATCTCCCGCTTGATCTGCGAGGCTCCCTCGACCAGTTCGATATGCGCCACGCTCTCCAGCGGCAGCCTCGCGCCGTCGCGGCCCGTGAGCAGGATACGGCGGATGTCTGAAACGCTATTGCGAAGCTGCTCGGGTAAACGGACCACGGCCTGGAAACGGCGTTCCCCTTCGTAGATTTCCGTGGCGACCTTTCCGCCGATGGCCGCTTCGATTACATCGTTCACGTCGCTGGCATTGAGCCCGTGACGAGCGATAGCCTGGCGATCGATGGTGATGGTAAGGTTCTGCTGCCCGCTGATGCGGTCGATCTTGATGTCACCCGTACCGCGGATGGGTTTGGCGGTCTTGGCAACACCGTCCGCCGCTTCGATCAGATTCTGCAGATCGTCGCCGAAGATTTTCACTGCTACGTCGGCGCGGACACCGGTCACCATTTCATCGACGCGATCAGAGATTGGCTGCGCCATTACAAGGTTCACCCCGGGCATCGTAGCCAGGCGGCGGCGGATCTCATCGGCAATCGCATCCTGCGTCAGCCCCTTGCGCTGGTCCGCGGGCAGCAGTTGTACCATCAGGTCGCTCTCGTTGTACCCAGCCGGGTCAACGGGTGATTCGCCGCGGCCGAGGCGCGAGACGATGGGTCCGACTCCCGGCACCGTTTTCAGCATGCGGATCGCTGTCATCTCCATCTTCACGGACTCGTCCAGGGAGATATTCGGGACGCGGTCCATGTTGGGCGAGACCGTGCCCTCCTTCAGTTCCGGGATGAAGGATGTACCAAGAAAGGGAAAGAGCGAAACGGAGGCGGCAAACAGAACCAGGGCGACCAGAATCGTTTTCTTCTCATTGTGAGTAGCCCACGTCAAAACTCTCGTGTACGGCCGCTTCAGCACGCGCACCATGAAGGTGTCGTGCTCGCTTCCGGCCTTCAGGAGGTAGCCGCAAAGGACGGGGGAGAGGGTGAGCGCGAGAACCAGCGATATCGCCAGAGCAATCGCAATTGTGTATGCCAGCGGGGCGAACATTTTGCCTTCCATTCCCTGCAGGGTCATCAGGGGAAGGAAAACCAGGATGATGACGCTGATTCCGAAGATGACCGGCGTGCCTACTTCCAGCACGGCTTCGAGCACCGCCCTGTGCCGCTCAGCACTTGGGTCGTGACTGAGCTTGGAGTAGACATTTTCCACGACGACGACGGAGCCGTCCACCATCAGTCCGATGGCGATTGCCAGCCCTCCCAGGGACATCAGGTTGGCCGACATGCCGAAGTAGTTCATCGTCAGAAAGGTGAGCGCCGGAGTGAGGACCAGGGTCGCGATGACAATGACACTGGACCGCAGGTCGCCCAGAAATAGGAACAGAATGATCACTACCAGAACGATTCCCTCGATCAGTACTTCGCTTACCGTGTGCAGCGCGGCGTCCACCAGCTGCGAGCGGTCGTAGTACGGAACAATGCGTAAACCGTCCGGCAGCATGTTCTTGGAGTTGATCTCTTCCACCCTCGCCTTGACGCTCTCGACAATCTGTTTGGCGTTCCCGCTGGCGATCATCATCACGATGCCGCCCACGGCTTCGGTGTGGCCGCCTTTGATCATCGCGCCGTAGCGGACTTCCTCCCCAATGCGGACATCGGCAACATCGCGCAGGTATACGGGAGTTGATCCTACTTCTTTCAACACCACGACGCGGATGTCGTCCAGATCCTTCACCAGGCCGACGCCACGCACGAGCAGAATCTCGGGGCCGTGCGGCAGAATGCCGCCGCTGGAGTTTGCGTTGTTGCGGCCGAGGGCTGCGTAGACGTCCTGAATAGTGACGTTGTAGTAGCCCATGCGAATAGGATCGATGAGAATCTGATACTGCTTGACGTAGCCTCCGGTGGAGTTGATCTCTGCCACTCCGGGAATGGATCTGAGGAGCGGCCGCGCCACCCAGTCCTGAGCAGTGCGGCGCGACACTAATTCCTCTTTTGACAGGGCGCGCTCTCCGTCAGCGGGATTTTCCAATGTGTATTGATAGACCTCACTGAGAGCTGTCGAAACGGGCCCGAGCACAGGTGTAATGCCTTCCGGAAGCCGGCCGCGCACGTCACCCAACCGCTCTGAGACCAACTGGCGCGCGAAGTACTGCGGAGTATCGTCAGTGAAGACCAGTGTGATGATAGAGAGGCCCGGTTCATTCTGCGAGCGCATCTCGGTCATGCCGGGAATCCCCGTCATTCCGATCTCCACGGGGATGGTGACCATTCGCTCTACTTCATCCGGAGAGCGGCCCGGAACTTCGGTGGCGACCTGCACCTGAATATTGGTGACGTCCGGAAAGGCGTCCACGGATAGTTTGCGAGCGGCATCGACACCAAAGGCCAAGGCAATTGCCGCCACGACGATCACGATCACGGACTGTTTCAGAGCGCCGTCGACAACCGAAGAAAGCATCCGCTAGGCTCCCTCACTGCTTTCGAGAAGCATGCGTTTCCGCTCGTTGTTGAGATGAAAGGCGCCGTCAACGACAAGCTTTTCTCCGGGCTTGAGACCTGTGACCACTACGCGGACGTCACCGAATTCCTCGCCAAGCTCGACTTTCCGGAGCAGGAAAGTATTGGGAGCAGCCTGCACCAGGACGTGATCCTCATTCCCTTCCCTGACGACTGCGCCAGTAGGAATAACAAGCCGCCGTTCGGCGCCGTCGACAAGCGTAATGGTGGCCAGCATGGCAGGCTTGAATTTGCGGTGCGGATTGGCCAGGTTCATGCGCACGCGCACGGTGCGGGTTTCCGGAGTAACGGTGGCGCTGACGAAGCCAAGCCTGCCGCTGATCAACTGGCCCGGCAGCGCGGGAATTTCGGCCTCGACCTTCTTACCCACTTCCACGGATCCCGAGCTTTGTTCGGGAACGTCAGCCACCAGCCAGAGATTGGAGAGATCCGCCAGTGTGAAGACGGTTTCCACGGCCTCGACTACCTGGCCGATGTTGGCTTTGCGATCGAGGACGGTGCCATCGATTGTCGCCAACAGGTGAGTGACCGAGTTCACTACGCGCGTGGATTGCAGCTTCTCAATCGCCTCCTTGGACAGTCCGAGCACGGCCAGTTGTTCGCGGCACGACGCCAGGTCCGCACTGACCTGCTGCAGTTCCGATTCGCGGCGCTGCAACTCGGCTTCCCCAATCACTCCGGCCGCAAGCAACTGCCGCGCGCGAGCCACGGCCCGTTCGGCCAGTTGACGCTGAGACCAGGCTTTGAGAAACGCCGACTGGGAAGACGAGAGCTCCACGCTATACACAGTTGCCAGTACCTGACCGCGCTTGACGTGTTCGCCCTCCAGTACCTCCAGTTCGACGATGCGGCCGGTAACCGGCGAGCTGACACGCGCCATTCGCGTTTCATCCGCTTCGACACGTCCGGCCACGCGCAGTGTCCCGTGCACAGCCTGCCAGTTGGCTTCCCCGATTTTTAACTGGGACGCGATCTCCTGGCGCGGCCTGACCTCCATGGGATTCATCGCGGGCTTGGCATCTATATTGAGCGCCGCGGACTTTCCGCATCCACTGACAATCACCACCATCGCCGCCAATAAGGCTCCCCGCATAATGATCAAAATGTTCATGGCTTTCCTCCCTGCAGTGTGAGTGCGCGTAACTGTTCCAGATCGATGAGCGCCAACTGGCGGTCATATTGAGAATTCAGATAATCCAGGCGCGTGGCCCGGAGCACCCGCTGGGCATCCAGCACCTCGATAATGCCGCGCTCGCCAAAGCGGAACGCCGCCTCGGCGGCCGCCACCGCGGCCTCGGCCCCCCGTAGGGTTCCGGCCTCGAACATGGTTACCTGCTGCTGCGCCACCTGGTAGAGGTTGTAGGCGCGCTCGAGGTCCGCGGTGATTTCGAGCCGCCGCTGTTGGGCGACGGCGGCCGTCTGGTGCGTCACTGCGACGGCCTCGGCGATAGGACCTTCGCGGCGGTTTCGGACGGGCAGCGTGACGGTCACGCCGAATCTGTATTGGGCCACGTCGGGCTGATGGAACCAGTCGGCCCACACGGAGGGCTGCGGAGTCTTCTGCGCCTTCTCGTATTCCAGGACCGCTTCGCTCCTGCGCATCTCGGACTCCGCCAGCGCAATGGCGGGATGGTTCGCCAAAACATCGTGGCGCAGCGTCTCGAGCGGCGGTAAGACGAGCGGCGGATCCAAGGCGGCTTGCGGTTCCACGTTGCCGAGCGGCGTACCCACCGCGGCATAGAGCGCGGATAACGCCCCCGCATGCCGGAGTTCCGCGCTTTGCATTTGAATGCGTGCCGTTGCCACTTCGGCATCGGCGCGCGTCAACTCCAGCCGCGCCGCTTCGCCCACCTGCACCTGTACCGCGATCCGGCGCTGCAGGTCCTCCAGAAGCTGCAGCGTCCCTCGCGCCAATTCGGTCTCATCCCGGCGGCGCAGCACTTCGTAAAACGAATGTTTCACAGCGGCTTGAATAGCGAGGCGCGTTTCCGCCATTCCGATCTCACTGCTGCGCCGGCCGGCTTCCGCCACTTCGATTCTGGTTCTGCGAAGCGCCGGCATTTCAAGAGGCTGCGTGAAGGTTGCTCCGTGCAACAAACCGCCCACGGTGCCGGGCGCGATGGTACGCTGATAACCCATGCTTCCAAAGGTGAGCACTGGGTTCAGCCGGCCCCTGGCGGTTGTAATGGCCGCTTGGGAGCCTTCCATTGCAGCCGACGTGAAGCGCAGTCTCGGGCTGTTCTGGTCTGCGAGCGAGAGCGCTTCCTGCAAGGTGAGAGGACGCGGCGCGGTCTGGGTGAATCCGATGGTGGTTAGCAGGATCAATAGACCAGAGAGGCGGAGGTTCACTCTGTTATCTAAGGCAATTATCCTTCCGCGGGTAACGCGTTGACTTACCGTGATACGGCGATTGGTTTCTGTTCGATATCCAGCAAACGGTCCGGGCATTGTCCCATATGGGACAACTGAGCCAAGCGGCTCTGCGGCAAATGTGGTACTTGCCGGACGGGCCTGAAATTGCAGCATGCGCCATATGATTCCTCAGCCGCGATACGCTGGGAGCGCCAGCGAGGCGATGCGGCCGCCGTGTGAGAATAGGCCGATACGGATGACGCGGGTGTTGCAGTGGTTACAGGGAACGGAAGGCCGGAAGCTGCTGATTGGCGGCGGAATTCTACTGCTGGCCCTCACGCACTGGATCTGGCCGCTGCCTGACAAGAACGTTCACAACCTGCTCTATCACCTGGATTTCATTCCTATCCTGATTGCTGGAATGCTGTTCGGATGGCGGAGTTCCCTGGTGGCAAGCGCCGCCATCGTGGTCGCGGAGCTGCCGATGGCGCTCCTGCTGTGGAGTCACGATATCGTTTACCTGATGGACCAGGCAGGCGAGACCTTTGTCTTCGCGGTCGCTGGTGTCGTGGTCGGGTTCATGGCCGAGCGGGAACGGCATCAGAAGGCGGTGCTGGAAGGAACGACGCAGGAGTTGGAGAAGGTGAACCTGGAGCTGCAGCAAAATCTGGAGAGACTGAAGAGGGCAGAGAGAATGTACGCGGTGGCGCAGCTCTCGGCCAGCCTGGCTCACGAGATTCGGAATCCGCTGGCGGGCATCTCCGGCGCGGCGGGCATTCTCAAGCGAGGCCAGGCGACGGCGGAGAACTTTCAGGAATGCCTGGGAATCATCGATAAGGAGTCGCAGCGGCTGAACAAGCTCTTGACGAACTTTTTGGATTTCGCCCGGCCGCGCGCGCCGCGCTTTCAATCCACCGAGCTGACAGCCGTGATCGATTCCGTGATCGCGCTGGCAACCAGGTCGCCAGAGGCCGGTTCTATCAGATTTGTTCGCGACATTGACGGCATTCTGCCGGAGGTCCAATGTGATTCCGAACAGCTCAAACAAGTCCTGCTGAATCTGGTGAAGAACGCGGTGCAGGCAACCAGAGACGGGGCTGTAAGGCTGCATGCCTATTGCCGGGCCGGAAACGCTTTCATCACTGTGAGTGACAACGGCGGAGGCGTTCCCGCCGAACAGGAGCACAGGATCTTCGATCCTTTCTTCACCACCAAGGAGAACGGCACCGGTTTGGGTTTGGCCATTGCGTCGAAAATCGTAGAGCAGCATGGGGGTGTTCTCAGCGCCGAGAATCATCCGGGCCGGGGATTGACGATGCTGGTGCAACTTCCGCTGGAACGAGAGGTTCCCGCATGAACCGCAACCTGATTGTGGTCGTCGATGATGATCTGAGCGTGCGCCGTGTGATGAAAATGCAACTGGAGGAAGCAGGCTATGAGGTCGCCCTGGCTTCCGACGGCGAAGAAGCTCGCGGCGTCATTGACGAACAGCGTCCCAAGCTGGTGATTACGGATTTGCGGATGCCCATGTCAGATGGAATGGATCTGCTGCGCTATGTGCAGCAGGGGCAACTGGAGACTACCGTGATTATCATCACGGCATTTGGAACGGTGGAGACCGCGGTGGAGGCGATGAAGAACGGCGCCTATGACTACGTCACCAAGCCCATTGACTACGAGGCTCTGGTGCTGGCGGTTCACCGGGCGATGGAACGCCAGAACCTGATCGAGCAGGTGCGGGACATGCGCGCGGCGCTCGATCAGAAATACGGCTTCGAAAACATCGTGGGGCATTCCAAGGTTCTGCTGCGGATGCTGGAGATGGCGTCGCGGGTGGCGCAGCGCGATTCCACGGTGCTGATTCGCGGAGAAACAGGGACCGGAAAGGAACTGCTGGCGCACGCGATCCATCACAATAGCCCGCGCGGAGCTCGGCCCTTCGTCACCATCAACTGCGCCGCGATCCCCAAGGAGCTGTTGGAGTCGGAACTGTTCGGCTATACACGGGGCGCCTTTAGCGGCGCTCATGCATCGAAGGCCGGAAAGATTGAAATGGCGGATGGCGGAACGCTGTTCCTGGATGAGGTGGGTGAGCTGTCCGTAGAGAT
>JBDUEM010000045.1:0-35548 GCA_040002435.1 Bryobacteraceae bacterium
CAACGGCATCGTGTACGATTCGTCCGAGGGGCAGAGAATTGCCGAGGCTTTGGGCTCGATGAAGGCAGTGATTCTGCAAAATCATGGGCTTCTCACCGTAGGCCAGACGGTGGAAGAGGCCGCGTGGTGGTTCATCACGATGGAGCGTAGCTGCCAGGTGCAGTTGATGGCCGAGGCAGCGGGCAAGCCCATCAGCATCACGCATGAGAGCGCCTTGGTTACGCGCGGTCAACTGGGTTCGCACAGCGCCGGCTGGTTCCAATTTCAGCCGCTGTGGGCGCGAATCTCCAAAGAGCAGCCGGATCTTTTCGATTAACATGCCCACGCTGCAATCGTTGTTCGACCTGACGGGTAAGGTGGCGCTGGTGACCGGAGGCTCGCGTGGTTTAGGGGAAGAGATCGCGGAAGGACTGGGGGAAGCGGGAGCGAAGCTGATGCTTCTGGCGCGGCGGGAGCAGTGGCTGCTGCCGACAATTGATGCGATGCGTTCGAAGGGCTTTGAGTGCGAGGGCACGGTTTGCGATGTATCGAATCCCGAGGACGTGACCGCCTCCGTTGCCAGAACTGTGGAGCGATTTGGTCGCCTTGACATTCTGGTGAATAACGCCGGTGTGAGTTGGGGCGCGCCGGCCGAAGCGATGCCGCTGGAGAAGTGGCGGATGGTGATCGATATCAACTTGACCGGCGCATTTCTGTTCAGCCAAGTTGCGGCAACGCAGATGATCGCACAGCGATACGGACGAATCATCAACGTGGCATCGATTGCGGGATTGAAGGGATCGATGAGTATGCACACGTCGGGCTACGTGGCGAGTAAGGGTGGGCTGCTGGCGCTGACTCGCGAGCTGGCCGCCAACTGGGCGTCGCACAACATTCGAGTCAATGCGATTGCGCCGGGCTTCTTTCCATCGCGCATGACGGAAAAGGTACTGCCGATGATGCAGGACTACCTGCGAACCGGCGTGCCGATGCAAAGGGCCGGCAAGGCCGGAGAGCTGAAGGGCGTGGCGGTGTTTCTGGCAAGCGCGGCGTCAGACTACATTACCGGGCAGGCCATTGTGGTGGACGGCGGAGCTACCGCGGTTTAGCTTTCGCGCACGCGTTGGTGCGCAACGCGGAGCGCGTGGAGAAGCAACACGGTGTCCACGGAGTAACAGAGGTATTGAATTCCGATCTCCTTCCAGCGTTGCGCCTCCACATCGGAATTCGTGAACACGCCCACGCGCACCTTGTGTCTGGCTGCCTTCGCTACGATCTCCTGTCCGGCCGCGTAGACACGGGGATCCGACGTGTGACCCGGAATGCCCAGGCTCTGTGAAAGATCGTACGGCCCGATGAAGAGGACATCGATGCCGGGAATCTCCAGAATGTGATCGACTACGCGCACGCCTTCGGAGCTTTCAATTTGTAGCACCACGGTGATGTCGTTGTTGGAGCGCTTCAAAAAATCCGGAACGGCTTCGGCGGAATAACGGGCAGCGCGGACGAACGGGTTGAAGCCTCGTTGTCCCGTGGGATGGAAGCGTGCGGCGGAAACGGCGGCGCGGGCGGCCTCCACCGATGAAATCTGAGGGATTTGCACACCGGACGCGCCTGCGTCGAGTGCGTGCTGAATGGCGGCCGCGTTGTTTTCGGGAACGCGCACGATTGCGGGGATACGGGCGGCGTCGCTGGCGCGAATGAAATCCGGCAGCATTTGCGCCGTGATGGGAGCATGTTCGCAGTCGATGATGACGAAGTCCCAACCGGCGGCGGCGATGATTTCTACGGAGGCGGGTGTCGGCAGTTCACAGAAGATGCCGAGTGCAATTCGGGACGGAGGAAAGTGCATGTGAAAGAAAGTGTCTCGCACGGCGAGGCAGATGTAAAGAAGCGATACACTTTTGGGGATGAGTGAACTGGTGAAGTTGTCCAAGAGTGGTGACGTTGCGGTGATCACCATCGAAAACCCGCCTGTAAATGCGCTGAGTCCGGGGGTGCCGGAGGGCATCGGTGCTGCCATCGATGCGGTGCAAGGCGATGACAGCGTGAAAGCTGTGGTTGTAATGGGCGGGGGGCGGACGTTCATCGCGGGTGCGGACATCAAGGAATTCGGCAAGATTACGTCGGGCCAGAAGCGCGGCGGCGACCTGCTGCCGCTGCTGCGCAAGCTGGAGGATTCCGCCAAGCCGGTGATTATGGCGATTCATGGAACGGCCCTAGGCGGCGGTCTTGAGGTGGCGATGGCCGGGCACTATCGCGTGGCAGTGGCTAGCGCGCAGGTGGGGCAGCCGGAGGTGAAGCTGGGGATCATTCCTGGCGCCGAAGGCACGCAGCGGCTTCCGCGGCTGGCTGGCGTGCCGATGGCGCTGGAGATGTGCGTGGGTGGCGCGCCGATTTCCGCGGCGCAGGCGTTGGAGTGCGGCATTGTCGACCGCATTATCGATGGGGACCTGCTGTCCGGTGCCATTGCGTTCGCACGGAGTGTGACGGTCGCGCCGAAGACGCGTGAGCGTAAGGGGAAGTTGATTCACGATCCGGCACTCTTCGCTGACGCGCGCGAATCCGCGCGGAAGAAGTACCGTGGTTTGCTGGCGCCGCAAGCGGCGATTGATGCCGTGGAAGCGGCTGCGACGCTGCCGTTCGAGAAAGCATGCAAAGTAGAGGCCGCGCTGTTTCAGAAATGCCTCTTCTCAGACCAGTCGAAAGGGATGATCCACGCCTTCTTCGGAGAGAGGGCGGTGTCGAAGATTCCTGATATTCCCAAGGATACGCCGCTGTTGCCAATCCGGAAGGCTGCGGTGATTGGAGCAGGGACCATGGGCGGCGGCATTGCCATGAATTACGCGAATGCTGGGATTCCCGTCCTGTTGAAGGAAACCACGCAGCCGGCGCTGGATAAAGGAATCGGGACCATTCGCAGGAACTATGAGAACTCGGTGAAGAAAGGGCGGTTCTCGCAGGCCGTTATGGATCAGCGCATGGCTCTGATTACGCCGGTGTTGACGTATGACGGCTTCGGCGATGCCGACATCGTTGTGGAGGCGGTGTTTGAGGAGATGAAGCTGAAGAAGCAGATCTTCGCTGAGATCGATCTTGTTGCCAAGGCCGATGCGATTCTTGCCTCGAATACTTCGACTTTGAATATTGATGAGATTGCCTCGGCTACCAAGCGGCCGGAGATGGTGGTGGGGCATCACTTCTTCAGTCCGGCGAATGTGATGCGGTTGCTGGAAATTGTGCGGGGCCGGGCAACCAGTAAGCCCGTGCTGGCTACGTCGATGGATTTGGCGAAGCGGCTGAAGAAGGTTGGCGTTTTGGTTGGCAATTGTTTTGGCTTCGTCGGCAACCGCATGTTTGGTCCATACCGGCGCGAGGCGCAGTTTCTTGTAGAGGAAGGTGCTCCGATGGAGGCTGTGGATGCGGCCCTCTATGACTTCGGAATGGCGATGGGTCCGCTTGCCGTGGGTGATCTGGCAGGGTTGGATGTCGGCTGGCGCATCCGGAAGGAGATCAAGCATCTGGAGATCGCTGGAGTGCGTTACCCGTTCGCGGAAGACATGCTCGCCGAGATGGGGCGGTTCGGCCAGAAGACGGGCGCGGGCTGGTACCGGTACGATGAGCAACGGCGTCCGGTGCCTGACGCCGAGGTGCAGGCGATGGTGGCTGCGCGGGCCAGGGAGACCGGTGTTCCGCAGCGAAGCATTGCCGCGGAGGAAATGGTCGAACGGACGGTCTATGCGTTAATCAACGAGGGGGCGCGCATTCTGGAAGAGGGGATTGCCCTGCGCGCGGTCGACATCGACATCATTTACCTGCAGGGCTATGGGTTCCCGGCCTACCGCGGCGGCCCGATGTTTTACGCGGACACGATTGGCTTGCAGAAGGTCTACGACCGCGTGCGGGACTTTGGGTGGGAGCCTGCTCCGCTGCTGGCGCGTTTGGCGGCGGCCGGGGCAAAATTCGCGAGTCTGGGCGCATGAGAGAAGCTGTCATCGTCGCCAGTTCGCGGACTCCGCTGGCGAAATCCTTTCGCGGATCATTCAAGGACGTTCGTCCGGACGACATGGCGGCGCACTGCATCGTCGATGTGCTGAACAAGGCTCCGGCGTTGCATGCCGCCGAGCTTGGCGATGTGATTCTGGGCTGCGCGTACCCTGCGGGCAAGCAAGGGTCCAACGTGGCGAGGGTAGCGGCGTTTCGCGCCGGGCTGCCGGCTTCCGTCCCGGGCACTACCGTGAACCGGTTCTGTTCCTCAGGATTGCAGGCTATCGTCATCGCGGCGCATCAAATTGTCCTGGAGGGTGTGGAGGCCGCTATTGGCGGAGGAGTGGAAAGCATCACAATGCTGCACCGCGATTCGGATCCGAATCCTGCTGTGCAGGCGGAACGACCGGCACTCTACATGCCGATGGGTGGTACGGCGGAGGTGGTGGCAAAGCGCTACAAGATCAGCCGGGAGCAGCAGGACGAGTATGCGCTGCTGAGTCAGCAGAGAACAGCAGCGGCCCAGGCGGCTGGATTATTCGATGAGGAGATTGCGCCGCTGGAGGGGCTCGCGCGCGATGAGTGCAACCGTCCGAACACCACCCTTGAAGGATTGCTGGCGTTAAAGCCACACTTCGATCCAGACAGCGGGGAGGGCACAGTGACGGCCGGTAATTCCTCGCAATTGTCAGACGGCGCGTCGGCGACTCTGGTTATGTCAAAGTCGCGCGCGGATGCGCTGGGAATTCCTTACAAGCTAATCTTCCGGGGCTTTGCGGTGGCCGGATGCGAGCCGGATGAGATGGGGATCGGGCCGGTGTTCGCGGTGCCAAAGTTGCTGGAACGGCATGGACTCCGAGTGACCGACATCGACCTCTGGGAATTGAACGAAGCGTTTGCGGTGCAGGTGGTTTACTGCCGCGACCGGCTTGGGATCGATCCTCAGAAATTGAATGTCAACGGCGGGTCGATCTCAATCGGGCATCCCTTCGGTATGACCGGTTCACGACTTACAGGAACCCTGGCAAACGAAATGCGGCGGCGGCGCGCCCGGTATGGCGTGGTTACGATGTGCATCGGCGGGGGTCAGGGAGCGGCCGCTTTATTCGAATCGGCATGACACAGTGCGGCCATCGCCTGCGTCAAGGAGTCGGAGGCGGACGTGGCCACAAAGAAGAAATCAAAAGTTGAAAAAGTCATGCACGAGTACAAAGAGGGCAAGCTGAAATCGGGCGGAAAGAAGAAGGTCGCCAGCAAGAAACAAGCGGTGGCTATTGCATTGAGCGAGGCCCGCAAGGCCGGAGAAAAGGTTCCGAAGAAGAAGTAGGCTTGACGCGGGTTAGCGGGTCTGATATCAACGGTACTCATGAATCACCCTGGGAGGGACACATGAAACCCGCAGATTCGATTCGATTCATCCTCGAGAACAAAGGCTGTGCCGTATGGTCACTGCCTCCGGAAGCCTCGGTTTACGAGGCGATCAAAATGATGTCAGAAAAGCAAGTTGGAGCGCTTCTGGTGATGAAGAACAACCGCCTGGTGGGATTCATCTCGGAAAGGGATTATGCGCGGAAGGTGATTCTCCAAGGCAGGTCGTCCCGGGATACCGCGGTGAGCGAGATTATGTCGGCGCCGGTGACGACGGTTTCGCCGGCCCACACGATAGACGAATGCATGCGGCTGATGACATCGAGCCGCATTCGTCACCTTCCCGTGGTGGAGCATGGCCAAGTAAGCGGCATTGTCTCAATCGGAGACCTTGTGCGGTGGACGATTTCCTCGCAAGAGGAAACTATCCACCAACTGCACAGCTACATCGCCGGGGCTTACCCGGGCTAAAAAGCCGGGCTTGAGTTACGCCCGGCGCCAAACGCCATCGACGCGATGAAATCGCTCGACAGCACAGGGGATAAAGCTTTGCTTCAATTCGTCCCATGAGTGTTGCTCGACTTCGATTTGGTGGAACTCCGACCGGATTACGTTAAACGAATTCGCTTCCCCGCGCCCCCTGGTGGAAAGTGCCGTGCCGCCCTGTACGCAGATGGCGGAACGGCTCACTGTGCTTGTCGTGATATGAAGGTGACCCGACAGGACGAGGTCGACGCCGCACCTCGCGATGCCGGCCAAGGCCATTCTGGCGCGGCCCACCAGATCATGGTGCTCCAGGTGTTCCGGAAGATCAAACGGATGGTGTGCTACCAAAATCTTCACGCGATCCTGTAGCGGGTGAAAGATCTCCTCGATGCGCGAGATCTGCGCGGCGTTGATGCGGCCGCCCTTGAACACTAAAGCGCGCGCCGTGTTGACCCCCAAGACCGCGATCTCACTGTCGGCGAAAAACGGATGGCGGTCCTCGGTGATGCTGCGATAGAAATGGTCGAGCCCCGAGCGGAAGCGTGAGTATAAATTGTGCAGCGGCACATCGTGGTTTCCCGGAACTACGATTTGAGGTTTCGGCATCGACTCTAGAAATGTGCGAGCCGACTCGAATTCAATGGCGCGGGCGCGCTGGGTTAAATCGCCGGATACAGCTAAAAGGTCCGGCTGAATGGCATGCACTGCTTGAATCAACGGACTGCAAATGCGCTCATCCACGCGGCCGAAGTGCAGATCTGAGAGGTGAACTATGGTTCGAATTGCGGCCTCCTACGGAACCAGCACGCGCAAGGCCCCGGCATGGATGCGGTAATGCAATGGGGTGCGGAGCTTGGCGATCTCCCCATCGAGGGAAATGCGAAGGCGCTTGTGTCTCGTCTCTATCCAGGTTTCCTGAAGGCTGAAGACTTCAAAGTCCTTCTCGGTACGCAGCCGTCCAAAAATCGCGATCAGACTCAGCCAGATTACCCGTGCGCGGGAAGCAGGCTGCGCCACATAGAGCGACAGCAGTCCTGAATTCACGGAGCCGCGGCTGCCGACATTCAGGCCCTCAATCTGGTATTCGTTGTTTCCGATAAACACGAACGGGGTGGTGCGAATCCGAGTCTCACCGCCGATGTTCAAGCGAACGCGCACGGACTGGAACCTGCGCAACACAGTGAGCGATGCCCAAAACATCGCTGTCCATTTGCTGCGGCCTGTGCGCCGCTGAAGGTCTCTTTCGAAAACCATGCTGGGGTACAGACCGAGGCTCGAGTTGTTAACAAAGGTCCGGCCATTCACCTCTCCGATATCGCAGTGGGTGGTTTTGCCGCGCGTGATGACGCCGACTGCCTCTTCCAGGTTGAAGGGGATATGCAGATCCTTTGCGAAATGATTTAGAGTACCCATGGGCAAAACGCCCAGGATGGCATCACTGCCCGGCAAGGAGGATGCTACGGCGCTGACCGTTCCATCGCCCCCGGCGGCCACAAGAATGCGAGCGCCGCGCTCCACGGCGTCCCTGGCCACTCGATCGGGCGGCGCTGAACGTCCCGCGATGTAAATCTGCGTTTCCCAGCCGGCCGCGGCGAACAAAGTATGGATTCGATTCCGGCTGTGAATGTTTCCTCCGGCGCCGGAACCCTCGTTCAGTATTACCGCGACTTCGCGAACGTCAGCACTGCGTTTATCCAAGCGCATGCGATCAGGACACCTCCCGCGACGTCGGTTGGATAGTGCACACCCAGGTAGACCCGAGACAAACAGATGGCCGCGATGGAAGCACCTGCCGCGAGCCAGATGAGACCGCGCTGCAGCCGGCGGCTTGCCAGTTGCGCGGAAAAGTATCCAAGAGTGCCATAAAAAGAAGTACTGAACAGCGCATGTCCACTCGGGAAGCTGTAGCTAGTTGGCTGTGGGACATTAAAGTATGCGTCTGGCCGGGGCCGGTGCACCAACTGCTTCAATCCATATTCAATGGGAATTGCACCTGTCAGGACGACGGCCAGCAACACCGCCTCTTTTAGTTTGCCTTGCCGGCGAAGTAACAAAAAGGCAACCAAACCAGCCGGCACAATCCACAGATAGGAACCAAACGAGGTAACGATGAGCATGGCACTGGTTACCGGGGATACCGATAGATTGTGGATTTCCGAGCGCAGCGCAAGGTCAAAGTGCAATGTACGGCCGGCGACCACGGCTGCCGCAAGCAATAAAAACAGACAGAGAGCGGCTGCCGCCAGCACCGCATGACGCCGGTTCGGACGGTCCATCAGGCGACGGCGCTCAGGCCCGCCGCGCGGATTGCGGCGAGAACCTGCTGAGTGGCGTTGCTGCGATTCAATGTATAAAAATGGATGCCCGGCGCGCCCGCCCGCAGCAGCTCGATGCATTGCGCCGTGGCGTGCGCTATGCCGATGTCCAGAATGGCTTCCGCATCACCGCGGCGGGAATCGAGGTCGGCCGCCAGGCGGTAGGGCAGGGACACGCCGCACATTGACGTCATCCTTTCGATGCTGTTGGCGTTGGTAATCGGCATAATGCCCGGAATGATCGGGACGTTCACGCCGTTGTCGCGCGCGTACTCCACGAATTCAAAGTAACGGCGGTTGTCGAAGAATAGCTGCGAGACCACGAACTGCGCACCATCCTGCACTTTCCTTTTCATATTCGCCAAGTCGACGGCCGGATTGACAGACTCCGGGTGCTTTTCCGGATAACATGCGCCGCCGACGCACAATTTGCCCTCATACCGCTCGCGTATGAAGCTGGCCAGCTCGTTCGCGTAGCGGAATCCACCTTCCGTGTGTTGGAAGGCCGTCTCTCCCTTGGGAGGATCGCCGCGCAGGGCGAGGACGTTCTCGACGCCCGCATCCACCAGCCGGTCGAGGACATTCTTCAGATCGTCGCGTGTAGCACCAACGCAGGTGAGATGCGCCATCGCTTCGATGCCCGTATCGCGCTTGATGCGGCTTACAATGTCAATCGTCTTCCCGCGTGTGGTTCCACCTGCGCCGTAGGTGACCGAAACAAAGCTAGGCTCCAGCGGGCCCAGCTCAGCGATGGTTTTCTCGAGAAGGCTGGCGGCCTCATCCGTCTTCGGCGGGAAAAATTCGAAGGAGAACACCGGGCGCTTTCTGGCCAGAATGTCGCTAATAAACATTATTTCCAGTTTGACAGAAGGCCGGCTATTTTGTCCGGATCGTTGGGAACCACAATGGGCCGGTTACCGAAATTCGGTTCAATCTTGCTGCCGTCAGGCGCCTTCAGATCACCAGTGTGATAGCGGTAAATGTAGTCGGGGTCCTTCAGCACATTGCCTGTCAATACGGCGACGACGTCAGCATCCGCGCCGATCGTACCGGCGGCGGTTAATTTTCGGATTCCGGCGAGCGTGGCCGCCGAGGCCGGCTCGCAGCCAACCCCGCAGGCGCCGATGACGGCTTTGGCGTCCGCAATCTCCTGCTCGGTGACGCGCTCCACCACGCCGTTGCTCTCGGTGATTTCAAACAGGGCCTTGGGCCAACTGACCGGGTCGCCGATCTTGATGGCAGTAGCCAGGGTTTCCGGATGCTCCACCGGAGTGAACGCCTGACGCGTTTCGGCGTGCATGAACTCGTAGAAGGGCGAGGATCCCTGGGCTTGAATCACGGCAAGGCGCGGCATTCTGTTGATGAAGCCAAAACTCTTCAGCTCACGCAGCGCCTTTCCGAAGGCGGAAACATTTCCCAAATTGCCGCCGGGCAGCACAATCCAATCGGGCGCGTTCCAGTCTCGCTGGTCCATCATCTCGATGACTATTGTTTTCTGGCCTTCAATGCGAAAGGGGTTGATGGAGTTCAGGAGATAGATACCGAGCTTTTCCGAAAGCACGCGCACCAGTTTCAGAATCTGATCGAAATTGGCGTCCACCTGTAGCGTCATCGCTCCATACTCCAGTGCCTGGGCCAGCTTGCCGTAGGAGATGTTGCCATGAGGGATGAAGATGACGGGCTGCAGTCCGGCGGCGCTGGCGTAGGCGGCCATGGACGCCGACGTGTTGCCCGTGGATACACAGGCTACCCGTTTCATTCCCAGCCGCATGGCTTGCGATGCGCCGCACGTCATGCCGTTATCTTTGAACGATCCCGTGGGATTGAAGCCCTGATGCTTGAAGGTGATCTGGTCAAGGCCGGCGTAACGGGCGGCCTTAGGGGCATTCAGTAGCGGCGTGTCCCCTTCCCGTAAGGTGACGATGTGTTTGTTGTCATCGAGAAACGGAATCAGCTCCCGATACCGCCAGACGCCGCTTTGATCGATGGTCGTATTGTTGCAGCGCCGCTGCCGCCAGGTGTGCTTCAATTCCGCAGAATTTACGAGGGAACCGGAGTACGTTACTTCCAGAAGTCCGCCGCATTTGGGGCAATTGTAGATAACTTCGGTTACCGGAAAGCGGGCGCGGCAGGCCGCTTCAAAGCAGATCAACTCTGGATTCATGGTGTGAACTTCAAGTATAGCGGCGGGCGTTTTACACTTTAGAGCATGCAGCAGTGGCAGCGGGGAGAGTACCTCATCAGTACCGATCGCGAGCAGCTGGACGTCGGCCTTATCCACCGGTTTCTCAGCGGCTCGGCGTATTGGGCGCTGGGCCGGGCGCGTGAGACCGTGGAGCGTTCCATTGAGCATTCGCTCCCTTTCGGGCTGTACCGCGACGGGGCGCAGGTGGGTTTTGCGCGAGTGATTACAGACTATGCGACCTTTGCTTACCTGGCTGATGTGTTCGTAGTGCCGGAGTTCCGCGGCCAGGGATTGTCAGTTTGGCTGATGGAAGTGATCAAAGGGCATCCCCAGCTGCAGGGGTTCCGGCGCTGGGTGCTGGCAACCAAAGATGCACACGGCCTTTATCGGAAGTTCGATTTCGAGGGGTTGAAAGAACCAAACCGGTGGATGGAACGGTTCACTCCTTCTCCGCTGGAATAACGGAATCGTTCTTCTTTTCGCGACGCGACCCGGCGCCGCAGGATCGCGTCGATCAGGTGGGTACGCCCAATTTCGGAAAGATGACGCGCACCAGGATGAAGTAGCCAGCAAGCATCAGGATCAGTAAAAGCCATTCGGGCATTTCGTATTCTCCCGTTCTTCTATTGCAGTAACATCTTGTCTAATTCAGCGGTGATCTGCGGCAGCCGTTCCGGATTTCGGAAGATGTTTTGTATTCCATAAGCCTTGTACTGCTCCATCAGCAAATCTACCGCCGATAGCGCATAGGCGTAGGCGATGGTGGCATGCATGGTGCTCATGCGGGACCAGTTCTGGCTCATGTTTTCCAGTTTTGGTAAGGTCCCCTGGCGGATAGCCGCCCGCAGCATGGCGGCGTGCGCCGGCTTCAGGGTATCGCCCGAGAGCTTCTGGGCCAGCCCTTCGTGAAGCCATGAAGGCCACTGTCCCATGCTTGCCAAGCAGGCGTGCACAATTTCATGGGCGAAGACCCTGCGCGTTTCCGGGTTGAGCGATCTGGTCTCCGATACAGGAATGCGAATCTTGCCGTCGAACTGCCCGCCGCTCCACTCCGCCGCATCCGTGGAGGCGCGGTAGGACTGGGGCGACTGCACAACTGTGACGATTTTGTCCTCACTCTGGCAGCCGAGGATGGCCGAGACCCGGCGGTATTCCTCTTCGAGGATTGTCACCATATTCCGCGCCACATCAGTATCGAGCACGCCGCCCTCGTAACGCAGCAGAAAGCGGTCACCCAATAGCCGGTCGCCACTCTTATCCCCAGCGACTTCCTTCGCCAACCGGGCAATCATCTGCTCGACAGCGCGATCCGGCTTTAGCTGCTCGGCTTCCTTCAAATAGTCGAGTGCCTTTTTAGGCTCGTCGCTCTGGTAGGCGGAGATGCCGGCCAACACCAGGTATTGATAGTCCCGGCCCGTGACACGCATGGCCTGCTCCACGACTTCCAGAGCGGCGCGAGGCTGGTGCTTATCGAGCAGCGCCGAGGCGCGGACCAGTGGATGCCCGGCAGGACCGTTCACGGGAGGAGGGGCTAAAGCCGGCTGGCTCGCCGGACTGGCACTGCTGACGGAGGGAGCGCTTTGACGGCCTTTTTCGAACTCCTCCAGGCCAGTCAGCGCGCTGGCCGGAAGATATCCCTGCAACGGCTTTCCATACACGGTAGCCGCTACCTTGTAGCAGGTCTCCGTTGCGCCCGACATGGCGAAGCGAATCTCCACAGGCACACCCTTGGGGAGGGAAGCTATGACTTCATCCCGCGCTTCGCAGCCGCTGCGCAGCGGGGCCTGATCCTGTTTGACAACCAGCGAGGAGGCAAAGAATAAGAGGGCAGCTCCGTGAATCATCATGTGGGTCTGTACTCAACTACTACCGCCGTAATGTCGTCGCTTTGCACGGCGCCTTCGGTGAAGGCGTCCACCGCTGCCATCAGATCCTGGTGCAGTTCGAAACAGCCGGACTGCGCGTGCGCGAGGATGATTTCTTTCATACGGCCGGTATCGAAGAACGCTCCGGTGGTATTTTCCGCTTCGGTGAGGCCGTCGCTGTAGGCCACCAGCTTGTCCCCCGGATGCAATTGGACCTGTTCCACGGAATAGGTAGCTTCGTCCAGCATGCCCAGCGGCATTCCCGTGGTTGCCAGGGAGCGGATCTCGCCAGTGGTGCGAATCAGGTACGGCTTACAATGCCCGGCGTTGGCCCAGGATAGAAGGCCGGCCCGGTCGAGCGTGCAGTACAGCACGGTGGCATACTTCTCGCCTTCGGTCCGTTCGTTGAGGAAGCGGTTCACCCTTGACATCAGCTCTTCAATCTGGCCGACGCCTTCGGCTGAGGCCAGGAACGCGCCCTGCAGCAGGGCGGCCAACAACGCCGAACTAACGCCCTTGCCGGACACGTCAGTGACCGTCATGGTCCAACAGTCCGGGTTCATTTGCTTCACGTCGAAATAGTCCCCGCCGACCTGATGGGACGGAATGCTGGAGCCCGCCGCCCGAAACCAACCATCCGACGGCAGCTTACGCGGCAGCAGGCTCGCCTGAATCTCCCGCGCGATGCCAAGCTCTTCTTCCAAACGCTGCTTGTCCCGTTCTTCCTGCAACAGACGGGAATTTTCAAGAACAGTCGATGCCTCAAGCGCCAGCGTCTGGAGCAGTTCGCTATCGCCGGATGAGAGGTCAACCGCGGATTGCTCCGAATCGAGGTAAATCAATCCCACCGTCTCATCGATAGCCGAGACAACCAGGGTTTCCTGGGAATCGCGCGGCCTCACGCGGACCAGCGGCACACAGACGCCGCTACGCCTGCCGCTTTCCGGATCGAGCGTCATGGTCAGCAGGTTTCTGCGCGTGCGCATCGCCTTCTGAATGGCTTGCAAAGGGACGTCGAGATTCTCGCCGGAGAGGCTCTTGCCCGAGCGATCGCGGGCCACGTGAATGTCCAGGTCCTCCGCGCGCCGCAGCAACAAAACGCCTCTTTCGGACCCGGTGACCGAGAGCGCGGCATCCAGGATGGCGGCCAGTACATCATCCGTAGAAAGCGAGTTTCGCAGCGTTCGCGCTACTTCGCCCAAAGCCCGGAGTTTGGAAAGCTCACCCGTACTGCCTGTCTTTTTGGCATCCGAAAAACGGTCCACCAGGCGGTGAATTTCTTCTTCTTCAAATACGAAGATGAGCGCGTAGGAATCCTGTACACCGAATTCGATCCGGTCTGAGCTCGCCAGCTTGTGCCGGGTAACAACCGCGCCATTCACATGAACGCCGTTGCTGCTGTTCAGATCTTCGACAAAATAGTCGCCTTGATCGGTTACGATTCGCGCATGATTGCGGGACGCCCGATTATCGCGCAGAACAAGATTGTTGTCGGCCTGTCTGCCGATGGAAAACGGCAGGGGATGGAGCGGTATTCTTGTCTGATTTCCAGACGGGTTAATGACAATCAGCGAGGCAGTCTTGGCCGGCGAGGCCACTTGGCCTGGAGGAGGCACTTAGGCGCTCCGCTGTTGACTGCGCGGACGCGGTTCCTCGCCCGCCGGAACCGTGGCGGCTTGACTGGCCGCTGCCTCTTTCACTTCCTTGGCTCGCAGAACCTGACAATGCGAGCAATAGCCGCCTACCTCCGTGCGCGCCAGTACAATCTGAAAGCCGAAATGCGATTCCACCTGACGCCTCAGCTTTTGCAAGGGCTCGCCAAAAAACTCTTCCACTTTCCCGCAGCGCAGACAGATGATATGCGCGTGCTCCTGCTTCATGCGGGTTTCGTAGAAATGCTGATCGCCCCCAATGTGCATGAGGTCGAGTTCATCCACCAGGCCGCCTTCCTTCAGCATTTTCAAGGTGCGGTAAACGGTGACCCGGTTCAATTTCGGATCCTGCTCCTTGGCCAGAAGGTAGAGGCGCTCCGCGTCGAGGTGCTGACCCGATTTGTCAATCAGTTCGAGCAGAATCTGGCGTTGCCGCGTAAGCCGGACGCCTCTCTGCTTAAGCGAATCCTTGATACCTTCCAGGGCCATGAGGCTATGCCAGCGGTAAGGAAGAAGAGGACGCCATGAACAGCGCCACAGTGGATAACGCAGCTACCGTACCGATGATGGTACAAACCCAGCAAAACGTGTATCTCATACAGCGATTTTACCACGCTATGCGCATCCTCTGTTCGGGAAATAGCGGAAAAGACATCGCATTCGTAACGGATAATTCCGAAAAATCAGGTGTTGACGCGCAGCGCGACACCTTGTATCCTATGCACAGGTATCCGAGGTATAAAATGAACTTCAAAGGCACGCTGTCCACCCTGATTCTGAAGTCACTGGCGCAGGAATCGAGCCACGGCTATCGCATTGCGCAGCAGATCAAGGAGCGTTCCCAAGGCGTTTTGGATTTCAGGGAAGGCACTCTCTATCCGGCTCTGCATAAGCTGGAGAATGAAGGACTGATCGAATCCGCGGAGGCTATTGAAAACGGCCGCATGCGGCGTTCCTACCGCATCACGAAATCCGGGCGGGAGGTTCTGGCCAGGGACAGCGCGGAGTGGCGCGTGCTTTCCCGGGCCGTGACGACGATGCTAGGGGAGGTATGAGCGATGACTCGATTAGACGACTGGTTGAGAAGGGCTACGCGGCATTTATCGTCGAAATCGGCCGCGCAAGTGCGAAGCGAGATTCAAGAGCATTATGAATTGTCCCGGGAGACCGCCCTCAGTGAGGGTGCAGCGGCTGAAGAGGCAGACCGGCTGGCTATGGCTGCGCTGGGTGACGCGAGAACCGCGAATTGCCAGTATCGCAGGGTACTGCTGACATCCGCCGAAGCCCGGCTGCTTCGCGAGTCCATCTGGGAAGTGCGGACCGTTTGTGCGCGACCCTGGCTGAAGCGGGCACTGCTGGCGACGCCGGTTGCGGCGCTGCTGGCCGCCATCCTGGTCTTCGTGGCATCGGGCGGAAGCCAGATGTTCAGGATGCTGTTGGTAATGGGAATCGGAGCCGGCCTGATGTTTGCCGCGCCGTTCCTGCCCCTGTATACGCCGCGGCGCGCCCGTATCTTCCGGCTTGTGAAATGGTTGGTGCTGATGGGCGCGGTTGTCTTGGCGCTTGGGCCCAATCCGCTCGCCTGGTCCTGGCTGCTGATCTCCTGCTTGTGGCCGGTCGCATGGATCGAATGGACGCGGATTTCGATTCGTCGAAAGTTGCGGGTTGCCGACTGGCCGAAGAGTCTCTACCTTTAGCTAAGTGGATTTTTGCCTCGCAGACCCGTCAGGCCCGGGCGGGGGACATCAATGGAGGTAAGCTAAGGCGTGGAGCGGGAAGGGACTGGGACGAAACATGGACAAATGGGATTATAACGTCGTGAAACTGAGTGTCGATGTAGGACACCCGACAGAAATGCCAGCGACTCTCGACGGTTATGGGGATGAGGGCTGGGAACTGGTATCTGCGCAGTACGAGTTTCATCCAATGACGATGGGCGGTGAGAAAGAGACGGAAACCTGCATCTATTTTTTCAAGCGCCGCAGGCCGTCCGCAGGGAATAGCTCGACCAGAACCTAGCACTGAGATCACCGGATTAGGCCCACCGTTGAACTGCCTCGTGCGGCACCTTGTAGAATTGGGATTCGCTTATGGGTCTCTTTCACAAGGTTCTGGTGGCTAATCGGGGCGAAATTGCGGTCCGGGTGATTCGTGCGCTACGGGAGGCGTCCATCCGCAGCGTGGCTGTTTACTCCGATGCCGACCGTGGCGCCTTGCATGTGCAGATGGCGGACGAGGCGGCGCACCTGGGTCCGGCGCCTTCCGCAGAGAGCTACCTTCGCATCGACAAAATTCTTGCCGCCGCCAAACGGCACGGCGCCGACGCGATTCATCCCGGCTACGGCTTCCTCAGTGAAAATGCGGATTTCGCGCGTGCCTGCGAGGAATCCGGCGTTATTTTTATCGGCCCCTCCGCCGAAAGTATTGGGCGGTTGGGGTCAAAGACCGGCGCGCGCCAGATTGCCCGCGATGCCGGAGTTCCCACCATTCCTGGAACCAGCGGCGCGGTCACGGATCCTGCCATCGCGCGAAGCATTGCCCGTGAGATCGGATACCCCGTAATCATCAAGGCGGCAGCGGGAGGCGGCGGGAAAGGGATGCGGCTGGTGGAGGATGAGGCGGGGTTGGAAGCCGCCCTGCGCGACGCCTCCAGTGAGGCGGAACGTGCCTTCAACAGCAGTGAAGTGTATATCGAAAAGTTTGTCGTCGCGCCGCGGCACATCGAGATCCAGGTGCTGGGGGACCGTCATGGCCGGATGATCCATCTGGGCGAGAGGGAGTGCAGCATCCAGCGCCGGCATCAAAAGGTGATTGAAGAGTGCCCCTCGCCGGTGATGTCGATTGACCCTGGTTTGCGGGACCGGATGGGAGAGGCGGCGGTGCGCGTGGCGCAAGCGGCGGGATACTTTAACGCGGGAACCGTGGAGTTCCTGGTGGATGCCGAGCGGAACTTTTACTTTCTGGAGATGAATACCCGGCTGCAGGTAGAACACCCGGTGACGGAACTGGTGACTTCACTGGATCTTGTTCACTGGCAACTGCGCATCGCAGCCGGCGAACGGCTGACAGTGGAGCAGAGTCAGGTTCAATGGAGGGGAGCCGCGCTGGAGTGCCGCATTTACGCCGAAGATCCAGACAATCAGTTTTTCCCGTCGCCGGGAAAAATCACCGCGATGCGCGTACCGTCAGGCCCTGGGATTCGTCTGGATTCCGGCGTGTATCCAGGGTGGAACGTCCCTATCGACTATGATCCCCTGCTGGCGAAGCTGGCAGTGTGGGCCGATACGAGGGCCGGAGCGATCGCGCGTATGCTTCGTGCCCTGGATGAGCTTTCCGTTTTCGGCATCCGGACGAATATCGCCTTCTTCCGACGGATTCTGCGGGACCCCGAATTCGTGGCGGGAAATCTACACACGGGCTTCATCCAGGAGTTTTTGAACCGCCCGACCGAGGAGCGGCCGGCAGATCGTGGGCCGGAACAGGTGGCGCTCCTGATTGGCTTACAATCACAATGGAATGCTACAGCCCGCCCAATGGAACCCCAGTCCAAATGGCGGGAAGGCAGGAGGGAACTTTTGCGGACTACCGATCGATAGTCGTCGAAAATGTACTAGTAGCGTCGAGTGGGAAAACCCTGCGGAAAAAGGTACTGCAGAGCCATTGCCGGAAGTGCCGGCGAGGCGCATGCTTATGATGTCGATCCGCGTTGACGGAAAGGCGCAAACCGTCCGGCGGTGAGCCGGAAACAAGAATGGAGAAATCGTTGGCGTTACCCACAATTTTCACACTCCATCCTGGCGAAGAATTGATTCAGTCCTATCTTACGGGCACGATTCGCCGGGCTGACAAAGATGTAGTGGAAGTACACCTCCTGCTGTGTGACTGCTGCCGCCGGCTCTGCGCCGAGACCGAAGAACAGGTCAAGGCCGTTCGAATCAAGAAACAACTTCCTTCCTAAGGTCCCTCCCTCAGGCTCCCCTTCCGAAGCTCCCCGGAGGAAGGGTCCCCCTCGTGAACCGCTTGCGGTATTTCCATCTAAACAATAGGGATCCGATGACATTGCGCCATCCCCTGAGCATTGCGCTGTCCGTGCCGGACTCGGGAAATCGAGCAGCCTTAACGCGAGATTCACGGCAAAAAGCCTCCATTTCAAGCAGGGTTGGAAGTGGTACGAAGTCGATTGCGTTTGGTACCTTCAGACTATTGTTCCGACGCTGGTTGAAGCTTACTTTTATCTCAGACCCTTTCAATGGTCGGAGGAGAGAAAAATGAAGAAGTTAATCGAACAATTGAGCATCAGAATCTGGAGAGACACCCGTGGGCAGGACCTCATCGAGTACGCACTGATGGCCGGCTTTGTCGCGGTCGCGGCTGGGGCAATCATGCCTGGCGTCGCCTCCGAAATCAGCGTCATTTTCTCCAAGGTCAGCAGCGCCTTGACCGCGGCGGGGGCTTCCTAAGAGATTACCCCGATCCACTTCCGGTTGCGGGGCCTCCAAGCCCCGCGATCACTGTGATTGAAAGGCGTAGTGGAACGGAGCCGAAGCAAGGCGTTACATTTGACGCAAGGGTATCCCGGCTGGTACACTAGTGTTATGATCTCCTGCAAAATCTGCTCTGAAACGCACGAGCTTAACGCCCCTCAGAGAAGCATGCTCCTCGGATGGGGTGAAGTGGATGTCAAGTGCCCGAAGATGGGTTTGACGGCACGTTACAAGCAGTCTGATCAGGTGACGGCCGCCCCGGTCGTCGTGGCTGAGAAGAAAAAGACCAAGCGTAAACGTGCTGCTTAAGACTGAACCGAGAAAGTTTTAAAAAATTACAAGAGATAAAATTTCTGGGCCGTCTCACCCAGTAGTTTTTCGCGCAACTCGATTGACTGCGCTCCGAGAGCTTGCGTGAAGGCGGCCAACACTTCTTTCCACGACCCTGCCAGCAGGCATACCGGCCAATCGCTTCCGAACATCAAGCGGTCCGGCCCGAACAGTCCCAAAACAAACTGCACGTAAGGCCGCAGATCATCCGCTGTCCAACTGGCCGGTTCGGCTTCCGTGATCATTCCTGACAATTTTGCGTGGATGTGCGGAATCCTGGCGATCTGCTCCATGTCTTCGGCCCAACCGTGCATTACGCGTTTGGCGATTTTGGGCTTAGCGATGTGATCGATTACCATCCGCAGATCCGGGAGTTCGTCGACCAACCGCGGAACCAACGCGAGATGCTGCGGCCTTAGCAGGAGGTCAAAGGGAATGCGCCGGCGCTCCAACTCACGCAAACCGCCAAGCACATCCGCGCGCAACAGCCAGCGGTCGTCGGGTTCGTCGTGCACCGGATGGCGGACGCCCTTAAATTTTGGATTGGCTTGCAGGGCGTCGAGTACGTGACCCAACGCGGGGGAAGTGAGATCCACCCATGCGACGACGCCCAGGATAAATTCATTTTGAGCCGCGAGGTCCAACAGCCACTCAGCTTCTTCGGGCATGGTCGTTGCCTGGACAGTGACCGATCCATCGAAGCGGTTGCGCTGTAGCTTTGGCTTTAAGTCCCGCGGCAGGAAGTTCCGCCGCAAGGGCGATGGCGCCGGGGGGATCCAGGGATAAGACAGCCGGTCCAGATCCCAGAAATGCTGGTGTGAATCAATCCGCATGGGAAGTCACCAAGATATCAGCATCGCATCGAGTGTTAATTTGTCGAAGGTTCCGGCCGTCATCGGCTTGTCTACCTGTAGACTGAAAGCGAGGCAAATCTCATTTTGATCCGCCAAAAGTTACTGCTCGTGGCCTGTTGCGTATTTGTTTCGGCTTGCCGTCCCAAGCCGTCCGCCACAATTTTGATAGACCCGGCTCTGGTTACGCTGGTGCCCGCAGACACCATCTTTCTGGCTGGGGCGCGTATGGATCCCATCCGATCGACGGAGGTCTACAAGAAGTACGTGCTCAATCAGAAGATCGACGTGCTGGATGAATTCACCAAAAAGACCGGCCTCGATCCGCGGGCCGACCTGTGGGAGTTCCTGATTGCCGGAAACGGTAAAGACACGATGGTGATGGCGCGCGGCCATTTCTCAGAGATGGGCCTGGAGCCCAGGCTCAATATCGAGGGTGCGCAGAGATTCACGTATAAGGGTTTCACGCTGATAGGAGACGATGCGGCGGCGGTGGTGTTCACCAATTCCAGCACTGCGGTAGCGGGACCTACAGCGGCTTTGCGCAGACTGCTGGATCACCGCACGCAGCCCGATTCAGGCGCGCCGAAGTGGCTGACCGAGCGGGCTGCGGCGCTTCCGTCCAGCAGCCAGCTCTGGTTTGTGGGGAGCGTGGCGGGGCAGTTCAACAAACTGACCCAGAAGGCGGGTGGCAAGGGGTCCGGCATGGGCTTTGACGTGGGCCAGTTTCTGGATGCATTGCAACTGCTGACCGCGCACATCGACCTGCAAACCGGCGTGAAGGCGCATTTAGAAGGACTCTGCGTGGCCGAGGCAGATGCCCGAAGATTGAACGATGCGCTAAGGGCCGGGCTGGGCTTGGCACGGTTGAGCACAGGCACGGATAATCCCCAGCTGTTGCGGTTGATTGATGGAGCGAAAGTGGTGCAGCAGGAAAAGACCGTGCTGGTTGACGTCAACTGGCCTCTCTCGGCAATTGACGAACTCATGAAGTTGGCGCCGCCGCTGAACAGGCGCTAAAGTGTCCGGATCTGAAGGTTACGAAACCATGCTTCCGACGAGTGATTTTGCAGGACGATGGGGCTGCGCGCGGGAAGTTCGAGCGGCACTTTCCGCCTCCGCATGAGTTCGCGAATTTCCGGTGTATTGAGGTTCGCCTGAACGGTCTGTTTGCCATTCAGCCAGTGCTGGATATGAGGGCCGCGGCGAATAATTCTTGCGGAGTTGAACTCCCCGACAGGCTTGAGCGGCGCCTTCGCGGGAGCCAGGAAGCCATAGAGCGCTCCTGAACGGGATTCGGCGTGCGACACTGCATCGGCTTCGGCCCCGTCGTCGGCGATCTGAAACTCGAAGCCGCGGCCTCGCGCGTGGAAGTCCTCCGATCCTTGCGCCTTCCAGACATCTTCCCGATAGATCAGGTACTTCACGCCGGAATTTCCGGCTGGAGCGATTTTCCACTCGAAGTCCAGCTCGAAATCAGAGAACTCGTCTATGGTGCGGAGATCCTGAAATGCAGGCTTCGCCTCCAGGGCTTTCAGGCATGCGCCTTCTATGGTCCAGGACCGGTGTGGAAAATTGGGTCCGCCCACCGCGCGCCAGCCCTTCTCCGAAGAACCATCGAACAGGCTGCGTTGTGCCGGCGCGGATGGGCCTATCGAGGCAGTCAGCATGCCTCCCAAAAACGCGCGCCGCGCCAGGCGCACTGGTTCATTCCTCACCGATACAGTATGGCACTGAAAGGGTAGGATTCGGGGGGGCGCTGCGCTAAACTGAAACTATCCATGGGACATACGAATAGTTTTGGAGCTTCGGCCACCCTGCGTATCCGCGATCGGGAATACGAGGTCTTCCGGCTGGAGGCACTGGAGAAGCAGGGCGTAGGAACGCTGTCGCGGATCCCTTATTCCATCCGCATCCTTCTCGAAAATATGCTGCGTTTCGAGGACGGCCGGACCGTCCGCCATACGGACATCGAATACGTGGCTCGTTGGGAAGCCGCCAAAAAGGCCGCCGAAATCAACTTCCGTCCGGCTCGCGTGCTCCTGCAGGATTTCACAGGGGTTCCGTGCGTGGTGGATCTGGCTGCCATGCGTGACGCACTTCAGAAGATGAATGCCGATCCGAGGCTGGCGAATCCGTTAATCCCGGTGGATCTTGTGATTGATCACTCGGTCCAGGTAGATGAGTTCGGAACCAAAAGCGCCTTCGCCCACAACGCGATTCTGGAAATGCAGAGGAATCAGGAGCGCTATTCGTTTCTACGCTGGGGACAGAGCGCCTTCAGCAATTTTCGTGTGGTGCCCCCGGACACGGGCATCGTGCACCAGATCAATTTGGAATACCTGGCTTCCGTGGTATTTACCAAGCGCAATGGCGATGTAGTGCAGGCTTATCCGGATACCCTCATGGGCACCGACTCGCACACGACGATGATCAACGGCCTGGGCGTGGTGGGCTGGGGCGTGGGCGGGATCGAGGCAGAGGCCTGCATGTTGGGCCAGCCGATTTCCATGCTGCTGCCGCAGGTAGTAGGTTTCAAGCTGTCCGGGAAACTGGCCGAAGGCGCCACGGCTACGGATCTGGTGTTGACCGTGACCCAGATGCTGCGTGCCAAGGGCGTAGTGGGTAAGTTCGTGGAGTTTCACGGCGCCGGCGTCAGCGCGTTGAGTCTTGCTGACCGGGCTACCATAGCGAACATGGCGCCGGAATATGGCGCGACCATCGGGTTCTTTCCCGTGGATGAACAAACGCTGGATTATTTGCGTCTTTCGAACCGTCCTCCGGAACTGGTTGCGTTGGTGGAGGCCTACAACAAAGAACAGGGTCTGTTCCTGACTCCCGACGCTCCGGACCCGGTCTACTCGGCCACTTTGGAATTGGACCTCTCGAGCGTAACTCCTTCGCTGGCAGGCCCGAAACGGCCGCAGGACCGCATCGATCTGAAGGACGTGAAGAAGAACTTCCTCACCGGCTTAGGCGAGGCGCCGCGCAAGGTGATGATGGGCTCAAACGGGACCGCGGTAGAAATTCAGGATGGCGCGGTGGTGATTGCCGCCATTACGAGTTGCACCAACACCTCGAATCCTTCGGTCATGCTGGCAGCGGGGCTGCTGGCAAAGAAGGCCGTCGAGCGCGGGTTGAAGACGCAGCCATGGGTCAAATCAAGCCTGGCGCCCGGATCGAAAGTAGTGATGGATTATCTGAACGATGCCGGCCTGGTTCCTTTTTTGGAAGAGCTGAAGTTCAACCTGGTGGGATACGGCTGTACGACTTGCATTGGCAATAGCGGACCGCTCCCCGACAATGTTTCCGCCGCCGTGCAGAGTGAAAAGCTGGTTGTGGCAGCTGTCCTCAGTGGCAACCGGAACTTCGAGGGCCGCATCAACCCGCTGGTGCGGGCGAACTACCTGGCATCGCCGCCGCTGGTGGTTGCGTATGCGATCGCGGGACGGGTGGACATCGATTTACAAAACGAACCCATCGGGCTTGACAACAAAGGCAAGAAAGTTTACCTGAAGGAAATCTGGCCCACGACAGACGAAGTGAACGCCGCGGTAAAGCAGTCTGTCAAAAGCGAGATGTTCCAAAAGCAGTACTCAGAAGTATTCGAAGGCGACGCGCAGTGGAACGGGATCCGTGTACCGCTGGGCGACATCTACGAGTGGGAGCCCGATTCGACCTACATCCAGCGGCCGCCGTATTTCGACAACATGGTCGATCCGACGGCGCCGATCGAGGACATCGCAGGAATGCGTGTGCTGGCCATGCTGGCTGATTCGGTGACTACCGATCACATATCCCCGGCGGGATCGATTCCCGTCGACAGTCCGGCCGGGAAGTATCTCATCAGCCTCGGGGTGAAGCCGGGCGATTTCAATTCCTACGGCGCGCGGCGCGGCAATCACGAAGTGATGGTGCGCGGGACGCTGGCGAATATCCGGCTGCGCAATCAACTGGCCCCCGGGACCGAAGGCGGCTGGACGACGCATATTCCCAGCGGGGAGAAGATGTTCATCTACGACGCCTCTGTGAAGTACCAGGCGGAAGGTGTGCCGCTGATGATTCTAGCCGGTAAGGAATACGGCTCAGGCTCATCGCGCGATTGGGCTGCGAAGGGCGTACTGCTGCTGGGTGTTAAGGCGGCTATCGCGGAAAGCTTTGAACGCATCCATCGTTCGAACCTGGTGGGCATGGGTGTGCTGCCGCTGCAATATCTCCCGGGAGAGAATCGTGAATCATTGGGTTTGACGGGGATGGAATACTTCACGGTCGGCGGAATCGCGGCCGGTCTCGCAGGCAATGGCCGGGCCACGGTCCGGGCGATTGCGGATGATGGCAGCGCGAAGTCTTTTGAGGTACAGATCCGTATCGACACGCCACAGGAAGTGGAGTACTACCGCTCGGGCGGAATTCTACCGTATGTGCTGCGGCAAATTGCCGGGGTTTAAACGGCTAAAACGGTAATAAACTCGCCGATCACCTTGATCGGCGAGTTCTCTTCTAATTCCCACGACGGATAGTCCAGATTCAGCGGTTCCAGAGTGATCTTTTCGTGCTTCCAGCCTTCCTCGGATTGCACCTTCACACTGCGGTATCGCTTAATGGTGAACCGGTTCTCGCCTGTTTCGCCGTAGTGCATCACCAATAATAATTTGCCGTTGCGGGACCCCACCACGTTATACCGGAACACGCACAGGCTTCCGTCGGGAATGCGCGGTTCCATAGAGTGCCCCACTACATGGGCGATGAACATGTCTGCGGTGAGTTTCAGGTTCGCCGGACACTCCTCCCAGTCTTCTGGCTCCACTTCCATCTGCTCGCCGAACCGTCCGGCGGCCGCGCGCAGGCTGTATTTGGGTAAATGGGTGCGGAATGACAACACCTTTGGACTGACGTGCTGACGGTAGAGCCGGGCGGCACTGGGTTCGAAGGAATCCACCAGCACTTGCTCGCGACCGGATATGCGGATCACATTCG
Organism: Bryobacteraceae bacterium; assembly: GCA_040002435.1. Taxonomy (GTDB): domain Bacteria; phylum Acidobacteriota; class Terriglobia; order Bryobacterales; family Bryobacteraceae; genus JANXXV01. The sequence goes on from JBDUEM010000045.1 coordinate 24,480, forward strand.
AAAGATGCTCCTCCATCCAATCGAGCAATTCAGACGCGCCCATCTCTTGAGCCTTGCTCTCAAGGTCAGCGGCGAGTGCCTGCAGAACTTCGGCGTCTTCCTCATCAGCGATTTCGTCCCAATCGCGGCGGAAGCGGAGGTAGAGGCGATTCTTGACGGGATCCAGCAGCAGGATGCCGGCGTTGACGGGTGAGGTTCCAGGCAGTGCAACTTGAACGACGGAGTACTGACCTACCTGCGTCGTTACCGTCGCTGTGCTTTCCATCAGTCCTCTGGGGGCACCTAGCTTATCGGACAACCGCTAGGGATTATTAGGATAGTATCCTTTGCGGGCGCGCACCTTCAAGGCGGAAGCGTTCGGGATGCTCACGGTCACCCTGATATTGCGGAACACTTTACTCGACTCGGGCACGTCCGGCGTGTAGCGCAAAATATACTGCGTGGTGATCTCACCGGCCACGGCGGCGATGGCCCGGAACATTCCGGTCGCGACCGCGGAGGCGTACCCCCCGGTTCCCACCTTCAGCGCGTAGTTGCCTTCGTCGGACGGCGTTTCCAAATATCCGGCTACGTCCTTATACACGTTTTGCAGAGGATATTCCACGCGGCCGCCTGTCTCCTCCGCCAGACGGATCAAGTTTCTGTCGCCTTCGTTGGAGAAGCCGTATGCCACTGTGCTAACCCCGTATATTGTCACCAGGTTACGCTGGGCAATCTCAAGTACTTCCTCAAGTGACTTTTTGCTGGCGTTGTCATGTCCATCGCCAATCACCACAATGATCCGCCGGGGCTCTACTGGCTCGCCCTTTACCAGGTTACGGCTGGTGCAGGCGATGTAAATAGAGTCGTAAAGGGCCGCGCCACCGCCGGGTTTCATCTTGCGCAGCTTCTCCAGAATCTTTTCCGGATCGCTGGTGGTGTTCACTTGAAGCTCCGCTTCATTGGCGTAGGAAATCAGGTAGCCGCTGAATTTTTTGTCGTTCGGCAGCAGATTCAGCACCAACTCTTCGGCCGCTTCCTGGTAGTTCTTCCAGTGCATGCGGCTGGCGTTGCTGGCGTCCATCAGGAACCCCACCACTACGGGTTGATTGCGCTCGCGCGTGAAGAAGCGGATGGTTTGTTCGCGGCCGCCATCGACGATCTTGAAATCCTTCTGGTCCAGATCCGCGACGAAGCGGCCTTTGTCGTCGGTCACCGTGACCGGCACAATGACCTCGTTCACCGAGACGGAGATCGGTTTGTCGGAGGTCGCAACCGGCGCCTGTTTGGGCGCGGACTGCGCGAACGCGAGATAGACGGCAAGCGAAGACGCAAGCAAGAGTGCGGTGATTCGACCCGGCATAGTAGGGATACCTGCCCTAATTATAGGCCACTTATCTTTGCACGCGGCCAGAACCGCCGCCTTTGATCAACTGCTGGACTTCTTCCGCGCTGAAGCGGTTGAAATCCCCTGGGATAGAATGCTTCAGGCAGGATGCTGCCACCGCGAACTCCAAAGCTTCCTGCGGCGTGGAAAGTGCGTTCAGGCCATAGATCAAGCCGCCGGCGAAACAGTCGCCTCCGCCTACGCGATCTACGATGTGTGTGATGTCGTAGTGGCGGCTGACGAAGAACTGTTTCCCGTCGTTGAAGCACGCCGACCAGCCGTTGTGCGAAGCGCTGCGCGACTCCCGCAGCGTGACGGCGATCTTCTTCAGATTCGGGAACGACGACAGGACCTTGTCGGTCAGCTTGTGATACTGGTCGTGCTCCAGCTTACCGGAGTGGACATCGGCGTCGGTTTCGATGCCCAGCGCCATCTGGCAGTCTTCTTCGTTGGCGATGCAAACATCCACGAACTTCACCAGCTCGCTCATGACTTCTTTGGCCGACTTGCCGTACTTCCACAAATTCTTGCGGTAGTTCAGATCGCAGGAAACCGTCAAGCCGAGGTCGCGGGCCACGCGCACGCTCTCCAGGGCGAGGTCCGCCGCGCTCTGGCTGATGGCGGGTGTGATGCCGGTAATGTGGAACCAGCCCGCGCCTTCGAATGACTTTGCGAAATCGATGTCGCCCGTCTTGCCGAGTGCGATGGAACTGCCTTCGCGGTCGTACAGGACCTTGGAGCCGCGCTGATTGGCGCCGGCTTCGACGTAATAGATCCCAAAGCGGCCCTTGCCGCGGACGATGTAGGACGGGTCCACGCCGAAGCGGCGCAATTCGCCGATGAAAGCGTCGGAGATCGCGTTAGCCGGAGGCAGAATGGTGACGAAGCGGGCGGGAAGTCCGAAGCCCGAAACGGCCACGGCTACGTTTGCCTCGCCACCTCCGAAGGTCGCGATGAACTGCGGCGACTGCATGAATCTTTCAAAGCCTGGGGGCGCCAGGCGAAGCATTATCTCACCAAAGGAAACGACGGTTTTCGACATGAATTTCCGATTGTATCAATGCCTAAGGAATCTTCAACAGGTAAGTATTGTCCAATTGCGCAACGATCTCAACCCCCCAGTCGAAGGGTTGATTGGCCATGGACGTTCCAATGGGTCCGCCGCCGGCCTTGCCTCCGGGCGCCAGGATGTATTTCATGCCGGACCGCCGTACCATTCTCACGGCGGCGTGGCGCAGGTTGATGGCGGGGCGCACGGTGCGCGGGGCGGGGAATTGGACCCAGACGCCATCGGGACGCTGGCCGTAGATTTCCAGGCGCGGTTCGTACTCGGTGGTGCGGCCCACTACATTGATTGCAGTGAGTGTCTCGGGCCGGTCGAAATCGACTTCGAAGAACATGCCTGGGCGGGCGGGTTCCCAGGTGCGCCAGCGGGAGGCGAGGTTCTGGTCGAGGCCCAAGGGCGCTTCCCAGGAGTTCGGCCATGCGTCGAGAGTCCAGCGGCGGCTGGTGCCGATGTTGCGCTCGCCGCGAAAGAGTTCCAGGTCGTGAATACTCCAGAGCTGGGTGGTTGTTGCCGTCTGGCGGACGCGGATCGCTTGTAGGGCCTGCTCGGGAAACGAGGCGCGCTGGTCATAGAGAATGCCGCGGTCTTGCAGCAGAGCTACTTCAAAGTTGGTAAAGAGATTGTCGCCGAGGGCGGTCTGGTAGGTTCCGACAACTTCACGATTCAGGACGGCAAGCGGGAGTCCGAACAAATCAAAGATCCGGTCCGACGGCTTGGTATTGGCCTCGATCATTTTGGCGAGGCGGTAATCCCAGGAGACGCGTTCGAGGAAGTGCGGTTCGGACTCCAGGCGCAGGGCGGCTCGCCATGGGAACAGTTCGGTGTACGAGGGAGCATATTGTTCCAGCAGCGGCGGAGCGCAGCCGATGGCTTGGATCAGCAGAAGAGCATAGGCACCGGCGCGCGGAACCGACATTGCCATCGCGAGGGCGGCGAGAGGTAGGGACTGCATGAGGAACCGCGTACCCATGTTGAAGAACCACGGCACGGCCAGCAAGGCCGCCAATGCGAGAACGATGCGGCCGTTTCGCGTTCGCAGCGCCAGGAGGGCAAGGGGTATCAGTAGAAATACGGGCCCGACCACGCCTTGCAGTCTCTCGCCGCCCACCGTGATTTCGAGGGGCACATCGAGCCAGGACATGCCCTGGTAGGAGCGCATGGATTTCGCATACAGATCCTCGGTGGCAATGTGGAAGTAGGGATTCGGGAAAAATCGATTCGCCAGAGGCGCCAGGGGGTTGCCCACTTCAATGGCGTTACGGACCAGCCAGGGCGCCATCATCAGCAGCGCTGTGGCCGCAAATAGCACGGGCGGTTTCCATTTGCGCGAGGTCAACAGGTAGGCGGCCCCGAATGCCGGAATCAAGGCGCCAGTGATCTTGCAGCAGTAGCAGAATCCGGCTGCGGCCCCGGCTAGAAGCAACAACCGGTTGTCCCGCTCTTCGCGCCAAAGAATCAGCAGGAGTACCGCAGCGGCGGTGTAGTAGACAAGCGCGGCATCCGTGAAGGCGGAAGTGCCGCTGACACCTGCAACTGGGGTGCATAGATAGATTGCAGCGGCGATTGCCGAGACTTCCTCCGATGCTCCAAGATGGCGTCCGATCTGGACAATTAAAGGGAATGTCGCGAAAAATAGCGCAAGGTGGACCAGCTTTGCCGCGGAGGAACCGCCGACGCTATAGGCCATCGCGAAGAGGCTTTCCATCCCTTGGGGCAAGCGTTCGTAGAAACTGATTTCCTCTCCGAATTCGCCGGTTCGTAGAGACTCCACGGCCGGCATCAGGTGATAGACGTTTGCGTCGGCGCGGGTTTCCGGGGCGAGCGCTTGCACCAGGTAGAACAGACCGTATGCCGCCACGATTACGGCAACAATGCGCGGCACGCGGGGAAGGCTGAGGGGGCCCATGCGGAACCAGGCTAAAGGCAGGGCCGAGGTGATGCCGAGAGCCAGCATGCCGCGCGGCCCAGCGTGTCCCGAGAGCCGGAGAAAGAAAATCAAGAGGCTGAGCGCCGCTGCTCCGATTCCAAACGTTAGGGCTGCCGAGAGTACACGCCAAGAGGTTAAGGCGCGGCCGAGGGAGAACGCGGCCGCCAGCGTCAGCAACGCGCCTAAAAATACCAACAGTAGTGCGGGCAACTTTCTATGATATGGGACGCTTACTGCGCCGGCAGCGCGAAGTCAACATAGGCGTCCCACGCTTGCCAGCTGATTTGCCGCGCATGGTTGCTGCGATCATGACAGACTGCCGGCCTTGCGCTTCCTACGTCGCGGCGGCGCAAAGCGGCCGAATGGCAGCGTTAGATAAAGGCCCCCGGCGGTCGTCATCGCTGGTGTTGTGCCGCGATTGTCCCGGAGACATTGAAGCAATCAGGTTGGATAATGGGGAGTGCCTGTTTCCGCCTGCTGATCTCTGCAGGGGGGAGGGCCTGTCAGAAGGTCATGCACGTTTGGACCGGATACCCGCGGCAGCCATCAGCGGTGCGAGGTTCGCGTAGGAGCGTCGTGCGGCCGCCTCGGGATCGTACCCGGGCTGCCGGAAGATCAACGCACTGACTTCGACGCCCAGGTAACCACGGTAGTTCAGTTGCTTCAGCAATGCAAAATAGGCGCGGTAATTTGTATTCCCATCGCCCGGCAGGAGAAAATCGTGACCCGCGGCGGTCTTGCGGCCGTCTTTCACTGCGATAAAAACGGTGTACGGAAATAGCTGGCGAAGGCTGGCTTCGAGATCGAAGCCTTCAATATACATGTGGCTGTAATCGTAGATCAGACGTAGAGAAGAGCTGTCCACCTGTTTTAAAAGCCACTCGGCGCGATCTGGAGAGTTCACTGCCTGGTCCGCATGCGCTTTGATGGCGACGGCGATTCCGGTCTCGCGCGCCACTTTTGCCCACCCGGCGAGTTCTTCGGCCATGCGTGTCTTCGAAGATTCCCAATCGGCCTCTATTAACCCAAGAACTGTTTCCACAATGGGCGGTTTTGCGGGCGCCAGGTCATGTGCCATCTCGGCCGCCCTGCGGAGCCGTTCGAGGTTTGCGGCATGGCGGCCTGGAGTCAGTGGAATGGATTCGAGTAGCGAGGGCAGCGCCAGGCGACGGGCCTCCAATACCCTTCGCACTTCCATCCGCGCCGGCTTCTCCAGCGCAAGCGGGTCAGCGGGCCATCCGGGTAACAAGGATATTTCGACGCCGTCGTAGCCGATGTCCGCAATCAACTCCAGGGCGGCGCGATTTGAGAGCGACTTCATCCCATAAGTGCCGGTGCAGAGACCAATGGATTGGCCAGCGGCGTTCGCTCCAACGGAAATGGCGGCCGCTGCAGTTAACAGCGATCTTCGGCTGATGGAAGTCATGCGGCAGTTTCCTCTATTGGCGCATCGGTAAGCAAGCTAAATCCGGAGCGCTCCAGACGTTGGGTACTAATCGCCATCGATGGCCGGTTGCATTTCCTTCGCCGATGAGTCCACACGAGCCGCGAACTTAGCCAGCATATCCATAAAGACCGGCATATAGAGATGCTGATCGTGCCACGTTCTGCCGCTCACCATGTTCCCGCTGATGACGCACGGCTCGCTGTTGTATTCCCCTCCGCCCTGTTCGACGTCAAGCTGGCACTTGGCCACGGTGGTCATGCGGCGGCCACGGAGGACACCTGCCGCCGACGCTACTTCTACACCGTGGCAGACTACACACACCGGTTTTTGGGCGTCGAAAAAGTGGCGGACGATGCTGAGCAAATCCTTGTTATAGCGAAGGTACTCCGGTGCTCTCCCGCCAGTCAGGAAGAGGCCGTCATAGTCTTTAGGATTCACATCGGCGAACGCGATCTCGGCCTGCAGGTGGTAGCTGGCCTGCTCCCGCGTGATGTCCCAGCCCGGGGGAATTTCGTGCATCACCAGGGAATAAATCCGCCTTTCAGGACCTGCCACCACGGCAGCATATCCGTTTTCGCGAACACGAAAGTACGGATATAGCGTGTCCATAGCTTCAGCCGCATCGCCGATGGGAATCAATATTTTTCTCATGCGTGTTATCGACACTCCATCTTAGTGAAGTCAGAAGCTGCACTGCATTCCCAGCGGAGTGATTCCCGGGGGCCAATGAGTGGCGTGCGATTGAGCAGTGGCTAAGCCCTTCGTTAACAGCGAATTCGATCAACCGCAACGTGTCAATGATATGATTCGATTTTCTGGAGGCTTACCAAAATGTTTTCAAGACGGGATTTCGGCAAGATAGCGCTGGCTGCGGCTCCGCTTGGCCGCTTGTACGGGAAGGTGGATTCCAAAGTTGCCGGCGTGCAACTGGGCGCGCAGAGCTACAGCTTTCGCGACCGGTCTCTGGACGAAGCCCTGAAGGCAATGGTCGAGATTGGAATCGGCGAAGTGGAACTCTACCAGGGCCATATTGAACCGCCGAAAGGTACTTCTCCTGAAGAGATGAAGAAATGGCGCGTGGCTCCCGAGACTCTCACGCAGATGAAGGAAGTGAAGAAGAAGTTCGATAGCGCCGGCGTGCAGATTTACGCCCTGAACTACAGCTTCCGTCCACAGAATACCGACGAAGAAATCGAGCATGGGATGGAGATGGCAAAGGCCCTGGGCACCAAGTACATTACTGCATCGGGAAAGGTCAGCCAGGCAGGCCGCATCAACGGTTTTGCCAAGAAACACGGTGTCTTCGTCGCCATGCACGGACACGACAACACCAAGGATCCGGACGAATTCTCGACGCCGGAAAGCTTCGAAAAAGCCATGGCGGGAAATTCAAACATTAAGATCAACCTCGACATCGGCCACTTTACCGCAGCGGGCTACGATCCCCTGGAATACCTGGAGAAGATGCACAAGAGCATCGTCACGCTGCACATCAAAGACAGGAAGAAGAATCACGGCGCCAACGTTCCGTTCGGCGAGGGCGATACCAATATCAAGGGCGTGCTGCAGCTTTTGAAGACGAAGAAGTACCCCATTCCCGCCAACATCGAATACGAATACAAGGGTGGCGATACCGTGGTCGAGGTGAAGAAGTGCCTTGATTATTGCAAGGCGGCGCTAGCCTAGATTCGCCTCACGACGCTGGACCAGCTCCGCGAGCCGATAGGAGATCCAGTTCCCGCTGCAAAGTGCGGAACACTTCGTCGCTGATGCGGTCCTGGTCCCGCAGCTCAATCGCACGCGCATTTTCGATTCTGCGCAGCGCCTCCGCCAGGGACTGATGCCGGTCGTAGTGTTCGGACGGCATGCCGCCTTCTTCATTTGTGCATGCCGTGAGTGCGGAGAGACGATGCTGGTAGTGAAGGGCGATGTCGTCGTAAACGGGCGCGAATTCCGCATCATCCTGCTTGCGCCGTTCCTCCAGGTGTTGCATGCCGGCTTCAATCAGCAAGCGGCGCGCTTCCACTTCTTCGCAGTCCTCCGCCTCGCCTCCCGCCAGACCGAGCTTCCGGATCACCCACGGCAGCGTCAGGCCTTGCAGGACCAGGGTGACGAAGATCACACAGAACGTAAGGAACAGGATGACGTTCCGCTGTGGAAACGGTTCGCCGTTGGCCAGCGTTTCGGGCAATGCGATGGCAGCCGCCAAGGCTACCACGCCGCGCATCCCGGTCCATCCGACAACAAAAATCCTCTTGACCGAAGGAACCTGAATATCCTGATGAAAAAATTTTCGCCGGATGAACGTAGAGACGTGCGCGCCAGGGAATATCCAGATCAGCCGCAGCAGGATGACCAGGGCGCTGAACAAGGTGCCGCCCACCAGTAATTCGCGGATACTGAATGTCTTGATACCGGCCAGAATGTAGGGCAGTTGCAATCCGATCATCACAAACACGATTCCGTTCAAGACGAATACCAGTGTGTTCCACACAGCGTAGGCTTCAATTCGAACCTGGGAGGAGAGAAAGCTGGCGCTTCGGCGGCCGAGGAAAAGGCCGCAGGTTACTGTCGCTAATACTCCGGACGTGTGGATGCTCTCAGCCGCAAGATAAGCGGCATAGGGCGTAAGGACGCTGAGCGTGATCTCGATAGGACCATCGTCAATGCAGGCTTCCAACCAGTGAACGAAATAGCCCAACAACAGCCCGACTCCAATGCCCGCGACCACCAGATACAGCAGGCGCGTTCCACCTTCCAGCAGTGTCGGCGTGTGCCCGGTAACCAGCAGGGCAACGGTGAACTCCAGCGCGAGCAAGCCGCTGGCGTCATTCACCAGGCTTTCCCCCTCCAGAATGTCAGTGACCTGATGAGGCAGGTTCAATCTCTTTCCGATGGCTGTAGCGGCGATGGCGTCCGTAGTTGAGACGACCGCGCCGAGCACCAGGCCCAACCGCCAATCGAATCCAGGAAGAATCCATTGGGAGACTGCGGCAACGCCGAAAACTGTGAAGCCCACCAGGCCAAAGGCAAGTGACGTGATACTCACCAGGTTGAATTGAAAATCGCGCCAGGAGGTGGTGAAAGCGGCTGCATAAAGCAGCGGCGGCAAAATGGCCAGGAACACCACATCCGGCCGCAACGAGATGCGCGGGATTCCCGGTACGAGGCTGATCAGAAGGCCACCGATGACGAGCACAATAGGATAGGGAATGCGCCAGCGCAGGGCCAAGGCACCGAAGCCAATCACGAAAAACAACAGCAGCATCAGCACCAGTTCGGTTTGATGAATTCCAGTTGCGTGCATTATTCACTTCACCATTTCGCGATCGCACTCGGCGATCTGAGATTTAGCCGATTCCCGGCGCCGCCCGGTCTCGGCGGTTTGAGGCCGCCAGTTTGTCCAGCGCGCGAGGTTCTTTTGAAACAGCAATCGAGCCCAGCCGTAGTGACGATTTGAAAGCAGCATCCGGCCATAGAGCTCATCCAGATCAGAGGCCGCCTCCATTGCAGCCAGCGTGGGCCGCTGAACCGAGAGGAGGCGCGTCATCATGGGCTGGCCTTTCGTGATCAGGGCGGCGGTAGCGTCCGACTTTCCGGCGCGCAGCAAGTTTTCAGCCTCGCGGTTAAGTTGGTTCAATTGTTGGACGGTATCGTCATACCAGGACTCTTCCGCCGACACCGGTTTCGCCGGAGCCACGGGCGCGGGGCCGCATGCACTTAGCAAGACTGCGACAAGAACGAGCGCGATGCGCATTCATTCCAGGATATCCGGCCACAAAGGGTAGTTTGCTACTATGAGCGAAGCATGAAACCGCTGGCCGTTAGCGTCGCCGCCGCTCCTCCACAAAATGAGACGTATTCGCAGGCCGTCCGCATGGGAGATTTGATCTATGTCTCCGGGCAGTTGGGCCTGCGGCCCGACCGTTCCAGGCCGGACACCTTTCGTGAAGAGGTGCGGCAAGCGCTGGATAACGTGGCGACTGTGCTGCACGCAGCCGGAAGTTCTCCGGCTCTGGTGGCAAAGGTAAACATCTACATCACGGATTTCGCTCTACTGGGCCAGATGAACGAGATTTATCCGGAATACTTTCCGCATCGCCCGGCGAAGACGACCGTTCAGATTACCCGCCTCGATAAGGACGCGCAAATCGAAATCGAAGTGATTGCGGCCGCGGGAGACTAGCTCTTCAGGTACTTATTAAAGAAATCGAGAGTCCGCTGCCAGGCCAGCTTCGCGGCCGCTTCGTCGTAGCGCGGCGTCGTATCGTTGTGGAAGCCATGGTTGGCGCCTTCGTAGATATACGCCGTGTAGGTGATGTGGTTCGTCTTGAGCGCTTCCTCGTAGGCCGGCCATGCCGCGGCGATTCGCGCGTCGAGTGAAGCGAAGTGCAGCAGAAGCGGCGCCTTGATCTTCGGAACATCGGCAAGTGGAGGCGGTCCTCCATAGAAGGGAACTGCCGCGGAAAGTTCCGAACCGAGCTTGGTCGCGAGCACGTTCGACATGCCGCCGCCGAAACAGAAGCCCACCACTCCAGCTTTTCCGGTGGAATTCGAACGCGACTTCAGCCACTGAATCGCAGCCACAAAATCCTGCGTCATCTTGGCCTTGTCAACCTGTCCGAATAGCTTGCCGCCCTTCTCGTCGTCGCCCGGATAGCCACCGACACTGGTAAGCCCGTCGGGCGCAAGCGCGATAAAGCCGGAGGTTGCCAACCGGCGCGCGACATCTTCTATGTACGGATTCAGTCCGCGGTTTTCGTGGATGACGAGAACCACGGGATGCTTCCCGTTGCCCTTGGGTTGCGCCAGATAGCCTTTGATGCTGCCGTTTCCTTCGGGGGAAGGGACGGTAACGTACTCGGTTTTAATCCGGCTGTCGTCTTTCGGAATCTGTTCCGCCCAGGCGTAGTTCGGCCGCAGGCTCTCGTAAATCGCCATCGCCGTCATCCCGCCGACAGCGAATTTCTTAGCGTCTTCGAGGACGGTGCGGCGGTCAATATCGCCGTGAACGTATTTGTCGAAAAGGTTCAGAAGTTCTTGCGGATATTCGTTCGCATTCCTGCGTTCCATCGAGAGGCCCTCAAGTCCTTGGCGAAGGATATCACAATGCAGGGAAGTCATCGTGCAAAATGGTTTACTTAAGCCCGTTGAGGGTTCTGCCGCGCCGGGAGCGATTTTCGCAGCCACGCGGTCGCAGGAAGTGCCGCTAAGGCGGCCATCCAGACATAGCATCCCGGCAGCAGCCTGAGGATTGCGGTTC
>JBDUEM010000046.1:0-35004 GCA_040002435.1 Bryobacteraceae bacterium
TGACATTGACGCGCTCGGATGGGACGACACAGACCGTAGACGATCTAACGAAGCCCGTCTATGCCACCCTTTCTGGATATGACGATTGGTCGAACCTGAAGTACAACTTCCAGACTTCGGATCAATTTAAGGATGGCATCCATTTGAACCCCGATCTCGTCGAGGCTACTCGAGAGGTCGCCGATTCCCGGGTGCAGGATACAAATCAGGTTCCGGTCGCGCTGATCGAGCCTGTCGGACCAGGGGCCGTGATCTATCGGGAGATCCAATTGGATGGCTCCAAATCGGTAGACCCTGAAGGTAATACGCTGAGTTACTCGTGGCGGGTAATCGCCGGGTCTGCGGCTTTGCTGCACGGTGACACCGCCAAGCCTACGGTGCAATTTGGAACTGGTTTTGGTGAATACAAATTCGAGTTAACCGTTACCGACGAGAAAGGCGCGGTCAGCCGCGCTGTCGTGACTGTTTTCTACGTGGGCCGCTAGCACTATGGAAGGGGCGGCTCTGCCGGTTTTGGCACGGCGCCCCTTCCCAGAACGTAGCCGGTGTTCACCCGCTTTCGTACTTCTATACCTCGTCGAGGGGCTTGGTCGCGTCTCCAAATTGAGGCATCCGCAGTTGCATTTTGTCCATCAGAGATAAGTACAAGCGGCACATCTGGCGCTCGGGCTTCTCAGTGTAGTCGAGCACCTGTCCGCCGCGGATGCGTCCGCCGCCGCCTCCGAGCACAAGGACCGGCAGCCGCCGGGCTTCGTGGCTTCCGGTCAGCATGCTCGAACAGTACAGAAGCATCGTGTTATCCAGGAGCGTGCGAGGGCCTTCCTGAATGGAATCCAGCTTGCCGGCAAGATAGGCAAGCTGCTGGAGGAAGAATTGGTTCACCTTCAGCCAATCCGCGGTATCGGAATGGGACAGCAGATGGTGAATCATGTAATCCACACCCAGGTTCGGGAAGCGCAGAGAACTGTGATCGTTATTTAGCTTGAGGGTCGAAATGCGCGTGGTATCTGTCTGGAATCCGAGCACGACGATATCCGCCATCAGCCGCATATGCTCCGCGATGTCCTGCGGAATGCCATCCGCCGGGCGAGCCATATTGGGCTTGTCCAGGGTCGGCCTCCAACCTTGCAGCTGGCCTCGCTTACCGGCGTTCGCAATCCGTTGCTCTACATCGCGCACCGAATCCAGGTATTCGTCCAGCTTGCGCTGGTCGCCCGTACTGATATCCCGCCGCAGACGCCCGGCATCTTCCATCACGGCATCCAGAACGCTTTGATCTGCCTTACTCGTCTCGTCCTTAAATAGCCGGTCAAATGCGAGCGCAGGATAGATTTCGAGGGGCGTTGGCGTGGTAGGGGAGCTCCAGGAAATGTGCGAGCTATACAGCATCGAGTAGTTCTTATGAACCGCGGGGTTCGATTTTTCGCAACCCAATACCAGGCTTGACACCTTAGTAGATCCGCCGTAGCGTTGCGCAAGAAGCTGATCGATACTGGTGCCTGAGCGAATGTCCCCGCCCGAAGCCAGCGGTGCGCCCGACAGCAAGTTGCCGGTTTGCGAGCTGTGAATGTTCCCCTTCAGCGCTTCCGCGTTGAACAGCCCGTTGATCACCAGCATCTTCTCGCGCAGGTCATGCAGCGGGGCCAGGACTTTGCCCAGCTCCATCTGTTTGCCTTCACCCTTGGCCCACCACTCCTTGCTGTGAAATCCATTACCCGAAAACAATACCCCGAACCGGACCGGAGCCTCGCTCGAAGACTTGTTCCCGCGTGGCTCATCGCCCCATACGGGCAGGCATTCCATCCACGGGAGAGCCATGGTGACGCCCATGCCGCGCAGCAACCGCCGCCGCGAAAACTGGTGATCGTGTTTGTTCATAGCGTCGTTACTCCTCCGTGGCGGCGTCGCGGCCGCGAATCTCGCGGAACTGCCTGCTTCCTACAATCATCTCAATAACTGAGCCAACTTGAGAATTGGCTGCCAGTATCTGTTTTTGCATCTGGTCCAACACCGGCTCATCGGAAAGCTGCACTGCCCTTCCCAGACCATAGCCGAGCAGCTTGCGGCAAAACTGACGGACGAAGGCATCACGTCCCTTCGTCAGCAAATACTGCCGCAATCCTTCTAACCCGTCCATTTCCGTGCCGTCCATCACCTTCGTTTTCGTATTAATCGGACGTCCGCCCAAATCCTTTTCCCGAAACCGGCCGATAGCATCGAATGCTTCGAGCGAGTAGCCATAGGGATCGATGCGCTTATGACACGATGCGCAGCGGGCATCGGATGTGTGTTTTTCGGTCATCTCCCGCATCGTCAGAGTTAAATTCGCCTCGTCCTCCGGCAACTGCGGTACATCCTTTGGAGGGCGCGGCAGTTTATCGCCCAGCAGCACTTCCGCTACCCAATTGCCGCGCAGGATGGGGCTGGTGCGCGAGGCTCCCGACTGCTTCGAGAGAATCGCCGCTTGACCGAGAACACCGCCGCGCGAGTGAGCCTTCATGCCATCCACACGACGCCACTCCGGTCCGGTAACTCCGTCGATACCATAGTGGCGCGCCAAACGCTCATCTAGAAAAGTGTAGTCCGCATCCAGTAAGCTGAGCACCGGACGATTGTTCCGGAAGAAGTCGGTGAAGAACTGCACAGACTCTTCGTACATGTCGCCGCGCAGCCCGGCAAACGTTGGAAAATGACGCTCGCTTTTTTCGTCCAGGGTGTCAAAGTCGTAGATGTGCAGCCAAGCGGCGCCGAACTCCGTGGCCATGCGCCGCACGCGGTCGTCCTGCAGCATTCGCTTTGCCTGGACAGCGATGCCTTCGGGTGTCCGCAGCTTACCTGCTGCTGCCGCTGCACGCAGTTCCGCATCGGGTTCGGAAGACCATAGGAAGTAGCTGAGACGGCTCGCCAGTTCCCAATCGCTAACGGGTGCGGGATTCGCGCCAGGGGCAGCCTTCTCGGTGCGATACAGGAAAGCCGGTCCCGCCAGCACTCGCGCCAGGGTTAGGCGAATGGCCTCTTCGTGTGGCAACTCCTGTGACCGCAGCTTCTGATACAGCCCGCGCAGTTCCTGTTTCTCGGCAACTGTGATAGGACGCCGGTATGCCTTGTCCGCAAAATCGATAACCGCGTCCAGGTGCTTTGGTTCGGCCGCGAGCATCTGCCGGCGAAAGGCCGCGGCGCGATCTTTAATCGGCTGGCGGAGAGGTTCGAACTTCGAGGGGTCGGCGTCCTGCGTGGCATATTGCCAGAGCTGCTCGAAGACGTCCACCTGTTTCAGCGGCGCTTGACTGATAAACATAAGCTGATCCCACAGCCGGTCGAGCCTCGCCTTTTCGACATCGTTCAGTACGAGCCTTGCGAGTTGATTGTCTTCGCGATGGAAGAGCGTGAGTGTCACCACCTCATCCACGGGAACGATCTTGGTGTAACAGAGCGACGCGGGAAACGCCTGCCGAAACTCCTCGAACTCCGCTTCGATGCGCTTTCGAGCTGCGCTCCCGTCATTCACCACCACCGGCATGGCGTAAGACACTCTCTGATTGTTGGAGGTCCAGGTACCGCTGGCAGTCCGGATCATCGTGTGGGCAGGTTGCAAACCGGATTGCAGCTCCGGCTTTTCGGTCAACACCTGCAATTGCACGCTGCCTTCTGCGCCTGCGACAGGGTCCAGTGATCCGGTTACAGAGAACTCGCTGTCGGCGACCAGGTCGGCCGGCAAAGTCACTTCAATGACGGATGGCGCCTTGGTCCGCAGGTTCGGGCCATCAAAACTGGCGGGATCGATACCCCATGAAGAAGAGGCTCCGCCACCCGTTACGTCTACGCTCGCTGTTGCGAACAGGGGACCCGCCAACGACGTCAGCTGACGGAACAGAGCCCGGTCCGGCGTATCTTCCGCGGGCGCGGGGGATGTCAACAACTTTTGGAGAGCTGCGGCGAGTTGCCGCTTTTCGGCCGGGTTGTCTGATGACTGCCATCGTGCCAGCAGCGACCCGCGGGGGATCACCGTGCCGCTGCCGGCGCCCGCAACCGGCTCGCCATAGAAATGCCAGATGCCCGCATGACCTGCCGAGTCAGCATGCGGGTTCGCTGCCAACACACTGCCTGAGACGTCACGAGTAAGGGACCAATCCTGGCCATTACCGGATAGATGCAATTCCAAATCGGTGAGATCGCAGGAAGAGTTTCCTTCGCGCGGACCTATCAAGAGCGACACGAGATCGCCCGGCTTTACCGACACTCTCTCCAGTGGACCGACCTCTGTAGCCGCGGTGCGGTTGCTCAGGCCTTCTGCAAGGCGCTGCCGGGTTCCCCCGCTCCGCAACTCCAGGGACCATGTGATGCCGTTGCCACATTCAACATGCGCGTGCTTGACAGTAGCCTCAATGCGTATCGAACCGGCTATCGGACAGCGCCATCCGACTGCCGCGTAATCAGTGGGTGTGGGCAGAACGGCCACACCGCGGCCTTTCATGTTGCCCGGAATGCGCACAGGCTGGTCAGTGGAATTGGCGTATAGGGCAGGTTCCTTGCCTCCTCCCCAACCCTGTACAAACGCATACGGCCCGGTCTTCTCGATTTTGGAATTGAGATGCACAAGGTTCAGCGCAATCCCGTCAGTCAGGCCGAGATAATCGAACCAGGCCTTCTTCGCGATGGAATCGACAGGCCCGCCGGTTTCGATGCCCGCTGCCGCGTTCAAGGCTGGCGCGGTGGACGAGATAATCTGCTGCCGCTTCTGACCGAGCACGCCCGCTAACGCGCGAACGTCGCGCAGCAGCACGGGAGGCCGCCCGGGAATCGTGAGGCGCGGCTCCTGCCATATGACGGCATCACCCGCCGCACCATCGCCCGCATTGCCAGTCACCAGATAAAGCTTGGCCGCGTTGCCCGGCGAAACAGCCAGCTTCGTTTTAAACTCTTGTTGCCGAACCAGCGGAGTTACCGGCTCCATCCAGGCCTTCGGGCCATCCACTTTTCCAATGTGGCCGACGCTACTGAATTTCCAAAGGGTCTGCTGCCATTGCTCAATCGTCTCCTGCAAGGCCGGCACGTCGGCTGGACCCGCCGCGCGCCATCTGCGGCGAAGATCGTCCAGCAGCGGCGACGGCTTCGTTCCTCTCATGAGTTGGACCAGGAACGCCAGGTACTTCGGGCTCAAACCCTGCCGGGCAGCCGCGCTATTCACGCTTTGCCCCCGCCTGACGTCCAGGGACGCGGACAGATATTTCCTCAGAGGCAGTATTCCGCCGCGGTTCTTGTCCAGTTCCATGCCTTGCTGCGTGACCGTTTCGGCGCCTCCCGATTCGGTGTACCGGTTGTAGATGGCGCGGATCTCGCTTAAGGTCTCGTTCGTCCAATCGCTGCGCGACGTCGTCGGCGAGAACCGCAATCCGTCCGGCAGCAGTACGGCATGGCTGGCGATACGCTTGGCCGAATCCAGATACTTGCCAAAAAGCGCCGGTGACATGACCAATGAGTTACCTGTATTGGTAAAGCCCTCACCCGCTGCTCCGTCTACTGGGAATTCCTTCGCCGGTTCCAGCGTTCGCACTCCGGTCAGATCGCGGACCGTGAAGGTGTACTCTGCATTGTTGAGGCGGCGCAACACAACGGGGCCGGGATCTCCGGCGCGCCCCTGCGCGGCTTGGCGGAGAGCATCGCGTACGGAGGCGAGCATATGGCTACGCTGTTCAGCACCCGGTTGCGGCATCCCCTTAGGGGGCATTTCGCCCAACGTCAGTTGGTCGATCACCGTCTGCCAAACTTTGGGGTGTTTGGCGACATCCGCCATAGAAGTGAAACGTTCCAAGTCGAGATCGCCGGTGTGGAGCGCTGTCGAGTGGCAGCCCAGGCAGTATTGCTTTACTAACGGCCGCAAATCCCGCTGGAATGAATCCTGCGCCCGCAAGCCATCCGATGAAACGAAGAACATGGTGCACATCGCCAGCCAGCAGCTGACCTTGACTACGGATTTCATTCGTTTCAGCATACACTTCTCACATGCTCATCAGGGTCTTGGGCCAGTATACTGTCTATAGCTTTTGCTATGACACTCCGTTCCCTTCGCTTCGTCGCGATCGTCAGCATCTTTACCCTAAGAATCGCTCTCGCCCAGACTTCCGCCAAGGATGTCGAATACTTCGAGACGAAGGTTCGTCCCGTGCTCGCTCAGAATTGCTATCAATGCCACGGTCCACAATCGAAAACAGCCTTTGGCAACCTCCGGCTGGTGAGCCGCTCTGCTCTTCTGAAGGGCGGCGATTCCGGTCCGGCGCTGGATCTCGGCAACCCCGCGCAGAGTCTGCTGCTCCGGGCAGTCCGGTACGAAGGTCCGCTCACGATGCCGCCCACGGGGAAGATGAAGGCGGACGACATCGATGCGCTGGTGCAGTGGGTAAAAATAGGGGCGCCTTGGCCGGAGACTCCGGAGGTCGCACCGGTTGCCCCGGCGGCGCGCAAGAGCGTCGAAGAACGCCGCAAGGACCACTGGGCGTGGCAGCCTGTAAAGCGAAAAGCTCCGCCTGCGGTGAAAAACACGCAATGGCCTCGGGGTGCAGTGGATCAGTTCGTCCTCGCCAAATTGGAGGAGAAGCATCTTAGCCCGGCACCGCCGGCGAACCCTTATACACTCATCCGCAGAATCTATTTCGCAATTACCGGCCTGCCCCCGAAACCAGAGGATGTGGAAGCCTTCGTCAAAGATCCGTCCGATACGGCTTTGGCCGCGATGGTCGACAAGCTGCTGGCATCACCGCAATTTGGAGAGCGGTGGGGCAGGAACTGGCTGGACTCTACTTACTTTGCCGACACCATGGACGTTGGGCGAAGAATTCCCGCCAAGCACGCCTGGAGATACCGGGACTACGTGATTGATTCGTTCAATCGCGACAAGCCATTTAATCAGTTTGCCCGGGAACAAATAGCGGGCGACCTGATGCCTTACACAACGAACGAGCAGCGGCGTACACAGGTGATCGCGACAGGCTTTTTGAGCCTCGGTCCCTGGGCGCTGGTGAATGCCGACAAAGATCAATTAAAGATGGACGTTGTCGATCTTCAAATAGATATGATCGGCAAGTCGTTTCTTGGCCTCACGCTAGCCTGTGCCCGCTGCCACGATCATAAGTTCGACCCTATCCCTCAGAAGGACTATTACAGCGTCGCCGGCATTCTTACCTCGACGCAGACGCTGAAGGGAATTATGACGGACGTCTTCAGCGACCTGAACCGCCTCCGTCTGCCTGAGACTCCCGCCGAAGCGGCTGAGTTTGAACGGGAGATGGCCAAATATGATGGCCAATTCCAGCAACTGAAGGGACGTGAGGATTCGCTCGATCACCGCAAACAGGAGAAGGAAGCGAAGTTGGCTGCGTTTCGCAAGGCTCAGCCGGAAAAGGGTGACAAAGCAGAGGAAGACCGGCTGACAAAAGACGCGGGAGAGGTGGAGTCGCAGCTCAACGAACTCCGCAGCCGCATCAAACTGCTGGAGTACATGAAGCCGGTGCTTCCCCAGGCATTCGCGGTGGAAGATGCAGAGAAGCCGGCCAACACGAATCTGACAATTCGCGGAAACGCCCACATGTTAGGTGACGAAGTGCCGCGAGGATTTGTTCAGATCGCCACCCTCAGCCAGCCGCCGGCCATTCAAAAGGGCAGCGGGAGATTGGAACTGGCGCAATGGCTCGCAAGCCCGTCGAACCCGCTGACAGCGCGAGTGTACGTGAACCGGGCCTGGTATGACATATTCGGCGAAGGCATTGTACGGAGCGTTGACAACTTCGGCTTGCGAGGAGAAAAGCCGAGTCACCCGGAACTGCTGGATTACCTCGCCGCGAATTTCATCGAACAGGGATGGTCGGTGAAGAAGCTGGTTCGAGAGATGGTGCTTTCGCAAACGTTCCGCATGGCGAGCTCGCCGAATCGTGCGATGACGGAGGTCGACCCCGAGAACCGGCTGTTGTGGCGGATGAACCGCAAGCGGCTTTCCGGCGAAGAGATTCGCGATGCCATCTTACAGATCGACGGGCAATTGGAAGCGGGGCGAGGCGGACCCTCGCTGGGGTTGGAGATACCGGGTAACCTGAAGCCGTTTGAACCCACGTTCGTCGATGAGAAACTCCGTCTGCGGGAAGACATCAGGAATCGGCGCACTGTTTATCTGCCGGTTCTCAGAAAGAGCCAGATGGATTCGCTGGACATGCTGAATCTGTTCGGATTTCCCGATGCCAATCAGATCAACGGGCAGCGCGCGAACACAAGTGTCCCCACCCAGGCGCTGTACTTAATGAATTCGCCGTTCTACCGCGAGCAGTCGCAGGTGATGGCGCGCCTGGTGGAAGACCGGCTTGGCCTTTATGATCGTGCGCGGGTCGCGGACCTCATCTGGCGTGTTTACAATCGGCCGGCCACTGACCAGGAAGTGCAGGAAGGCCTGGATTTCGTCTATGAGATCGAACGAATGCTGCGGAAACAACCCAATCCGCCGGCTAATTCTATTGAAGAGGCATGGACACGCTATTGCCAAACGCTGTTCGCCTCCAGCGAGTTTTTATTTAAGGGATAGAGCAGGATACCTATGACACCGAAAAGATTACCAGGACTTTCGCGCCGCGAACTTCTGCGAACAGCCGGCTGCGGCTTCGGTTCCGTGGCGCTCGCGGCCTTATGTGCGGAGCAGGCAAGCGCTACCACCGTAAATGTCCTGGCGCCGAAACCTACTCATTTTCCAGCCCGGGCAAAGCGGGTAATCTTCCTCTGGATGCAGGGTGGACCATCGCACGTGGATCTCTTCGAATACAAACCGCGCCTGCAAAAGCAGAGCGGCGATCTTCTCCCATTCGAACTGCCGAAAACCCGCATCCTTACGGACAGCGTGAAGAATACACGGCTGATGGGACCAATCTCCAACCTGGTACAGCGCGGCCAAAGCGGACTATATGTTTCAGACTGGCTGCCTCACCTGGCGGGAAAAGCGGACAACCTCTGCCTGTTAAGCGGGATGAACACGGATAGCGAGGCGCACGCTCCGGCCGTTCGTACGCTGCATACCGGGTCCAGCGTCTTTGTGCGGCCGAGCATGGGTGCCTGGGCGACGTACGGACTTGGAACCGAGAACCAGAATATGCCCGGCTTCATCACGATCCGGCCAGACCTGTTCGGAGATGGAGGCAACCCGCAGCTGTATGGCAGCGCATTTTTGCCTGCTGCATACCAGGGAACCCCCTTGGGTGAGGCCCTGCGAGGTGCTTCCGCTGCGACACCACCGAGCCCCGATATTCGATACTTGCAAGACGGCTCTATTACGTCGAGCGTGCAACGGCGGCAGCTGGACTTTCTGCAGGGTTTGAACCGGCGGCAGTTGGAACATTTGGACGGGGACCGCGAAGTGGAGGGATTGATTCAATCCTTCGAGCTTGCCTTCCGCATGCAGGCGGAGGCCCCTGGCGTACTCGACATTTCAAAAGAATCCAAGGCTACTCAGGACCTCTATGGCCTGGGCGAAAAAGACACCAATGAATTTGGACAGCAGTGTCTTCTTGCGCGGCGTCTGGTGGAAGCCGGTGTGCGATTCGTCCAGATTACATCGGTCGATTGGGACCACCATGCGGGCATCAGGAAAGGTCTTCAGTCGAAATGCAAGTCGGTGGATAAGCCCATCGCCGGATTGCTGACCGACTTGAAGGCGCGCGGACTCCTGGACGACACACTGATTCTGTGGTCCGGAGAGTTTGGGCGCACGCCATACCGCGAACTAAATCCGAAGGTCAAGCAGGTGGACGGCATGGAAGGCCGCGAGCACAACCCCTATGGGTTCACCTGCTTTATGGCCGGCGCCGGAGTGAAGGGCGGTATGCAGCACGGCGCTACCGATGAGTTTGGATATCGTGCCGTCGAAGGCAAGGCGGATATCCATGATCTCCACGCCACCATGCTGCACATCCTCGGCATTGACCATGAGCGCCTGACCTATCGTTATAGCGGGCGTGATTTCAGGCTGACGGATGTTTATGGCACGGTGATCAAGCCCATTCTGAGTTAGCTGCTTTGGAAGGGTCTGGCCACCACCGCCACGCAGTCGCCGCGGTGAGTGCCTCCGGGAAATCGGCGTGTGATGAGAATTCCAGAACTCGCCGCCAGAAGGACTTCCGGTGCATAATCGTGGCGCTCCGGGAAATGGACCTGTCCCAGCGGCTCTCCTTGCTTTACGGCCTGTCCCACTTCAAAGAAGCTCTCGTAGATTCCGTTCGCCGGCGAAAGATGGTAATCTTCCCGCTGCGTGGAAGCCACCACCGTCACCTCAGACTGAGGCGGGTCGAGCTTCCCTTCAATCAAACCCAGGTGGATCATCACATTCCGCACGCCTTTTTCGGTAATGCGTAAGACTGACGGGCTCAATTGTCCGGCGCCGCCCATTTCCGTGGTCACCACCAGTTTCCCCATGCTCTCCGCCTGAACAGGCAACAGTCCTTCCCCGGCGATATCGGCGTAGATGAAGACATATTTCTGTCCCCACACTTTAGCCGCGGCAAGCATCTTCTGGAACTGGGTCTCATCGCTCACACGGTGCAGATGCGCACAGGGATAGAAGTCCATGGACCGTCCGCCTCCGTGAAGATCCATCACGATATCGGCGAGAGGAAACAAAACCGATGTTAGATAATGGGCGATCAATCCCGTGACCGAATCGTTGTACTTGCCCGGAAAGGCGCGATTGAGATTGACGCCGTCGATGGGAGAGAGCCTGGTTCCGGCCATAACGGCTGGGAGATTCAGCGCAGGTAGCAGAATTACGCGTCCGCTCACCTGGCTCGGCTGCAGGTCACGCGCTAACTTCATCAAAGCGACCGGCCCCTCGTATTCATCTCCATGATTGCCGCCGAGGGCCAATAACGTAGGCCCCGGCCCGTTCTTCACCACCGTGATGGGGATCAGAATATTCGCCCACCCAGCGAGGTTATGCGAATAGGGCAGACGGAGGTAGCTCTGCTGTTTTCCATTCGCGTCGAAGTCGATATCAGTGCTGATTTGTGTTTTAGGAACCATAAGAATAATCCAAAGCCATCATAAAGTGCTGTTGTTCGAGTCGGAAGGGCCTGCGCTTCATTATTTCTCAGCCTAAAGAAGGAAAACTGCTTTCACCAAGCCGTCCGTCCGTGCTTGCACGCTCTCAAAAGCCAGTTGAGCCTCTTCCAAAGGGAACCGGTGCGTAATCAGTGAACTGAGTTCCAGCTTGCGGGACTCCACCAGATCGATCACGGACTCCCAGCCCAGGCGGTCGGATAAAGCACCGAAGACTTTCAGATCCCGCAATACAATCTGATTCAGGTCGAAGTGGACCAGGGGTTTTGAGTACACGCCGTACAAGAGAACGCTGCCGCCTGCGGCTACAGATCGAATCGCATCATTAGCGCTATCTTCCGTGCCGGCACAGTCGACGGAGATGTCTACTCCTATGCCGGCGGTCTCGCTGGCCACAATCGACGGAACGCTGTTGCAACGGGAATCGATCACACGGTCGGCCAGTTCCAGCCTGCCTGCAGTCCTCATCCGTCCCGGCGACTGGCCGCTCAATAATACCTTGCTTGCACCCATATGACGCAACAACTGGCAAGCGATGAGACCCGCAGGACCATCCCCTGCCACCAGAGCAACGTCTCCTTCGCGCACCCCGCAGCGTTTCAGTGCCGAGAAAACCTCCATGTCAAGAATGGCGCCTTCTTCAAACGAGATGTTAGGTGAGATGTGGAAGGCATTCGCTTCCGGAACCAGAAGGAAATCCTGACATCCTCCATCGTGACTGACGCCGAACTCGTATCCGGACCGGCAAAATTGCTGGCGGCCCCTGCTGCAAAAGCCGCAATTTCCACAGCCAACAACGGAGTCCACGGTCACGCGGTCCCCCACCTTGAATCGGGTAATTCCCTCCCCTATGGCGTGGACTTCACCGGCGATTTCATGACCCAGCACGCGCGGAGGTCGCACCCCCGGAAGTTCGCCCCGCAAGATATGTATGTCCGTCCCACAGATCCCTACCGCCCGGACGCGCAGCAGGAAACTGTCCTTCGACGGGATCGGTGTGGCAAGACCGGACTCCAGGTGGAACTCATTCTCTCCCGCCCAAACTAGCCTTCGCAGTGGAATGGTCCTCCCGAACGCCCAGTTTAGGGCCAAAACGAAAACGAGTCAAATACTTGCTTAGATCCAGCGGTAAAGATCGCACTGATTCCACCCCACTTGACTCACTAGTGATGGCATGTACAATAAATCCCACTTTTCATATTGGATGTTTGTAACTTTATTGATGGAAACTGCTTGACAGCGGTAATTTCTCCACGTATCATCCGTTGAAAGGGGAGTCGCCGTGTGCGCTGGCGCGTGTGCCATGCCTGAACCGGCTCAGTCTCCAACAGGAAGGTACAATGAACACTCGCAAACAATCGTTCTGGAAGTTCATCTTGTGGCTGACGGCATGTTGTCTACCGATTGGCGTTTTCGGGCAAGGTAGCTCGGACGGCACAATTGTTGGTAAGGTATCCGATCCCAGCGGCGCCCCAATTCCCTTAGCCCAGATTTCACTGCGAAGCCTGCAGACGAATACCGTGCGTGAACTTAAAACCGGCGCCGCCGGGGAGTTCACCATTCCCAGCCTGGCGGTGGGCACCTACGAACTCACGGCCTCGGCCCCCGGCTTCCAGAGCGTGCACGTGCAAGACATCAAGCTGGACGTGAGTGCGACGCGGCGGGTCGATGTCGGTCTCAGCGTCGGTCAGGTATCGGATTCCGTCAACGTGGAAGCGACCGCGCCTCTTCTGAATACGGAGGATGCGTCTACCGGTCAGATCATCGAGTCGAAGCGCGTCACCGAATTGCCCCTGAACGGCCGTAACTTCCAGCAGCTCCAGTTACTGACGCCTGGTTCCGTATCCACAAATAACTTCCAAGTCAGCCAGGGAATGGGCGGCGGAGCAGGTTCCCTCACCACGAATTCCACAATGAACGTTGCCAACGGCGGGCGTCCCGGACAGGTTCTCTTCCTGATTGATGGATCCAACGCTTCCAATCAGAATGGACGCGGCCTTATTCAACAGCCTGCGATTGATGAAATTCAGGAGTTCAAGGTTCAAACGTCAAATATGTCCGCTGAGTTCGGCTACGGCAGCAGCGCGGTCATCGTGTCCATTAAGTCCGGCACCAACAACCTACACGGGACTGGATGGGAATTCCTGCGCAACGATACGCTGGACGCGCGCAGCTTTTTCGCCACCCGCGTGGAACCGCTAAAGCGCAATCAATTCGGCGCCAACGCCGGCGGCCCGGTACTCATCCCGAAGGTGTACAACGGCAAGGATAAAACGTTCTGGTTTTTCTCCTATGAAGGCTTGCGCCTGCGGCAGGCGGCCAGCACGGCAGCAACAGTACCAACCGCGCTAATGAGGACGGGTAACCTTTCCCAGCTACCCGGGCAGATCTACGATCCGGCCACTACCCGTCTGGACCCGAATAATCCGGGCGCCTACATCCGGGACCCATTTCCAGGAAATATCATTCCGGCAAATCGCTTCAATCCCATCGCGAACTTTTTCCTGGATCCCTCCTGGATCCCGCTTCCCGCACAACAGGGGATTACGGCCAATCTACGCCGCGAAGTCAGCGTCCCCACAGAGTCGAACCAAACTACGACAAAGGTGGATCAGCACTTTGGCGTCAACGATACCCTGAGCGCCCGTTTCTCAATGACGCGCGCGAATGAAGGCAGCATCGGCGCCTATCATGGCCTGAACCAATACGACCCCGGTGCAAATCCGAAACATCCCAACGGCTACAATGCAGTGGCGAGCTGGACCCACATCTTCAACCCAACCAACATTCTGGAGGCGCGAGCTTCCTTCAGCCGTGCCAAGGTTGTCTTCGATACGCCCAATTTCGGCACCACGGATTTCACCACGCAACTGGGAATTCAGGGCTTTGGCAAAGGCATTTCGGACGTGTATCCAAGCTATCCCGTGATGAATATCACCGGTTTCACCGGGCTGCCGCAAGGCTTCCTGCTGAACTACACGTCGAACAACTTTGAATACACGGCGAACTACACCATGATCCGCGGCCGCCACACGTTCAAGATGGGCGAGACCTACCGCTCCTGGCAGCAGAATCTGACCACCAGCGGCCAGGGAAGCGGCACGTTCGGCTATACCGGTAACTACACAAACAATCCGTCGACTCCGTCCAATTCCGGGTCCGGACTCGCCGACTTCATTCTTGGCATTCCAACCTCCGCCAGCCGCTATGTTCCGCCAGGTTGGTACTACCAGCGGTTCAAGAACGAGTGGGCCTACTTCAATGACGATTGGAAACCAACGCAGAACCTGACTGTCAACCTGGGAGTGCGCTACGAAATTAACTGGCCGACCACCGAGAAATATTTGCGCTTCGCCAACTTCAGCCCGACGGCGCGAAACGGCAAAGGTGCGATCGTCGTCCCCAACCAGTCGTCGGTATCCGCTCCTTATTTGCAGAGCTCTGTTCCCTTGAGCTACCCGTTCTATCAGCAGTTCACAGTGTTCGCGAAAGACGCCGGCATCAATGAGAAGTACCTGCGCGACGTCGGCTACAACCATTTTGCTCCGCGAGCCGGTATGGCTTATCGCTTCGGGAAGGATATGGTGCTGCGTGCCGGCTATGGCCTCTACTGGGTGCAGCTGGATGGAAACCGCGAAAGCGAATTCGAATCCGTTCCATTCCTGATTCGGGAATCGGGTATTCTGAATGACCCGTTCATTCCGACCAGAACGACGCAAAATTTCCTGCCGCAAGGGTCCGCCTTCAGCCAGTTTGCAACGCTGCTGGCGCATGACCCGTACGCCAAGGACTTCGGATATTCACAACAGTGGAACCTTGCCGTGCAGCGCCAGTTCGCCGGCCAGTTCTCCGCTGAAGTCGCTTATGTAGGAACAAAGGGAACCAGGCTGCAAACCAGCCGCGCGATCAATGCCCCGCTGCCTGGTCCCGGCACCGTGCAAAGCCGGCGGCCGTTCCCGGACTTTGGCGCAATCACCTGGAATGAGCAGTCTGCTTCGTCCATCTACCATGCGCTGCAAGTGAAAGTGGAGCGGCGCTTCTCCAAGGGGCTTTCGCTGCTCGCTTCCTACACCTGGTCGAAAAGCATCGATCAGGACAGCGACAATACGGAAGGCTACTATGATCCGTACAATTTCCGCCTGAATCGGGGACTATCCTCGTTCGATGTTCCGCATCTGTTCACACTGGGCCTGGTCTATGAGTTGCCTTGGATGCGGCAGTCCCGCGGCCTTCAGGGCGCGCTGCTCGGCGGATGGACATTCGGGACCGTCACCACTTTACAGAGCGGCTTCCCCTTTACGCCGTTGTTTAGCGGAGACCCATCCAACACAGGCAGCGGCAGCCGCGCCGATGTCGTGGCTGGATGCGATACGGGGATTTCCAACCCAAGCCCGGCCAAATGGTTTAACACGAGCTGCTTCGTGGCTCCTCCCGGCGCTCCGACGTACCGCCGCGGAAATGCCGGCCGCCACATCCTGCGCGGAGACGGTTACCGCAACGTGGACCTTTCCTTATACAAGGAATTCGCGTTTAAGGAACAAGCCCGGCTGCAGCTTCGCTTTGAGGGCTTTAATGCTTTCAATATGCATTCGTTCGCGCTGCCGAACGCCACTGTGAACTCCGCTGCGTATGGGCAGGTGACGGCCTCGTCTCCCGGGCGCGTGATTCAGGTCGCGGGCAAAATCATCTTCTAGGCAGCAGCGGCTCGCTATCATGGAGTAGTCTTGCGTTCGCGTTGCCTCTTCGGGATTGCCTTATCACTTGTGCCCGCGCTTCGGGCGCAGGTGCCGGAAGCCCGGCTGCAGCGCGGTTTGGCGGCAGTGCAGCGAGGTGATTGCGCCGCGGGAGTACCAGACCTTCAGGCAGCGTTAGTTCAGAATCCGAATGTCGTACCTGCGCTAAATGGGATCGCGGTATGCGAGTCCAAGGCGGGCCGCCACGATCAGGCCGCCGCCCAGTTTGCCCGCATCACTCGTCTGCAGCCCGATGCGTGGCAAGCCTGGAGCAATCTGGGTGCAAGCTATCTCAGCGCCGGTCAGCCCGAAAAGGCCGTAGAGGCGATTCGCAAGGCCACCCGTCTGGCCCCCGAAGCCCCGAACGCCTGGTTTCAACTCGGTCTCGCTTATTCGCAGCTCAAGAAAAACAGGGAAGCCTTCTCCGCCTTCGACAGCGCGCAGAAGTTGATGCCGCGCGACGCACAGGCAACGCAGGCGTGGCTCCATGCTGCGGCAGCACTCGGCACGGTGGCAGCGGAGCATATTGAGAAGCGCCAATACCAGCAGGCTCGAACCGTCCTGCAACTGATTCAGCGCCCTCTGAAAGACTCCGCATCGTGGAACAATCTCCTTGGCTACGCACAGTTCAAGCTGGGCGAATCCGAACCCGCGCTAACTCATCTGCAGCGAGCGCTCACGCTCGAACCTCAAAACGAGGACTACCTTTTGGACCTCGGTGAATTTCTCGGGATTCACAGAGCGCGGGAGCGAGCCGTTGAGCTATTTGAAGTGGCAGTGAAGCGAATGCCGCAATCGGAGCGCGCCCGCTTCGGCCTCGCTGTGTCCTACATTTTGATGGAGCGCCGGGACGAAGCCAGCAAGCTGCTGGAAGCACTATTAGCCGCCGATGATCGGTTCGAGCCGGCTTACCGGGCGTTGGGTGAATGTTATGAAGACGCCGGCAACTGGCAAGGCCTGATCGATCTTGGCACGAAACTGCAGGCCGTAAACCCGAAGAATCCGGTGGGATGGTATCTGGAGGGCGCGGGCGGATTGCGCATGGTCTCCCAAGGGACGCAGCATCTCGATCGTTCTATCACTGCGCTGCAACAAGGTATCGCGCTTGATCCGGGGTCTAGCCGCTTGCACTTCACGCTAGCCAAGGCGTACCAGGAAAAGGACAACGACGAAGCGGCATTGCGGGAATTGAAAGAGACCATCCGCTTGGAGCCGCAGCATGATCGCGCCCATTATGTGCTTGGTCGGCTGTACAAAAAGATCGGACAGGGAGCCCTTTCCGCACGGGAACTGGAGCTGCACAGCAAGATCAAAACCGCGGATCGAACGGCCCAGTATCAAGCCCTGCTGATCAGTTCGCGTACGCCCTGAACGGGGAAGCGGTAACGCGCGATTGCTATCAGTAGAATGCCCGAAGCCGCCGCCATTGCGGAGGCGAACAGCATCAGCGGCGCGATTCCAATCGACGCCTTGAAGTAACCTGCAATAAAGATCGCCGTGCCCCCGGCCATGCCGCCGCACAGGTTTAAGGCACCAGCGCCGAGTCCGTAATTTTCCTTTGCAATGACGTCGTATGCAGCGGCGAAGATATTGGACATCAGCCAGCCTCCAAAAATGCCGAACCCGACCGAGGCCAGTTTGAGAACGAACAACGAATCTGACTGGAAGGCAAGCCATGCAAAGGGCGCGGAAAAAAGAACTCCAGCACCGACCAAATAGAACCGCACGGCGCGATAGCGAAGCGCCATGCGGTCTGCAAAGAACGCACCGGTGAGAATTCCTACGGCAGTACTCCCCTGCAGATAGACGGTGGCCATGAAGCCACTCTCGGTCATTGAGAGATGATAATGCTCGTAGATGAAGCTGGGCAGCCAGGCGTACAGCATCCACAGCATCACGCAATAGGCGAAGAAGGCGATCATCAGGCCGTTGTAGCAGATGGAGCCAAAGATTTCGGACGCGGACCCCTTCCTGGAATGACGATCCTGCTGGGGTTTAGGCAGCATGCGGAAGCTCGCCACAAGCACCACGGCGTACGTGATCCCGACGGCCGCCAGCGCCGCAAATCCCGACCGCCAGCCGATCTGGTCGGCGGCCCATCCACCGTACCATCCACCTGCCGCGATTCCAGCTATTTGCGCGGTCATATGAATTCCCAACGCGCGCGATCGCGTTTCAGGGCCGTGCAGCGAAGCAATCAAACTCAGCGCCGCAGGCACGTAGACCGATTCTGTAACGCCCATCACCGCCCGCCAAATCAGGAACGCAGTCACCGAGTGGCTGGCACTGGTGCCCAGCGTCGCCACGCTCCAAAGCGCCAGGCTGCCAACAATCAGACGGTCACGCCGAAACAGGTCCGCCGCTCTCCCGCTGAGCGCCATGCAGATGGAATACACCCACGTGAAGACCGATCCGATCAGCCCCAACTGCGTATCGGAGAAATGCAAGTCCGCCTTAAGGACAGGGAAGATGGAGAAGACTACTTGACGATCGATGTAGTTGAGGAAATACGTCACCCACAGCAGGGCGACCGTTCCCCACATTACGCGCCACTGCAAACTGCCGGTGTTGGGCTGCAAGTGAAAATTTAGATCTCAGTATATGCTAAGAAACTTCCCGTATTCTGTCAATTCAGGATCGACCTTACTCTGAAGTGCGATAGAATGTGAGCTTCTCAGGGAGGAAGATGCAAGAATGAAGATCACCGACGTAGAAGCTTTCTATGTCCGTTTACCGGAAGTGAAAGAGCAGTGCGACAGCGGCCAGGATGTCCTGGTAGTCAGGGTCCACACAGACGAGGGTATCACTGGAATCGGAGAAGTGGATTCCGCGCCGCTTGCCGCGCAAGCCGCCATTCTGGGACCCTACTCGCACACCATCACGTCGGGGTTGAAGCATCTGGTGATTGGGGAAGATCCCTTTGAGACTGAGTATCTCTGGGAGAAGATGTACCGCCAGAACGTCTATGCCGGCCGTTTCGGCGTGGCCATTCACGCCATGAGCGGCATCGACATAGCGCTGTGGGACATCAAGGGCAAAAAGCTTGGCATGCCCATCTGGAAGCTGCTGGGTGGAGGATTCCGCAAGAATATTCGCTGCTACTCCAGTTCGTTATTCGGTGCAACACCGGAGGCGACCGGCGAAATCGCCAAGCGTTTCGTGGGACAGGGCTTCACTGCCGTGAAATTCGGCTGGGCTCCGATGGGCAAAGACGCGGCAACGGACCGCAAGCTGGTCTCGGAGGCACGGCGGGGATTGGGCGACGGGCCCGATCTGATGATCGACGCGGGCCTGGTGTGGGATGCCAAGACAGCTATTCAACGCGCCCGCGATTTTTCGCACCATGACATCTTCTGGCTGGAAGAACCGCTTGCTCCAGACGACTACGCCGGCTACCGCAAACTGACTGCCGCCACGGATGTGCGTATCGCCGCGGGCGAAGAGGAAAGCGGACGGCACACGTATCGGCGGCTGTTCGAGGAAGGCAATATCGATGTGGCCCAGGTGGACCTGACACGCTGCGGCGGCTTTACCGAAGCGATGAAGATTGCCACCATGGCCGCTGACCGCGGCATCCCCGTGGCGAATCACGGATTCACGACTTACATCAACGTCGCCGCTGCCTTGCACTGGCTCAACGCCGTGCCCAATGCACTGATTGCTGAATACGTCACCGAAGAGGGCACGAATTTACGCGACTTCCTGACGCACCAGAAGATTCGCGCCAAGGATGGATTCCTGGACATACCGCAGGAACCCGGCTTGGGTATGGAGCTCGATGAGGAAGCGCTGCGCAAATATCGCGTGAGCTAAGGCAGAAACAAAAACACGAGTGCGGCCATGCCGAGCCCCACTCCCACGGCGGTACGGCTGGCGAGCTTCTGATTCAGCAGCCAAACTCCCAACACGACGCCAATGGGAATCACCAGTCCATTGGATATGGGGTAGATGATCACGCCTGCGTGCTCGCCGGAGCGGCTGGCCACCGATAGGGCAGCCATGGTCAACATGATGCCCGACCAGTGTGTGACCGCTCCGGCGGCACTGACCGCGAAGAGGCCGCCGGATGGCCTCAGCCGCGAATCCTGATACAGCTTGTAGGGCAAGACAATCAGGAAGCTAATGCCGTAAAAGTAGACGGTGAAAAGCGTGGAGGATCCCTCGGGCACAAACCGGAATAGGATTACCAACACGCCATTTAACAGGAAGGCGATCGAAATAAATTTGAGCCAGCGGGATTGACGGCCCACGGCATCGGACGCCGCGGACCGGCCGCCGCCTATTAACGCAATGGAGGCCAGCGTGAGCAGCACTCCAATGGCCTTCAACATCGTGAACTCGTCCTTGAACCAGAACACAGAGACCAGGATGGGCAGCGCGACGGAGAGATTTACGATGGTCCAGTTCGCGGCGATATCCCGCTCACGCGCGGCGGTTAAATACGCGGCCAGCGTCACTATATAAGCCACGGCGCCAATCAGGCCCAGGCCAACCAAATAGGGGCTGTAAAGGGAAACGCCGAGCGTCGCCGCGAAGGCCAAGCCGATGAGAAACCCCGTGAACTGCTTGTAAAGAATCACATCCCAAATGGGATAGTGACGCTTAGCGGCGATCTCAAAGCTGATCCCCAGGAAGCCGTAAATAGTTGCGGCCGCCAGTGCAAGGAGGATTCCTCGAACCATTCTGCTTCAGTCACCTTTGTCGCGATTACGGTAGTAGGCTCTTGTTCGGCTGCTTCGGCCAGGTCGGTGAAGACCGGAAACACTCAGCGTAACGCACTCCGGATTGCAAACCTCGATATCTTCCGATGGCGTCGATGAACTGAAGATAGCTCATACCGTATTGGTCTTCCAGCCACGCTGCCTGGCTTTGGTGACAGGCCAGCATTTCCTGTTTCTTTGAAAAGGCCTCGGTGATATCGACGTAGTGTTCTGGAATGAAATCGATTCCGGCGATAGTCTCCATGTAGAGAATCTCGGGAATCCGGGAGCAAGGGGGATTCGGCGTTTCGATATTGGGTACCGTGGTCATCACGCGGATGTCCCAAAGAATCTGACCTGCCGTCCGGTGGTCGGGATGGTAGTCGGTGGGCGCGTGAGCCAGGATCACATCAGGATCCACGCCGCGCACCATATCGAGGAAAGCCAACCGTGTCTCGGCAGTAGAAAAGAGAAATTCGTCGGGATAGTTCATCCAGACAAACTCCGCGCCTATGACGCTGGCTGCGGCAGCGGCTTCACGGCGGCGGACTGCTGCAATCTCGCACTTGGGCAATATGCTCGAACCGACTTCGCCGTTCGTGGCGACGGCCATGGTCACACGGTGGCCTTGTTGGGCGTACTTGGCTAACGTTCCACCGCACAGGATCTCCAGGTCGTCCGGATGAGCCCCGACGGCGAGAACCTGCATCAGGCCAGGATTTCCTTCAGCACCCGTCCGTGTACGTCAGTGAGCCGGAAGTCGCGGCCGCTGTAGCGATACGTCAGTTTCGTGTGATCCAGACCCAACACATGAAGGATGGTGGCATGAAGATCGTGAACGTGCACCGGATTTTCTGCCGCCTTGAAGCCAAAATCGTCGGTCGCGCCGTACGTCATTCCGCCCTTGATTCCGCCGCCTGCCATCCAAATGGAAAACCCATGCGGATTGTGGTCGCGTCCGTTTTGCACGCTGACGCGGGAACTGGTCTCTACAGCAGGCGTGCGCCCGAATTCGCTTCCGAAGATGACCAAAGTATCGTCCAGCATCCCTCTCGATTTTAAGTCTTCCAGGAGCGCCGCTACCGGCTGGTCGGATTGATTGGCCAGTTTACGATGAATCAGAATGTCGTCGTGATTGTCCCAGGGCTGGCCGTTGCCGTAATAGATCTGCACCATGCGGACCCCGCGCTCCAATAGACGCAGCCCCATCAGGCAGCCCCGCCCGAAATCGCCGTCGCCATAACGCGCGCGCGTCGCCTCGCTTTCCTTGCCCAGATCGAAGGCTTCAGGAGCTTCGGTCTGCATACGGAACGCCGTCTCCATGCTCTGGATGGAGGCATCCAGTTGCAGGTCGTTCTGCCGCTTTTCGAGATGTTCGCGGTTGAGGATCTCAAGCAGGTCAAGCTGGCGCCGCTGTTGATCTTTGCTGTAAGTCTTGTTGTGAACGAATTGGATGAGCTTTTCCGGGTCTTTTTCGTTATTCGGGATATAGGTACCCTGATAAACGGCCGGCAGGAAACTAGAATTCCAGAGAGGCGATCCGACTACCGGAGTACCCGGACAAAGCACCACGAAGCCCGGAAGATTCATATTCTCGGTGCCCAGTCCGTACGTAATCCAAGATCCCAACGAGGGCCGGCTCACCAGGTTCTCACCGCAATTCAGCATGAAGAGCGAAGGTTCGTGGTTCGGAATGTCGGTGTGCATCGACCGGATGACGCAGATCTGATCCGCGGCCGCGCGGATGCGCGGAAAAATATCGCTGACCTCTGTCCCGCACTTGGCGTTTCTCTGGAACGCGAACGGCGATTTCATCAAGCTGCCGGTCTTGCGCTCCGTCTTCAGATTCCCGCCGGGCATGGACTGCCCGTTGAACTTATCGAGCATCGGCTTGGGGTCGAAGGTGTCCACTTGTGACATGCCGCCGTTCATCACCACAAATAAGACCCGCTTGGCTTTCGCAGGGAAGTGCGGCGCCTTGACGCTGAGGGCCGAATCCCCGCCCGTCGCTCCTTGCAACGCCCCTTGCAGCGACAATGCGAGCAACCCAAATCCGCTTCCCATGCGCGTCAATGCATCGCGCCGGCTGATCGATCGTAAGTTGGAAGTCTGTATCATTGTCTTCAATCCACAAAACTGAATTCGTTCGAACTGAGCAGCATCTGCGCGTACTGCTGCCATGCTTCCGGAAGGCTGTTCGACTTGCCCTCCGTATCCCGTAGGAACTGCAGGCCAGCTCGCCGCTCAGACGCCGAAGGCTGTCTGCCGAATAAGCGGTAGTAGGCTTCGGTCACGCGCGCATCGTCATCGGCGGCCTTCGATTCCAGCACTCTGGCCGAGAATCCCTTCGCCGCATTAAACATCAAGCTGCTATTCAGGAAGAAAAGTCGCTGCAACGGAACATTCGTTACCGCCCTTTGTTCGCAGGTGATGGTGGGGTCCGGAAAATCGAACAGCGTCAGCATCCGCTCCAATTGGAATCGGCTTACCTTGCCATACACTGTCCGTCTATTGTTCTTCTCGTCCCAGGCGACCGATGGCCCACCTGTCTGCAAGTCCAGCTTGCCGGAAACGAAGAGCAGAGAATCCCGCAGGGACTCCGCGTCCAGACGGCTGCGGTTCGCATGCCACAACAGCCGGTTGTCGGGGTCCGCTTCCTGGCCCGCCGCTGAGGAGTCGCTGCCCATGGCGTAGGCGGCCGACAGCATCATCTCGCGATGCATGGCCTTGATAGACCACTTGTTTTCCACCAGACGGGATGCCAGGTAGTCGAGCAGCTCCGGATGGCTGGGCGTATCGCCCGCCTTTCCAAAATTGCTGAGGGTGCGTACGATTCCGTTGCCGAAGTGATACTTCCACATGCGATTCACGAGGACGCGCGCCGTCAGCGGATTATCCGGGCTGGCTACCGCTTTGGCTAGCTCCAACCGCCCGCTTCCTTCGCGAAACGGTACAGGTTCCGACTTCGACAATATGGGCAGGAAGCGCCGTGGAACCGGCTCGCCAAGATTGTACGGATCGCCCCGCAGGTGCAGCGGAAGGTCAGTGGGCTTGGCGACATCGGTGATCGTGTGGAGGAACGGATACTGAACCGGCAGCGCCTTCTTCAGCAATTCCAACTTCTCCCTCAACTCCGCCACCTGCGATTTTTCGCTCGTGGTCAGGAAGCGATCAATTTGTTTGTCATCGTAATAGTAGATCCCTGGCGTCTTCTCGTTGCTCCGTTGCTTGGCTGCAAACAGATCGGTCCAGAGAACGTACTTGTCACGCGCAAGAGTCTTAGTCTCGGCGTTGCAGCCCTTGCAAAAGACGTCGTAGGGATCTTTGGAATTCTTTGAATCTTCCAGGATCTTCACGTTATACACGTCGATTGCTTTCTTCTCGTCGACCACCGCATGGACCATCGCCGAGAAGTCTGCGGCCTTGACGGGCTCCGCGTTCAGATACGGATGCTCCTTCGGGGTCTTCATGTAGCTTGTCCACCGCGTCAGTGTTTCCTGATCGAGTCCCTCAGCCGCCGCCTTTCCCTTTCGCGATGCGGTCAGATAACCTGCGGTGTCCTTAGCCAACAGTTCACCCACGCGAACTCTGGCCGCGTCGAGGACCTTCTTGATGGATTCTTCCTGTTCGGTAATTTTCGCTTGCTTGGCTTTATAGTCGTCCACCACGTCCTTTGGGGCCAGTGGCGATTCCTGGTATTCCGTATTGGCAAAAACTCCCGCCAGCGAGTAGTAGTCTTTGGTGGCAATCGGGTCGTATTTGTGATCGTGGCACCGCGCACACGCTACGGTCAGTCCAAGAAAGCCGCGCGTGAGCACGTCTACGCGGTCGTGACGTTCATCCGCCCGTGCCTTGGCCGGCTCCACGATCTTGTAATACCAGGGGCCTAATCCAAACAGGCCCAAGCCCGGTTTCAGCTCTCCACGGTTCGCGTCGGTCTCCAGCAAGTCACCCGCAATCTGTGCCTGCACGAACTGGTCGTAGGGCATGTCTCTGTTGAAGGCTTGAATCACCCAGTCGCGGTATCGGAACGCGTTCGGAAACGGGTCTTCGCTGAGACCTAACTGGTCCGCATCGGCATAGCGCGCCACATCGAGCCAGTGCCGTCCCCAGCGCTCTCCGTATTGCGGGGACGCCAGCAAGCGGTCGACTACTTTGGCAAATGCATCCGGCGACGAATCCTTCAGAAAGTTTTCCATTTCTTCGGGAGACGGTGGCAGCCCGATCAAATCAAAAGTGGCCCGGCGGAGGAGCGTTCGTTTGTCCGCCGCGGCTGTCGGCCGTAACCCCTTGGACTCCAGCTTGGCCAGAAT
This sequence comes from Bryobacteraceae bacterium, assembly GCA_040002435.1. Lineage (GTDB taxonomy): Bacteria > Acidobacteriota > Terriglobia > Bryobacterales > Bryobacteraceae > JANXXV01. The sequence continues at coordinate 24,829 of JBDUEM010000046.1, forward strand.
GAAATTGTCGATGGGATTCTTCACCCACGCCGCATCGTGAACCTCTGGCGCCGCCGGTTTCTGAACTGGCTGAAAGGACCAGAAGCGCCGCTGCGCCGGGGTGATGACGTATTTTGCAGCCGGTACCGCGTCAACCGTACCATTGTCCCAATGCGCGCCGCCTTGAACCCATGTCCGTAGATCAGCAACCTGTTGGTCGCTCAACTTGCCCTGCGGCGGCATCTTCAGCCGTTCGTGCGTGTGGGCGACCGCCTGGATCAGGATGCTCTCGTCGGGTTTGCCAGGAACGATTGCCGGTCCCGAATTGCCTCCCTTCAACAGGTTCTCGCGGGAATCCAGTTGCAGTCCGCCCATTTTCGCCGCAGCATGACAAGTGAGGCAATTGCTTGAGATGACGGGGAGAACGCGTTGTTTGAAGAAATCAATCGGGTCGTCGGTTGCGCCGAAACAAGACGTCACTGCGAGCGCCAGGAACAGAGAACTGCGGGATGCTGGATTGCAGGATCGCACTTCCATCTATTATCACGATAAAGATGTCCGAGTCAATCCGGGATCTCCGTGGTCTTTATTATCACAACAGTAGATCTAAGGAAAATCTACCAATCATCGACCACTTTTTATCGTTTGCAACGGAACTCGCCTCGATGATACGATACACTGCATTGCTTAACCCTTTATGCGCTACTTAGTTATTGTCATCCTAGCTGCGGTGCTTGGCCCATTCGCTTGCGTCGGACAGACCATAATCGGCTCGCACGAAACGGGCAGGACTCTGTCTGCGCAATCGGGCACCACTGCGTCGCTACGTCTGAACACGGTCGAGGTGCCGGTGGCGGAGGGCGATTTTCAACTCACCGCGAACGGTCGCACCTACACGCCGAAGGATTTCCGCATCACCAAGTCAAACGGTACAAAGATCGAATTCAGTAACCCCGATCTAACCGTTACTGTGGAATACACCCAAGCAAATCTCGGTGCACTGCGTAAGGTTCTTCACGTGGCCCCCAAGAGGGAGCTTACGCTCGAAAGGCTTGATGTCGAGCGGTTGAAAATCCCCGGCGTCACGGCGGAGATCGCGCGGTCAGAGTCTGAGGAAAAGGGCGCTCCCGGTTTTCCCATTTGCGTGTTCCTGGAATCCAAAGGCTCGGGAGCTTTTTTCAGCCTCGACTTCGCTTACAGCGAAATCAGTTGGACCGGCAACTTGCTGAGCATCGGTTATCAGCCTTTCGTAAAGCTGAAAGCCGGCGAAGCTTATGAGAGCCACGCAGTGACGTTTCAGGCATACCGCCTGGCGGGAACCAGACAAGGCGCCTACGATTCGGCGGCTGCCGAGGCTTTCCGCCGTTATATCCGATTTGACTATGCTCCACCCCACCTCAACGCCCCGCAATTTTTCTACACGTCCATCGTGAATCGTTTTACTGAGGTCGACAAAACGGTGCCGCCGTCCAAGGAGGGCGAGAAGCCGATCCGCAACACAATCTTCTATACGCTCTCCGATGCCAACTACTACATGCTGCAACCGGAGAAGATTCCGGAGGAGATTGATTTCTGCAAGAGCCTGAGCATGGATGTTTGCCAGCTTTATGAAGGGCCTTTCGAATGGATCGCAGGTAATCCAGCCGCCGCATTGGCGAAGCGCATTGGTGAATACGCTCGCGACCGCGGAGTCAAGCTAGGTCTGTACACAGGCGCAAACCAGCTTACCGCGCCTCACTTCAACCACTACGCGCAAGATAAGGGCCGCCCCGAATGGAAACTGCTAACAGCGGACGGCAAACGCGGTGCGTACTGCTGGGGCTCGCAGGAGTTTGCCCGATGGTTCACAGACATCCTCATTGAGACCAGCCTGAACTTCAACTTTCAGGACGCCAACTTTGACTTCCTCAAAATCACGGCGTGCTTCGATCCAAAGCACGGGCACGCCGTTGGAGAGAACGGGATATATAAACAGGTCTTGAATCTGGTGGCCTCGCTGGACGCTGTTCGGGCGGCGGTGCCCGGATACGTCTATGACTCCAATCTTGGCTGGCCTCCGTTCGTCCCGAAGATCGCAAAGTCGATGGACGCGTTCTATCTGACGGACCCCCACTTCACTACCTACTTCCCTTCCCTGAACGCCACCGTGCAACTGGACAATTCACGCCGTTACCAGATGGTCTCCTACTTCTTGAATCATCTGACACCCGTGGAATACTTCCGGAACTGCGAATATTTTGTTGTCCCGGACTCCGTCGTGCCGGATTCCAAGACGTTTGAATTCGGCATCCTGCAAGGCCTGGCGCTGACACCGAATCTGCAGCTGGGCGAAGCCCGCGCCCTCTTCGACCGGTTCAGTCCGAGCCAGCAGGAAAGCGCGCGGCGTTTCCTGGCGCGTTGGACCAGCTTTGTCCGGCAAAACTTTGAACTCTACGCGGATACGCGCGTCCTGACCGGAATGCCGAAACTGGGACCGGTGGAAATCTACACGCATTCCTCTGGAAATCGCCGCATCGCCTTCCTGGTTAATCCGAATCCCTTTCCAGCGGAAGCGGTTGTCCGTCCCGCGATGAATGTGCCGTACCGCATCCACGAACTCTATCCCGAAGACCGCTACCTGAGCAGCGGAGAGACCTTCACTTCGATGGTTCCGGCGAGAACGGTTCGAGTGCTGGAGATCGCCCCCAAGCCCGCCTACTCTAAGACGCCGCTGGAAATCACGGGGGCTCCAGCCAGCTACGATCGTTTCCCCGATCATTACCGTGTCACCGTAGAAGGCAATCAGGGCGACTCCCGAACAGTGGTGCTGGCTCTTCCCGAAGGCGAGAAGCTGACGAAGGTGGAGAGCGCTGGTCAATCTCTGCCAATTGCCGGAGGTTCGTCGGTTGCAGTGCTGTTCCCGAAAGAAAAGGTCGAGGAGCAGATTCAGAACTGGGTGATCCAGCCCGCGACTTTGGAACAGGGCACCTCGGAGATGATCTGGAAGAAGAATTCAGAACTGAAGCCAGTCCGGCTGCCACAACTGGAGCAGCCTTCGCCTTTCGCAAACTTTCTCGGCTCACGAATTGAAAATCTTTTGAACGAACGTTACTCGCGCGAACTGCTGGTCTATTTTGAACCCGGCGCAACCGCGGAATCGACCTCTGTGCCGGTAGCTCCTCCGCCAGCCTCTGCCGCGCTACCGCAGGGAACAGGGAACAACTGGTGGTACAGCGCTCGCTTCCCAGTGGCCTATGTGCAGAAATTCATTCCACCCGCGCCCAGCGACCATAACTACATCTCTCTCAACTTTGCAAAACCAGGAGAAGTGTCAGAGATCAAAGTATGGCTCAATGGAGAACCTGTACCCGTGGAAACCTATCAATACTGGCGAGGGCCGGCATGGGCGAAAAACTTTTATATTGACGGTACGAAACACGGCTTGCGCCGCGGTGAGAATACGATGTCGGTGTTTGTGCGGTACGCCGGCTCAACTCCGTAGCGGCTGCGGCTTCCGCTTGGCGCTCACCACGGTTGTCTTTTGTGGCTGTAGCGATTCCAGAAACATCGGCTCCAGGGCTTTCTCCGCCGCAAGCAGGGCGGCTCCTCTGGCCCAATCGACATCCTGCAATGACGAAATTTGAATCCCTACTTTATTGACTGCGCGGATCATCGCCCTGTCGCGGATCACGCGCTCCAGATGGGGGAGCATGATTTCCCCGGCTGCGGATGCCAGCCCTCCTCCCACGACAATCAATTCTGGATTCAGCAGATTGATCAACCCGATCATCGCTACTCCCAAATGGGTTCCTGCTTCGGTTAACAGGCGCGTGGAGAATCGATCGTTGGCGCGGGCGGCTTGCGCCAGCATTTCCACCGACACCTTGGCTGGATCGCCGCCCGAGAGCTGCCACAGTTGGATACTCAACCCCTGCAGCAGTCCTTGTTGCGCCTCGCGAATGAGCGCGGAGGCGGAGATGAGTGTCTCCAGGCAGCCTCTGTTTCCGCACGAGCAGAAGGCGCCGTTTTCATCGATGGTGATGTGTCCGAACTCACCCGCAAATCCATTGCTGCCGGTATAAAGTTGGCCGTTCAAAAACAGTGCCGAACCGGTTCCCGCGCCGATCATCAGATACACAAACTCTTTCACGCCCTGCGCTACTCCCAGCCTGCGCTCGGCAAACGCCATCGTTCGGGGCGTGTCTTCCAATTCCACGCTGCAATGAAAATGGTCTTCCAGCAGTTGTTTCACGGGAACATTCACCCACTGCGGCACCTTCGGCCAGAAGAGTGTCATTCCCTGCTGGCGGTCAAGAACGCCGGAGATCCCCATTCCGATTCCTCGAAGATCGCTGTGCGCGACGCCCGCCTTGGCGAGGACACTCTCGGTCAGTTCAATGAGATGTTGCAGCGCGATCTCGGGGCCAGAGGAAGCCATGCTCGGCGCTTTCACTGACTCGATCAGGGTGCCGGTGATGTCAGTCACCGCGATCCTCACATTGACCGTACCCAGGTGAATGCCGACCACTCGCCCCAGGCCGGGACTGATAGACAGGAGTGTCGGCCGGCGGCCGCCCGTCGAATCACCCGATCCCGTCTCGCCGATATATCCGCTTCGCAAGAGACGTTCGCAGATCTTGGAAATCAGAAAGGCGCTGTAGCCGGTTTTCTGTGCCAGATCCGAGCGGGATATCCGGTTGCTTTCGTAGATCAGCCTCAAAATTCGTAGTGCATGGGCGTGAGGGAGGCGAATCTTGGGCATTGCAAAATGATACAACTAACCAAAACACAATGGCCAATGTGGGAAATTTCGACCACTTTCTATCGTTCCTTGATAAAACTTCATGCTCTTCAGCAGGACATTACGGAGCCGTGCCAACAGGGCTTGCTCCGGCCTCTTCGGACTTCAGCCCGGCGCCCCCGGAAGACCCACTTGCAATGGCAACTTGGTGTCCAGGCGGAGTGGCTACGCGAGGATGCCCTTGATCACTTCGCCTTCCACATCGGTGAGACGGAAATCGCGGCCGCTATAGCGATAAGTGAGCTTCGTGTGGTCCAGCCCGAACAGGTTCAAAATGGTCGCCTGCAGGTCGTGCGGGTGGACCGGCTTGTCCACGGCTTTGAAGCCAAAATCGTCCGTTGCGCCATAGGTGATGCCACCCTTGATTCCGGCGCCGGCTAGAATCGTGCTGAAGCCGTGGTTATTGTGGTCGCGGCCATTCTGCACCTTCACCAGGCCACTGACTTCCACCACTGGCGTACGGCCAAACTCGCCGCTGATAATGAGCAGCGTTTCTTTGAACAGCCCGCGGGCTTTCAGATCCTGAATTAGCGCGGCAATGGGCTGGTCGGCATCATTGGCCAGTTTCTGGTGAATCATGATGTCGTCATGGTTATCCCAGGGCTGGCCGTTTCCGAAATAAATCTGCACCATGCGCACGCCCTTCTCTACCAGGCGCGCAGCCATCAGGCAGCCGGAGGCGAAGTCGCCATCACCGTAGCGAGCGCGGATCTCGGGCTTCTCTTTGCGAATGTCGAGAATGTCCGGAGCCTCGGTCTGCATGCGGAAGGCTGTTTCCATCGATTGAATACTGGCCTCGAGTTGCGGGTCGGCGACCGAGGTTGCGTTAAGCTTGCCGAGTAGATCGAGCTGCCGCCGCTGGTCGTCGCGCGTATACTTTTCGTTCCGAATGTAAGGAATCAGGCTGTCCGGTTCGGACTTGCTGAAATTGGCGAGGTGCGTTCCCTGGTGGACGGCGGGCAGAAAAGCCGAACTCCACAATTGCGGTCCGATGACCGGAAAACCAGGGCATAGAACAAAGTATCCCGGAAGATTTTGGTTCTCGGTGCCCAAGCCGTAGGTGAGCCAGCTACCCATGGACGGGCGGCCCGAGAGCGGCGTACCCGTGTTCAGCATGAACAGCGACGGTTCGTGGTTGGGCCGGTCCGTGTGCATGGAGCGGATGACGCAGAGGTCGTCCGCGCAGGCGCCGAGCTTCGAGAAGATCTCGCTGAATTCGGTGCCGCACTGGCCGTAGTGCTTGAACTCGAAGGGCGATTTGAGAAGATTGCCGGTCTTGCGCTCCGTTTTCAGATTGCCCGTGGGCGCGGGCTTGCCGTGGTACTTGGTGAGCATCGGCTTGGGGTCAAAGGTATCCACCTGCGACGGGCCGCCGTTGAGAAACAGAAAAATCACGTGCTTTGCCTTGGGGGCGAAATGCGGGGCGGCGCTTGCGGATTGCGAGAGTAAATGCGTCAAACCGACTGTGCCGAAGCCGGTTCCTACGGTGCGGAGAAGTTCACGTCTGGTCATAGTTTTAACCGATGAATATAAATTCGTTGGAGCTTAGAAGCACCTGGAGATACTTCGGCCAGGGCTGATCCTTGTTGCTCTTCAGAAACTCCGTTCCTAATGCGAGTTCCTGCGCGGTGGGGGCGCGGCCGAACAGCAGCCGGTACGTCTTCTGGATGCTGGCGGCCTGATCGCCGGTGCTGCCGATGCGCTCCGCCAGAGCCTCGGTCTCCTTGATAATCAGCGGGCTATTGAGGAAGAAAAGCCCTTGCAGCGGCACTGTGGTAACGATGCGCTGCTCGCTGGTGGCGTTAGGATTCGGGAAATCGAACAGCGCCAGCAGCGGGTCCAGGTCCTTGCGGCTGACAAATCCATAAACTGTTCGGCGCTTGTTGTCCACCGTAAGATGTTCCGGAGGACCGCCGGTCTTTGGATCGAGCTTACCTGATACGAAGAGCAGAGAGTCCCGCAGTTCCTCGATGTCGAGGCGCGTGCGGTTCGCGCGCCAGAGCAGCCGGTTTTCCGGATCGGCCGTGAAGGCCTTTGGAGAATCGTCCGTGCTGAGCTGATAGGTAGAGGTCAGCATGATCTCGCGGTTCATCGCTTTGATGGACCACTTGTTCTCAATGAAACGGGCCGCGAGATAGTCCAGAAGTTCAGGGTTAACCGGGCGTTCGCCGAGTTGCCCGAAGTTGCTGGTGGTGCGGACGATGCCGGTGCCAAAGTGCGACTGCCAGATGCGGTTCACCATCACGCGCGCGGTGAGCGGATTGTCCGGACTGGCGATGGCCTCAGCCAGCTCAAGCCGGCCAGAACCTTTGGTAAATACTTTCGGTGGACCGCCGTTGCAGAGGATAGTCAGGTTGCGCGGCGGGACTTCATCGCCCAGGTTGTTACGATCGCCGCGAATGAAGAGCTTCTGCTTCTTCAGGCTGTCGGCATCGCTAATGATTTGCAGATACGGATACTGTTCCGGGATCTCCTTCGTGTAGCGGTCCAGATCCTGGCGCAGCGTCTTTAGATAGGTTCTGAATTCGCCGGATAAGAAACGGGCAATGCCGTTTTCCCCGTAGATCAGCACGCCTTTCGTATCGTATAGGTCACGCCAGAGAAAATACTTGTCGCGTTCGAGAGAAAGCAGGTCCGCGCTGCTCAGGTCGCTGCGCACGCTGGAGCCACCCAGCCGGATATAGTTCTTGTCGTCAATCGTCTTCTTCTCGGTAAAGACTTCCAGCGCCAGGGCCTGAAAGTCTTCGGCGATCTTGCGAACCTCGGCTTCCGGCTTATTCGCAGCGAGAGCATCGAGGAAAGGTTTCAGATACGGATGTTCCAGCTTGGGCTTGCGGACGTAGGCGATCCAGTTATTCAGCGTCTCCAGGTCCAGCCCGGCTGCGGCAGCATTCTTTTCCCGGTCGTCCAGCTTGTCCTTGCGGACCGCCATGAGGTAATCGGCGGTGTGGGTAGCGTGAATCTGCGCCAACTGCAACCCCTGGCTGCGGACGTAGGTCTCCAGCACCGTCTGTTGATCGTCAGCCTTCTTTTTCCTGGCCTTGTATTCGTCGACGACGGCCCCCGGCGCGAGCGGAAACTCATTCATTTTCGTGTTATTGAAAATGCCCAGGATGGAATAGTAATCGGTTTGCGGAATGGGATCGAATTTATGGTTATGGCACTGCGCGCACGCGACGGTGAGGGCAAGAAAGCCGCGCGTGGTAACGTCCACGCGGTCGTCCTGAAACTCGGGGCTCAGTGCATAAAGTCCGAGACCAGCGGCCGTTTTCGCAGGCTCGGGAAGTTGATCGCCGGCGATCTGCGCTTTCACGAAGAGGTCGTACGGCATGTCGTGATTGAAAGCGTGGATTACCCAGTCGCGGTAACGGAAGGCGTTGGGGTGAGGAGTCTCGCCGGTGGGGTCCAGCTTGTCGTCAGAATAGCGCGCGACATCCAGCCAGTGGCGACCCCAGCGTTCGCCGTAATGCGGACTGACAAGCAGGCGATCTACCACTTTTTCAAATGCCGTTGAAGACTTGTCCGCGAGGAAAGCGTCGATTTCCTCCGGCGTCGGCGGTAGTCCGGTCAGATCGTACGTGGCGCGGCGAATCAGCGTGCGCTTGTCCGCGGGTTTCACCGGCTCGAGACCCTTCTCGTGGAGCTTGGCGACGATGAAGCGGTCGATGGGAGTCTTGGCTTCCACGTTCGGCAGCGCTGGCTTACGGATGGGCTGGAACGACCAGAAGGCCCTCTGTTCGGGAGTGACGATGTACTCTCCGGCCTTGGCGGCCGGGGCCGTGGGAGCATCCGGCCAGACGGCGCCCGATTTCACCCAGGCGGCGATCTGTTCAATTTCCTCGTCTTTGAGACGGCCCTGCGGTGGCATTTTCAGCTCACCCTGTTGACGGATTGCCTGGACGAGCAGGCTGTGGTCCGGATCACCGGAAGTAACCGCTGGACCGGACTTGCCGCCTTTGAGAAGAGATTCGCGGGAGCGCATTTCGAGACCGCCCATTTTCGATCCGGTATGACAGGCGAAACAGTTCTTCGCCAGGACCGGACGGACACGCATTTCAAAAAATTCTTGCGCTTTGTCGTCTGCGGAGTGGAGGAGCGGAGCTAACAGGAGGGTGAGAAGGAGACAGCGCATGGGCTCAATTCTATCCTTATTTTATCGTAATTAGACGTTAACCAACATACAGATGATTGCGTATGGCCGGTGGATTTAACGTGCCTTCTTGCTTGATGAGGGCTGCCTGCTGGGGTTCTGGTTCAGCGACTGTTCCAACAGCGCCTTGATGACCGATTGCCAGAATTCGTTGCCGCACGGCCTCACGCACCGGTGTCTGCCGGCCCCTAGCGAACGAGCAGCGCAAAATTACCCCGAACTTGATCAAATTCGAAGAATCGCAAGAAGCCGCCGCACGCGCCTGGAGACCCGGCCGCACGAATTGCAACCGGATCTCGACAATTCAAAGTGAAGGTGACGTAGGAGAAGTTTATTCGACAATCACAACAGGGTTCGACAACTCACCGATCTCGGGCACAGTAATGGTCACGGTGTCGCCCGCGGCCAGCGCCGACTCCTCCGTAACGATGATGCCCGTGCCGGTCAACAGCACCGATCCCGCGGGAACAGGATTCGCCCGCAGCAGATAGGCAATCAGCGCCTCGAACTTCCGGTTCAATTTCGCCGTACTCGTGGTCCCGGAAAATAACGTCCCACTGCCGCGCTGAATCACACAGGTCATTTGCAGGTTGTATGGATCCGTAATTTCGTCTGGAGTAACAATCACCGGACCCAACGAACAGCAGCCGGTGTACATCTTCGACTGCGGCAGGTAGAGCGGGTTCTCGCGCTCCAGATCCCACGCCGAGACATCGTCGGCGATGGTGTAGCCGAGAATCTCGCCCTTCGCGCCCAGGATGAGCGCCAGCTCCGGTTCGGGAGCAGTGAATTTGGAGTCGCTGCGGACGCCGATATCCTTACGGGGACCCACGCAGAAGCGCGCGGTCCCCTTGAAGAATATTTCCGGTCGCGGGTCGCGATAGACATGCGCATAGAAGCCTTCGCGCGTGCCGTGCTCCGCGTCGCGGAAGTCGGCACTGGTCTGGTAGGTGCAGCCGCAGGCCCACACCTCGCGGGGATGAAGTGGAATGATGGGCAGCGCCGCTTCCTTATGCGCGCTCGCCAGCCGCGCGGACACCTTTGCCAGCGACGCATTCTCCATCTCGGCCAGCCGGATCAGATCGTACATGGTGTAGTCCGGAATCGGCCGCACCATGCCGTCTTTCTCAAAGATCGCGGCGGTTACATTGTTGTTCCAACGAATCTGTCCAAGGCGCATCGATCTAATATTTCAGGTACACGGTCTTGTAATCGCTGTAGAATTCCAGCGCCGCCGGTCCCTGCTCCTTTGCTCCAAAGCTGGAGT
>JBDUEM010000047.1:0-34238 GCA_040002435.1 Bryobacteraceae bacterium
ACAAGAATCCGCTGGGTTCCTATCAGCGGGCTGACCTGGTCGTCACCGAATCGTCCCATTGACGAACCTTGCCAGGCATTACAAGTCATCCACGCCTTGTAGCGTGGGGACGGTAATAGCGATTTGATTGGCTCTGTAGCCTTGTTCTGTATAACCAATCGTTTTCCATTAACGAACAGTTCCAGCGTGCGTCTGATGGTATGTAGCAATCACAAATTACACACTCGAATCTGAACTAACAGGAGAAGCAATCGATGAGAATTTCACTAATGACAACATTCGCTGTACTCGCTGCAGCGTCGGGCCTGCTGGCCCAAAATCCAACCTGGGCCGAACAGCTCCATAAAACGAAGACGGGAATCTGGCCCGCGGGCGTGGAAGCGCGTCTGAAGGCGGAGAAGCAGGCCCGTGAGCAGAAACCGAAGGTTCAGGCTGCGGATCTCTTCGCCCTGCTGGACCATAACAGAGATGGCGTCATAAGCGCCGGGGAATGGCAGAAGGCGACTCTTTCTGAGAACACCGAACCTGCCACGAACCGTTAATCGACACCATCCCCACGTACCAGGAGGCGAGGTGTGTAAAACTTGACTTGGATGACGATTGAGCACGAGTCGAGTAGCCATCTCCTGTGGGTTTTGATCGCGGGATTCGCTCTCCTGGTCCTCCTGCTGTTGGCTTCGGGATTTGTCGCCATTGATTCGATGCGGTCCATCGAGTTGGAGGCTGGCCGCGCCGCGGCCGAACAGCAGGCAACCATCCGGTTAATTGACGAAGTACAGCGCGAAGAGGGTAACCTGAGCAGCGTCTTTTACTCTCTGGCGACAGGCAGGGAGCAGACACACCGGCAGGAATTACTGCGGCGGCTGGATAGTCTGGAAGGCGCCTTGCACCGAACTACCAGCGGCGGACGCGACTCGCCTGAATCTGCATTGTGGGACAAGGTAAGGGCATCCGCCGACGCCATCATTCTCGAAGCACGCGAAACCCTCAAGTACGCCCGCCCCCCGTCGGAGACCTTCTACCGGCGCCATCAGGATCTCCTCGATTCCCTCGCCGAACTGGCGAACTCCAGCTTCAACGCCCGCGCTGCTCTGCAGGAACGTGAGGCGGAGCACGCCTCTTCGCGCGTGCGTCAATCCATCATCCTTCTTGGCATCGGTCTCGCTGTGGCCGCCATGAGCGCAGTCTTCACGGTCTGGAGCGTCCTGCGAATGTTCCGCAGGCTGCGCTGGCAAGCCGCGGAGCTTGCCCAGCTATCCTCCCGGGTGATGTCCGATCAGGAAGAGACCGCCCGCAGGCTTTCTCGGGAAATGCACGACCACTTCGGCCAGACCTTGAGCGCCATTGAAGCGAACCTGGTCGCCATGAAGCACGCGCAAGTCCTAAAGCCGGAGCGGATCGAAGACTGCCTGGCTCTGCTGATGGACGCCGTAGGAAACGTTCGGGAAGTCTCGCAGCTGTTGCGGCCGACTATCCTGGACGACTTTGGCCTCGATGCCAGCCTCCGCTGGCTGGTGGAAGGCTTTGCCGAGCGGACCGGAATCAAAGGCAGCTATACGTCTACTTTCCAGGACCGCCTCAATGGCGAGACCGAAACACAGTTGTTCCGCATCGCGCAGGAGGCTCTGACAAACGTGGTGCGGCACGCCGCAGCAACAGAGGTACAAATGGAGTTGACGGCCGTTGATCCCGGACTGCGCCTGATGATCTCGGATAATGGAAGGGGGCTGCCCCTGAATGACATCGGCCGGGGCCTCGGTCTCACGGGAATGCGAGCCAGAACCCGAGCCGCGGGAGGGCTGCTGAAAATGTCGTCTGCACCTGGGAGGGGCGTGACAATCATCGTGGATGTTCCATTGAGACAGGTTGCACATGCAACCTAAGATCCGGATTTTGCTCGCCGATGATCATGCCATGGTCCGGCAGGGCTTTAAGCTGATCCTGAATCAGCAGCAGGATATGGAAGTGATCGCGGAAGCCGGCGATGGACTGGAGGCCGTCAGGCTCGCCCTGGAACTCAAGCCGACTCTAGTGATCATGGACATCGCCATGCCGCGCATCAACGGCGTCGAGGCGACCAGGCGTATCGCGGAGAACGATCCCAGTTGCAAGATCCTCATCCTCAGCATGCACAAGGACACTGTCTACGTGCGGGAAACTATTCGCGCCGGCGCCAAGGGGTACCTGCTGAAGGAGTCTATCGATCAGGACCTGCTGCGGGCAGTCCGAGCCGTCGCCCAGGGGGACGGCTTCCTCAGTCCCGAGGTATCTGGAACGGTTCTGAACGACTATCAGCAGATTGAGGACCCCTTTGACTTGCTGACGGCGCGGGAACGCGAGGTGATGCAGATGCTGGCCGAAGGGAAGGTGGCTAAGGAGATTGCCACCGCGCTCGATATCAGCGTCTACACGGTGGACGCGCATCGCGGAAGGATCATGAAGAAGCTGGCTCTGCGGAGCTCCACCGAAATCGTCCGCTTTGCAATGCGCAGAGGATTGATCCAGTAAGCGCTGAGGGGAATCAAATAACCCGGCGGCTATAGCTTCACCGCCGGGCTCCAGGACCCGCTCACCGTCCTGGAAATCTATTTGGGGAACGGGAAGTACATCACCAGGCCGATCAACACCGTGTCTTGGGTTTTTCGCAGCCCACTCGCGCCGGCGGGAAAATAAGCCACATTGGACCAGTCGTGCCGGTACTCCAGCTTCGTCATAAAGCCCGGGGTGAATTCGTAATTCAAGGTTGTAGTTACTTCTTTGATCTTCTGCGCCGCGCCCGTGATGAATCCGTTCTTATCGCTATAGATTTCAAACCTCGGGGCAAAATAAAGTTTCTTTGGTCCAAGCTTACCGGCGAAAGCGAGGGCCCACCAGGTGGGGTTTACCGAAGCGCCCTTGATCTTGTTCGACCCGTAGTCGTAATTGACATAAAACGCGGCATTGTCGCTCGGAGTCACAGTAAGCGCCGTATCGAAAAAGTTTCGCAGGCCCTTTCCTGCAGGTCCGCTCAGGAATGCGCCGCCTTCTCCAATTTGCGAATTCTCCGGCCCCACGTAGTACGCATTGGCCCAGGTGACTTTATTGAAATTGAAGGCTCCCGTCAGGCCAGCTGTCTTCCCGCTGTTGTTGTCAAATACATTGTTCCAGCCATTCACAATTTGCGCCCCGGCTACAAAGTGACTTCCTACGGGCGCGGAAACACGCGCGCCGAAGTGATAGAAGGGGCCATTAGTAAACAGCAGCGAGCGGGAGTAATTCCAGTTGGTGTAGGTCTCCGTCAGCTCTGCGCCTGCGGAAGTATAGAACTTACCGAAATCCAGCTGGACACCGCCCCAGGTTTTGGGCTTGACGCTCATGTATGCCTGCGTAATATGATTCAGGAATTGATTGGACACCACTCCCGCCGGCCCGACCACATTTGGATTCCCAGGCTCCCCGCCGCTGAACACCTCCATTCCCGTGCCAAAGCCAAAATCAAACACGAATCCCACTGGATCCGGCGCCATTTCCAGTTTCATCTTGGCGAAATTCAGATCGAACGAATTCGCGCTGACATCAAAGTTGTGCTGCGTGTTCACTCTTGAAGCCGGATGATTATTGTTGAAGCTGTAGTAACCGTCTACTGTTCCGCTGATATTGATCGGCCCAATGGCAAAGGGCGAGCGCGCGGCTGCTGCGTCGCCCGGAGTGGCCGGCGGCCCTGGATTATCTTGACCCGCCGCCGCCCAACAGGCAAAAAGCGGAAGGCAACAGAAGACTAACTTTCTAGACAGACGTGATCTCATAGAATCGTACCCGGACGGGATCCTCTCATTCTTGAATTGTTTGAAAATGTACGACTGCTTGTTGCCGCAGGACGGGGGCGGCAGTAGGTCAGAATCGGATGTGCCGCACCTTCAGCTGTTCAGGGATTGAACAGTGGGGAGCGCCGTGCGCACTAAGTGCGTTATGGAACCATTCTCCGGGGGAAGGCTCCGTCTGAGCAATGATCTAGCTGTTGTTCGAGAGGTTTTGTAGCCTGTGACTGTTAGAGGCGCGGGCTCCGGGAATCAATCGCCGGATACATAGGCCATCTCGGCAAGAGGTTCGCTTGCCTTTTCCGCAAGGTTCGTCCAACAACCCTCTGTCTCGTCCCATGCCTCAATCTCACCGGTCTCAATCTGGAAAACCCAGCCGTGCAGCTTTAAGTTTCCCGTTCGCAGATGCGCAAAGACCTGAGGGTGCGTTTCCAGATGGTTCAGTTGCAGGCGGACATTTAGTTTGGTGATAGCGATCAGCGCCTCCCTCTCCGTCGCGCCAGGGTGCAATTCGTCCAGCGCGCGCCGCGCGCCTTCCCCGTGCCGCAGCCACCTGCTGACATGCGGCATCCCCACCACTTTCTCCGGATGAAGCAGGCCCTTCATGGCGCCGCAGTCAGAGTGACCGCAAATTACGATGTGTCGAATCTTCAGGGCGCTCACGGCGAATTCAATGGTGGCCGAGACGGCTTCCGCCTCGTGCCGCGGCGGCACAATATTGCCGGCGTTTCTGCAGACAAAAATATCGCCGGGCGAGGTTTGAGTGATCAGGTCGAGAGAAAGCCTCGAATCGGAACAGCCCACGAACAGAGTCTCGGGCCGCTGCCCGGTGGCCAGTTGCTCGAATAGCAAACGCTTCTTCGGAAACACGTGTTGCTGAAAATGTTGAATGCCTTTTAGAATTTTTTCCATTACTTTCGCTCCAGTGAAGGTGACACCGGTCCGCTGAGCGGCGGCGCACCCCCTATAGATAGATAAACGCGCCAGCCGCAGTTTGGTCAACGCCAAATCACTGTACATAAAGCGACAGGCTAAAGCTGCTGCCGAAGTACCGCTAGTGACTTGCCGGCGGCGAAGAATGGCTTCACCATCAGGTAAAAGCAACGCACCGCAACTACTCCCACTGTGCCCGGATTCCCTACCCTGCTAAGAAACGCAATCGTCATACTATCCCTGCTTCCTGCTCTCGCGGCCGCCGAACCACGCGCCACCGATCACAACAGGCACGGCTGGTACAACTACTTTGGCGATCACGGGCTGGGCGGTACCCGTTGGGGTGTTCACCTCGAAGGGCAGTACCGCCGGCATGATTTCATTGCCTCGTGGCAGCAGCTATTAATACGTCCCGGGGTGAACTATGAAGTGAATCCAGCGCTTCTTCTGACTTTTGGATATGCCTATGCCAGGTCGTATCCGTATAGCAATCGCGCGCCGGCCTCTGGCGTATCCAATGAGCACCGTATTTGGGAACAGGCACAGTGGCGATACCGTACCGGCCGCGCCGCTTTGAACACCCGTGTTCGTTTCGAACAACGTTTTCTTGGCAGCGCCAATCCGGCGCAATCCGGTTTCCGCTATGAGAACCGCCTGCGGACCTGGGAGCAAATCACACTTCCAATTTCCCGCCGTACCTATTTTTCGGCTTACGACGAAGTCTGGCTCTACGTCAAGCCTTACGTGTCCAAGTCTGCCTTCGATCAAAACCGCGCCTATGCAGCCGTAGGTTTGCGCCTGAATCCTGCCTGGCGTATGGAAGTTGGATACATGAATCAGGCGCTCCTTCACCGGTCCGGATCGGTACTCGAACTCAATCACACTCTCGTCTTGTCCGTGTTCAGCATTGCGCGGTTCAAACTTTAATAGAATTGAGCGGGCACAGAACGGCACTACGAGTGGCGGCGGAAAACTGTTAGCCCATTGCGATGAATCCCTTTCGCCGCCATTCTGAAGGTGTCGTGGAACCGGGAGAAAAATGACCGCGGGTTACAATTCATTCCGTTTGGCGATGGCGCTCTGCGCAGCCTCGGTCGCCTGCGCGGAATCGGCGGGGAGGGTGCCAGGCCTGGTCGGAGGCTCGGTCTTCCCCGCCGAGTCACGCCTCATTCTCGTGCCTGTTACCGTTGTGGATCGCAATGGCGCCTCTGTCTTGAATCTGCGTCAGGATCAGTTCCGGGTCTTTGACAATGCCGAACAACTACCGATCGTTTCGTTTTCCCGTGAGGAGGCTCCGGTGATGTTGGGAGTCGTCCTGGATCTCAGCGGCAGCATGAAATCGAAAATCCCTCACGCTCTCGAAGCGGTTCGCGCCATCACCAATTTCGCGGAACAGGTGGACCAGGGATTTCTCATTACGTTCGCAGACCGTCCGGAGCTGAGGGTAGATGTCACCTCAAATTTGAAGGCCCTTGCAAATCCGTGGCAGCTTCCCACTGCCCGTGGCGGCACAGCACTTGTAGATGCAGCCTTCGATGCCCTCCAGAAGACCCGCTCCACACGCCATAACCGGAGAGCGCTGCTGATTGTATCGGACGGGGGCGACAATTCCAGCCGCCGCGGCGAGACTGAACTCACCGCGCTGGCTAGGGAAGCGGAAACCCAGGTTTATTCCATCTCCATTCAGGAGCGCAGCGCAAATAAAGAGGAGCGCCGGGGATACTATATCCTCCATGATCTTTCGAAAAGGACCGGCGGTCTGCATTTCCTGGTACGCGACCGACGGGAATTGCCCGAAATCGCCGAAAAGATCGCGATAGCAATGAGGAACACGTACGTGATCGGATACAAGCCCCCGCCCAACCTTGAGCCCGGAAAGTGGCGGAATATCCGGGTAGCTCTGGCCGGAGCCGGGAAATCCCACCGGCTTTCCGCGAAGAACGGATACTATGTTCCCGAATAGCGCTTAAGGCCTGTCCACCATCCTCTCGGCATTTTCAATTTGCGCGGGCGTGCTCCGCACAGCGATAACGCGAAGCGGATAGTATGCGAACACCCTCCGCATTTGCGTAGCTACTCGCAGCGCCGATGCGAAGTTTTTGAGTTCCTCTTCACTGCCGAACTTTGACACCGAGAACAGGCGCAGTACGTTTTCGCCGGCGGCATCAGAGACGCGGTACTGGTTTATTCGCAATCTCAACGAGGGCTGATCCAGATTTTCCACCAGCCACTTCGCCGCATCCACCTGCTCCTGAGTTCCGCGGACCACGAACCCACCGGCGGCATTGGATAGAAATGCCTTTCGGATTTCGGTAAGCGACCGAATCACAGTAGTCATTCGCTGGATATCCTCCGCAGGCTTCGGGTTCTTCCAGTAGAAGACGCGGACCATGTCATCGACGCCGTCCGCGGAGGGCCGGAAGTCCAACTCAGCGGCGTCCGGCATCGTCATCGTACCCGACGTGCGGTCAAGCCTTCCGAAGAGAAAGCCGGCAATGGCCGCTTGTTCGGGTGAACCTAGCATCGTCATCGTTCGTTCCGAAGCGTCCACCCGGAGATCGCGGATCTCGGCGATCGATCTGATCACAGTCGCAGCCTCGGCAAACTGTGGCCCGGTCTGCAGGTTGAGGAAGTGCAATGTGGTGTTGGCCGGCTGGCTAAGTGCCACGGCGGTGGTTAAGGCGAATATCGTCAGTGTTCGCATCGGTCACCTCTCGTTACGGAACGATTGACGCGCAAGCGGGCCGAACTGTTGAGGCTATCTTGACAACCTGCCGACGCCGAACGCGTCCGACAGACTGGAGACCTCCGCTTTCACCTTCTGCCACGCCTCTTCCGTATCCTTTCCCAAGGCAACCTCGCTGACAACGATGTCGATCTGGTCCGAACTGCGCAAAACACTTTGCAGCGCGGCGTCTCCGTTCCTCTTATCACGAAAATCGTCCAACATCGTGTCCGTCTGCTTCACAAATTTACTGACCAGAGCCTTGCCATCCTTCTCCTTATCTGTCTTGTGCGCGAGGCTCTTCGAAATAGCGGAATCGAACGAGGAACGAAACTTCTTCGCGTCCTCCTTCAGATTCACCATCTGGCGTTCGACATCCGCATCACTCACTCGCGGCTGCGCAAGCGCCAGACAACACCAGATCGCCACCGCTATCATTCGCATGCAGGGAATCATGTAAGTTCCAGAATATCGAAGTTGATATAGTAGCGGCTGACTGCCATGAATCGACGTCAATTCCTTCACACTGCCGGCGCCGCCGCAGGCTGCGCATTCGCAGCGCCTTTCCAAAGTCTCGCCGCTTCGCTTCACAAGAAAATCAAGATCACCGACGTGAAATGCATGATCGTGCGTGGCACTTGGGACTGGAATCTCATAAAAATCGAAACCGATTCGGGTCTCTACGGCATCGGCGAAGCTTACTGGGGTTGGGGCGTGAAGGACCTGGTTCTCAACAAGCTAAGACCCATTATCATTGGCGAAGACCCGCTCAACGTCGACAAACTGTACACCAAGATGCTGATGGAAAGCGCCGGTGCCGGAGCCATCGCCGGTGTCACCGTCACCGCGGCCAGCGGGATCGAGATCGCTCTCTGGGACCTCTGCGGCCGCATCCTGCAAACTCCTGTTTGCAACCTCCTGGGCGGCCGTTTCCGCGACAGGATTCGTTTCTACCGCACCATGCAGTCCATCGAGAATGTCGAAGACGTCAGCGCGTGGCGTGAACTGGTGCAGAAAACCCGTGAAGAAAAGCAAGGCTGGACAGCTTTCAAGTTCCAGGGCGACGCCGTGCCCCGCAAATCGGACCCGCAGTACAAGGAGCCCGGTCACGACCGCTATGCCCGCAACCTGACACACAAGGATTACCGCCTCATCGTCAAAGGTATGGAAACCATTCGCGAGACTCTCGGCCCGGACGGCGACTTCGCCATCGAGTGTCACTGGCGCTACGACACACAGGACGTGATTCGCCTCGGCAAGGAACTCGAACCGGTAAAGCCCATGTGGCTGGAAGATCCAGTTCCCCCTGACAACATTGAAGCAATGGCGCGCGTGACACACTCGATCAATGTGCCGGTTTGCACCGGCGAAAATCTCTATGGGCGCCAGGGTTTTCGCAAGCTGATCGAGATGCAGGCCTGCTCCGGCATCCACATCGATATTCCGAAATCCGGCGGCTTGCTTGAGTCGAAGAAGATCTCCGATCATGCCGATCTTTACTACATCTGGACGGCATGCCATAACCCCGCCAGTCCGCTCGGCACGATCGCTTCCTGCCATGCATCCGCGGCCATGAGGGAATTCCGCATCCACGAGCTGGCGAACTGGGTTCCCTGGTGGCCGGATCTGGTTACGCACGAGGGGCCGTTCTGGAAGGATGGCCACTTTACTATCGAGGACAAACCCGGGTACGGAGTCGAGATCAACCCGGACGTAGCCAAGGCGCATTTGGCCCCAGGTGAGACCTGGTGGGGATAGAGGTGCTACTCTTGGGTCACCATGTCTGCATACACAGGAGATAAAGCTCGCTTCCATAAAGCGAGAAAACGCCGGGCCGTTCGACGAGCCGCGATGCGAAAATTGCGTGCTGCTCTTGTAACCGCAGCCCCCGCGGGAAGCCCCGCGTAAACTTACCCGCGGCCGATAAACGGCATCTTCGTGGCCATCACGGTGATGAATTCCACGTTGGCGTCCAGCGGCAGATTGGCCATATACAGCACCGCGTCCGCCACATGACGCACATCCATCCGCGGTTCCGGCTTCACAGAGCCATCCGCCTGCGCAGCGCCTGAAGTCATTCGAGCGGTCATTTCGGTGGCCGCGTTGCCGATATCGATTTGGCCGCAGGCGATGTCAAAGTGGCGGCAATCCAGCGAAATGCTCTTCGTCAGTCCCGTGACGGCGTGCTTGGTGGCGGTATATGGCGCCGAGTTCGGACGCGGCACGTGCGCCGAAATGGAGCCGTTGTTAATGATTCGTCCGCCGCGCGGATCCTGCGCCTTCATCATCCGGATGGCTTCCTGTGCGCACAGGAAGACGCCGGTGAGATTCACGCTCACCACGGCGTTCCATTGCGCGAAGCTCAGGTCCTCCATGGGAATACCGGGAGCGCCGATGCCAGCGTTATTGAATAAAACGTCCAAGCGTCCAAATGTTTGCTGTACCGCCGCAAACAACGCCTTCACCTCGTCCGGATTTCCGACATCCGCCGGCACCGCCAGCATCCGGCCGCCTGAACCGGACGCCATTGAGGCAGTCTTATCCAGTTCAGCCGCCCTGCGTCCGGCCAGCACCACGGAATATCCCGCGCTTTGCATTGCCAGCGCAACCGCTCTCCCCACACCGCTCCCGGCCCCGGTTACAACTGCGATCTTGGTCATAGTTTGCATTGTTTCAGGGCCGCGGCGCAAACACGCCCGGCCCTGAAAAGCGGGCGTCCTTACTTGGTCTGCTTCGCCGGGGCTTTCGGTTTCTTCTTCTCTTTCTTGCGATCTTGTCCTTTTGCCATATTTCTCCTTTATGGTTTGCTCGTAGCGCAGAGCGTAACTGATAGTGACAGTTTTTACCCTCCGCCGTCCAGATTCCCCTCGTCCGGAAGATACCCGAAGAAGCCGCGCCCTTTGATTACCTCGGCAATCTCCGGCGGCACCATGGCTTCCCAGGACGCGTCCTGATCCTTGATTCGCCGCAGCACATCGCGGGAAAAGATGTGCAGCAGTTTTTCATCGAAATTGTCCAACTGCCGGATGCGGCCGCCCTCCACCAGATGACTGTATAGACTTTGCAGATTCCCCGGCATCTTGATCGTGTCCACCGTCGTAAGCTTTCCGTCCGGGCCCTTAAGCGGGTAAACATAAAGCCGCAAATCCTTGGTGAACAGCTTTCCGAATGCCTCCAGAATGCCCCCCTCCAGTCCCGAATAGTATTGCTCGCCGAACAACTCCTGCAAACTCCCCGCCCCCATCGTCACCGCAATCGGTTCTTTCGTATACCGCGCCAGATAGGCGGCAAGCCGGTAGTATTCGAAATAGTTCGAGATCAGGACAACCTTCCCGGTCGCTGCCAACACGTCCGCGCGCGCCAGAAAATCGCTCAGATCGATAGCGCCCGCCACCAGGAGATTGCGCATCGTAATCTCCATCAGTTCCAGCACCTTCCCCGGTTCTCGCTCCGATTCCTTCGCAAAGCGGTCCCGCGCGCTGTGCATCATGTCGATGCTGACCTTGGTGACCGGCCGAAAGCTTCCCCGCTCCACCAGGATGGGGCGCTTACGCAGGACCTCCGACGGTTGCAGCACAGCACCGGAGGGACCAAACATCGCCGCATCGCTCAAGCCCAACTGGACCAGTTTGAGGCTCATCACCCGATTGTCTACATAGCGGAATTCGATACCGGAGAATTCGACCATGTCGATCTCGAGGCGCGCAGTCGAAAGGTTATCCAGCAGCGACTCCAGCATCATCTCCGGCCGGTGTTGCAGAAAGAAGGCTGCATACAGAAGATTGACGCCCACAATGCCCAGCGCCTGCTGCTGCAGTTCATTCTCCGTATCCAGCATTCGTACATGGATAATAATCTGGCTGTCTTCGTCACGGGGATGAGTCTGGTACTTCACCCCCATCCAGCCGTGACATTCATTGGTGCCGTGAAAATTCCGCGCCGACACCGTCGTCGCAAAGCTAAAGAACGCCGTGCTTGCCCCGCGCGTAGCCTGGAGTCGCTCCAGATTGAGCGCATGTTCGTAGTCGAGCATCCGCTGCAGACGATCTCTGGAGACGTAGCGCTTCACCTTGCCATAGATCGCATCGCTGACCGCCATGTCGTACGCGGAAATCGACTTCGCGATCGTCCCCGCCGCGGCTCCCACTTTAAAGAACCATCGGGCTACTTCCTGGCCCGCTCCAATTTCGGCAAAACTGCCGTACCACATTGGATCCAAATTGATCTTGAGCGCCTTCTGATGCGTGCTCAGTGTTTGCCGTTCGGCGCCTTCGGCATGGGTTCCGGACATATTTCGCATTATGGCATTTGCCGGTCCTGCACACGGCTCAGCAGCAGCACCGAACAGATAGCGCCGATGGTGGCGCAGAACATATCCCACTGCGTGTCCCACACATCTCCCTGTGTTCCCAGGAATGCCGTCGAGGCCGCGCCCGACGCAAGCGCCGTCCACCACTCGATAAATTCGTAGGTGACGCTGAGTGCCATGCAGATACAAACCACGATGAACCCCAACCATCCGCCCGGCCGCAAGGGCGTCTTCCGCAGCAGGATTTCCCTCGCAATCATGGCGGGAACGAACCCCTGCGCCAGGTGACCCACGCGATCATAGTGGTTTCGCGAGAGATGCCAGTTGTCGCGAATCCAGTTAAACAGGGGTACCTCCGCATAGGTGTAGTGTCCGCCCACCATCAGAATCATGGCGTGAATGGCAACTAGAAAATAGACCAGTGTGGTGAACCGGAACCTGTTGTAGTTGACGATCAGTATGGGAATGCCGATCAGCGCCGGAAACACTTCCAGCAGCCACGTAAAGTAGTCGTGCGGATGCACCGCTGACCAGGCCAGCACCACGCAGACCGCGGCGAGGAGCGCAAGATGGAGTCGCAAGATCAGACTATTGTGCCATGCGGCTCAACGCATTTCCGCCCATACCGACCGCCGTGCCGTTGTTTTTCGCCGTCGCCGCTTCCGCCCCAGGGCAGGAATCACGTGGAACGCTTTCGTACAAACTGCAGTTCAATATCCTTGATGGTTCCGAAGCCGCTGCCAGGACGGGCCGCCGGTAGACCTTTGCTGATGGAAGGAACCGGCGAAAGTGCGTTCCACGCCATAAAAACAGTTCCCTGCCTGACGGGAACTGCGGCCGGCGCGCAGGTGCCTCAGTACAACTATCCAGACGTCGGG
The DNA here is from genome assembly GCA_040002435.1 of Bryobacteraceae bacterium. Lineage (GTDB taxonomy): Bacteria > Acidobacteriota > Terriglobia > Bryobacterales > Bryobacteraceae > JANXXV01. The sequence goes on from JBDUEM010000047.1 coordinate 12,643, forward strand.
ATCAACATCGATGTGCGGCTGCGCGAAGAGTTGGCGGCCGCATCTTTCTCAACGCCGGCTATGACATCAGCACCCTCCTGCCGCGTGAGGACATAAAGCGCCGCTTCGACATCGAGTCCACCATCACGAAGGTGGAATAGATTGCCCGTTTACACTAAATGAAGGAATGAGCGCCAGCGGAACCTCAGTTCAAACGGAGACACACAGGCCGGAAAAGGCCCTTTTCACCATCCTCGTAGCCATCAGCTTTTGCCACCTGTTGAACGACCTGGTGCAGTCGCTCATCCCCGCCCTCTACCCCATCCTCAAGGAATCTTTCCATCTGGATTTCGGCCAGCTTGGGTTGATCTCGCTGACCTATCAGATGACTGCATCCCTGCTGCAGCCGGTAGTCGGCTTTTACACCGACCGGCGGCCCATGCCTTTCTCCTTGCCCATCGGGATGAGTTTCACATTGGCCGGACTCATTCTGTTATCGGCGGCGCACACCTACCCAATGTTGCTGCTGGCGTCGGCGTTGGTCGGTCTGGGCTCGGCCGTTTTTCATCCCGAATCCTCGCGCGTCGCACGAATGGCCTCGGGCGGGCAGCACGGGCTGGCACAATCTGTCTTTCAGGTGGGCGGCAACGTCGGGTCGTCACTCGGCCCGCTGCTCGCTGCATTTATCGTGGTTCCCAGAGGACAATCCAGCATCGCCTGGTTTTCCGTGGCCGCGCTCCTGGGAATCGTCATTCTCAGCAACGTGGGTATCTGGTACAAGGGCCATGCGGCGGAGAGAGCAAGCATACAGGTGAAACGTCCCTCCGAGGAGCCCAGACTGCCGCGGAAGAAGATCGCCGTCGCGCTGGCAATCCTGATCGCCCTGATCTTTTCAAAGTACTTTTACCTCGCCAGCATCGGCAGCTATTACACGTTCTATCTGATCCACAAATTTCATGTTTCCGTCCAGAGCGCCCAGATCCACCTGTTCGTCTTCCTCGGCGCCGTGGCGGCCGGAACCATCGTCGGCGGCCCGGTAGGCGACCGCATCGGCCGCAAGTATGTCATCTGGGGTTCCATCCTCGGTGTGCTGCCGTTTACCATGGTGCTGCCCTACGCAAATCTTTTTTGGACCGGCTTACTGGTCGTTCCCATCGGACTCATACTGGCCTCGGCATTCTCAGCGATTCTTGTTTACGCGCAGGAATTGGTGCCCGGCAGAGTCGGCCTCATCTCCGGTCTCTTCTTCGGATTCGCGTTCGGCATGGGCGGCATTGGCGCGGCTCTGCTGGGACAACTCGCCGACCACACCGACATCGAATTCGTCTACCGGCTCTGTGCCTATTTGCCCGCGATCGGACTGCTTACTGGCTTTCTTCCTGACGTGGAGAAGCGGCGGCCTGCTAAGGCTTCCTGATTCAATACCCGCGCCAGACCCTGACGGCATCCTTTGACCCGCCGCACTACAAGGCCTGGGCGAATACAGCCAGTGGCATCCCGGGAAAGCACCCAACCTCATCGGCCCTTCGAAAACATCTTGCCCACTACGTTCAGTCGAAGAAGTGCCGGTCCTCGTCGGACAGACGCGCTTTTGCCGCAGCCACATTAAACGTCACACCCAGCCCCGGCCGGTCCCAAACGTCGATGAAACCACGTTTCATGATCGGGTTTGGCAACCCCTCGATGATGTCATACCACCACTCAGGCTGCCCCACCGGATACTCGAACGCGATGTAGTTCTGCGGCAAAGCGGCCGCCATCTGCACATGCGCGGCGAGCCCGATCAGCCCATCGAAAATCCCGTGCGGAGCCACAAGGATGCCGTGCAGATCGGCATATTCCGCAATCCACTTCAGTTCGGCAATCCCGCCCACATCCTCCGGGTCGGGGCCAATGACGTTGATTGCCCGCTTTTCGATGAGATCCACAAAGTTCTCTCGAAGATAGATCTGCTCTCCGGTATGGATCTGGATCGAAGTGCTCTGCGTTACTTCCTTAAAGAGTTCCGCGTTCGGATAGGGCGTGTAATCGCCCGTGATCAGGTCCTCGAGCCATGTAATGTGCAGCGGTTCTAATGCCCGTGCAAACGTGATGGCGTCCTTGACTGTCCAGCCCGGACCGCAGTCCAGTGCCAGCCCGATTTCATCGCCCAGCACTTTCTTCATGGCCTCGACGCAGGCGATGACGTGCTTCATTCCGCGTTCCGTCATCAAACCGCGGTCGGGGTGCGACGCTCCGGTCCGCGGTTCGTCGTACCACGCGTTGGGCACGGCGCGCATCATCGCGGGATTGTGAAAACCAACGGCCTGTTTGATGAGCGTGAAGCCCTCTTTGGCTTCCTTCATTTTCGCCACAGTCTCGGCATAGTCCTGTGGTGTATGGCCGGTCATCGGAAAACGGACGCCTCCGTTGTAGGCGCGGACGCGATCCCGAATCTTCCCGCCCAGCAGCTTATACACCGGCACTCCGGCTGCCTGACCTGCTATATCCCAAAGCGCGATCTCGATCGCGCTGACGGCCGCACCCCAGGGCTTGGATGCACCAAGACGGCGGATCTTCAGCATCACCCTGGCCACGTCCGTTGGGTCTTCGCCCAGAAGATAGTCCCGGTAAAAGAGCACCATCGGCTTCAGATACGGCTTGTACGACTCGGCCTGTCCGTACCCGGTTATACCTTGATCGGTAACAATCCGAACTACCGGATTGCGCCCGATGATGGCGCACTTGAGATCCGTAATCTTGATGGACCCGCGGCCCGCCCGCTTCTCAAGCGGCGCCGGCCCACCCCTCTGTTGAGCCGACAATGAAGTCGCGGCAGCCGCCCCTGAGAGCGATCCTACGAATCCTCTGCGCGTCCACTGAGCCACGAGTTCCTCCCTCAGAAGGCGCCTTCTCCCGACGCCATTCCCCGGCTACTTGGTAACCTTCAAAACGAAATACGTAAACTGCTTCCCGTCCGGCACCATCAACTGATGCGGCATCTTCGCCGGAATGCAAACAATATCCCCGGCTGACAGTTTCTTGCTTTCGCCGCCTTTGATCGAAGGACCGCGGACCTCATTGGGAGCCGACTGGCGAGGCATTACCACTTGCCCGCCCACCACCAGCGTCGCTTCCCCGCTCTGCACTACGAAGAAGTCCTCCACCATTTCGTGTACTTCAGCTTCCCCGTTCGCCTCGCGGTGGGAAATTTGCGCCTTGGCATTGTTTCCCAGCGCGCCGAACTGCTCGGAACCAATCTTTGCCTGATCCATCTTGCCGGCCAGCTTCTTTTCGTAGCCCTTCAACTCGCCGTTAGTCCACAGCCGGAAGCCCGGCAGGTCCGCGGCAAATGCCGTGATTCCTAAGCCCGCACTGAACAGCACCATCGCAAAAGATTTCATTAACCTCTCCCGGATGGAGATTATATCAGGAGCGAACTATCGTACCTGGCGGCGAAGTTCGGGCGGAACGCGCGTTGGATCGTGCCGTTCATACTGCAGTGTCCACTTGAGCGGGACATTTTGCGGCAGGTAGCACATCCGGTCGTCACAGGCCTGATAGCGAAAGGTGCCTTCGATCACAATCGCTCCATCCTTAGCGAGCGGGTCTACCTTTCCCTGAGCGCCCGTGATAACCTCCCGCTGCACCGTGAACCGCCCCGCATACACGTCCACGGTTTCCTGAATCGCCTCCAGCCGCAGCTTCTTCGAGGGTGGAAAAACGGCGGGCGCTGCCTGTATCGCGGGCGAATCCGTCATCTTCCAATCCACCGGGATGTAGCCTTCCACGCCTGGAGCATAAACATGCATACCCGGCTTCAGTTGCACGTCCAGAATCAGCCGCACCCTTTCCCCTGGCCGGATTTTGGCGTCGGAAGCGGAAGCCGTCACCTTCAGGTGTTTCGTTTCCACCTGCGATTGAGCTGCGCCCGTGCGCAAGTCCAGCTTCTCGGTCAGGATATTTGCCACCGTATATCTTTGCTTATAATCCTCATCGAACTTCCGGGAAACCACCACACCTTTTGTGTCCACTATGTAGGTAACAGGGTATGGGATGCCGTAGACAGGCAAGTCTTTGGAAATTGTCTCATTCAGGATTCCGAAGTCCCGGATAATCTTCGATTCCGGATCGGAAAGCAGCGGGTACTGAATCCCCTTCCGCTTGGCGAAATTCTCCAGGACAGCCACGGTGTCGTAACTGATCGCCGCCAGTCCCAGGCCCGCCTTGCGTACCGTTTCCCTGTTTTCGTTCAGCTCCACGAGCTGGCTTTTACAAAAAGGTCACCAGTCGGCCGAACGGTAGAAGACAATCATGGCGCCCTTGGGCCCCATGATGCTTGCCAGCGTTCTAGCCTCTCCGTTCTGGTCTTGGGCCGAAAATTTTGGAACTATTGATCCAATATCAGGGCCGTGCGATACTGTCTGAGCTTCCAGGATTCCGGCTAACAGGAAAGATAATATGAATGCGCGCAAAGTGACCTACTGCACTAGATATACCATTTGAGAGCATCGTTATTCCCGTTTGCGGGCGTTCTTTGCAAAATTCTTAAGGGGCCAACAGGACCTTAGGACTAGGGTGACTACCCTATTGGGGAGGGTAGCTCAAAACCCCTAGGCTAAAGTAAGATGATTCAGAACTGACAGTTAAGTGATACAATCCTTGTTTAAGTACTAGGCAACAATTAGAATCATTCCAGTATGAACAATGCCGTAGATCCCGCGAACGTCGGCGTTCCATCCGTTCCGCCGGATGACAAGCCGGTGACAATTCGAGTAGTGCTGGCAGACGACCATCCGATCGTTCGAGACGGGCTGCGAAAACTCCTTACTCTTGAGGACGACATCGTGGTGGTTGGCGAAGCCAGTGACGGACGAGAGGTCCTGCAAGTAGTCCAGGACACCGAACCTGACGTTGTCATCCTCGATCTTCGGATGCCAAACCTGGATGGCTTATCGGCGTTACAGGCTCTCCAACAATTTAATAAGAAAGCGAAGATTATCATTCTGACCGCGTCGGAAGACAAGAATGAATTTGTCCAGGCGATGAAACTCGGCTGCTCGGGAATTGTCCTCAAGCAGACAGCTCCGGAATTGATTATTAAAAGCATTCGCAAGGTTCACGCCGGCGAGATCTGGCTGGATTCCCACACCACCGCCGCCGTGATGCGCCAGTTCGCAGCACCCGGAGACGTCATCGGTGGCGGTGGCAGTGGAAAGACCCGGGAGCGGTCTCCGCTCAGCACACGCGAACGGGAAATTGTGGGTCTCGTGGCACAGGGCTATAAGAATAAGGAAATGGCAGAGAAGATGTTCATCAGTGAACAGACGGTAAAAAACCATCTGCACAACATCTTCGATAAACTGGGCGTTTCTGACCGGCTGGAACTCGCGCTTTACGCCATTCATAAGGGCCTGCACCTCGTCGATCGCTAAGTAGCTCGCTAACATCCAGCGAACGGCGCAGTAGATAGTAAATTGCCGCTACAATGGCTGGAATGCCTGATTTTGACTATGACCTGATCGTGATCGGGTCGGGCCCGGCGGGGCAGCGTGCCGCCATCCAAGGTGCAAAGTTAGACAAGCGGGTCGCGCTGGTGGAACGGAAATCCGTCGTCGGCGGTGTCAGCGTCAACACCGGCACCATCCCCAGCAAGACCTTTCGCGAAGCCGTCCTCGATCTGTCGGGATTCCGTGAGAGATCGTTTTACGGAGCCTCCTACACAGTCAAACAAAACATCACCATTGAAGACCTCATGCTGCGTACCGATCAGGTGATCCGGCATGAGATCGACGTCACGCGGCATCAGCTCAGCCGCAATCACGTCGAACTTTTCTCGGCGACAGCGTCTTTTGTGGATGCACACACCTTGAAACTGGATATGGTGGATGAGCATGACCGTGGCCAGCGGATGGTGACCGGGGAAAGCATCGTCATCGCCACGGGCACCGAGGCGACCATGGATCCGCACATCCCGTTCGATCACAAGCGAATCCTGACCAGTGACGATATCCTGAAGCTCGATCATCTGCCACGTACACTCACCGTAGTCGGCGCCGGAGTAATCGGCTGCGAGTATGCCTGTATGTTCGCCGCTCTTGGTGTGCGCGTAACATTGATCGACAAGCGCCCCCGGCTGCTGCCCTTCATCGACGCGGAGATCGTGGACGCGCTCGCCTACCAGCTTCGCGAGAATCGCGTGACCCTGCGGCTCTTTGAGGAGGTCAGCACCATTGAGCCGGTCCGCGACGAGCATGGAGACCGCGTGCGCATCCACCTGGCCAGCGGGAAGCAGGTGGTGACGGACAAGGCCCTGTACAGCATTGGTAGAACGGGGAACACCGCCCGGCTGAATCTGGAAGCGGCAGGCATTAGCGCCGACGACCGGGGCCGCCTCACGGTCAATAAAAATTACCAGACCAGCACCCCCAACATTTACGCTGTGGGCGACTTGATCGGCTTCCCCAGCCTCGCCTCCACTTCCATGGAACAAGGCCGTCTCGCCTGCTGTCACGCCTTTCACGTGGACACGACATCCGTTCCCGAGCTGTTTCCCTATGGGATTTATACAATCCCCGAAATATCCACCGTCGGAAAGAATGAAGAAGAGCTGACGCACGAGGGCGTCTCCTACGAAATCGGCAAAGCGCGCTATCGCGAAATTGCGCGCGGCCAGATCATCGGTGATAACACCGGGCTGCTGAAGCTGATCTTCCACGCCGAAACCAGAGATCTGCTGGGGGTGCACATTATCGGCGAGGGCTCCAGCGAGTTGGTGCACATTGGCCAGGCGGTCCTGGCTTTCGGTGGCAAGGTGGATTACTTCGTGAACACCGTCTTCAATTACCCCACCCTGGCCGAATGCTATAAGGTTGCCGCCTTCGACGGCATTAACCGGCTTGGCTGTACGATCGACGGTAATACGCCTGCACCTCCTGCCGCGGGATCATAAATAACCATCCCGCTCGACCCCCCGCGGGCCCAATTGCTTCATGAGGGCTTTGTACAGGTTCTCTTGCCGAACCCGCCCGGGAACGCAGTAGCGCGATATCACGGAGCAGGCGATACCATCCGGCTTGCCACCTGGCTTCAATGACCGGCCGGTATCATTCGCTATCCCGTTGCTGCACTCTGGCGATCGGTTTCGCTCCGCTTGCGAAGCCCCTCGGCCTCGATAGCCAGGTACCGCTGATTCAGAGCGCGGGTGAAGCGGGCGATGAGGGGCCCGAGCAAACCGGAGAATTGAATGGACAACGTGGCGCGGCTCCCTGTTCCGTTGGCTTCCACCAAGTGTCGGGCTATGACCTGTAGGCCCGGACTGCGCGTCACCCAGGTAAAGCTACTGCCCTCTTTCAACTCCGTGACCTCCCACGTCGCAGGCAACAGTTTTGGCTGCCGGACCATTGCCCGGCTTCCGACGTTCAGGCCGTCATGGTCCATCAGCCGGATACTCGTCACAGTGGCAGTCCACTCCGGCCAGCGCTCGACATCGCGCATCACGGACCATACCCGGTCTGGGAGAGCTTGGATCTCGATAGTGATACGAAAGTACGTCATAACTTGGAATGAAACTAGTTACCCTTATCCCCGCTGGGCCGCACCGGAAACAGGGTCGTTTCGATGAATTGCCTTCGCGCGCATCTCACTGAGATAGTCTAAGTGACCCGGGTGGCAGTCCTTCAGAATCTGTTCTGAAACCTACATTCCGAAGACGGAGTACGCCGTCGTCACCGACGCGAGGAACAGATGGCTGAATGTCATTATGGGCGCGCACCAGCAGGCGAATAACCAGCCAACATGGAGCGGATGGCGAAAGACCCGAAAAGACTGCTGGCCGCGAAGATGCCTCGAAGCCTGGCGCATCCCGAACAAGTCAAAGTGCTTCATGACGCCTATCAACACAAGCTGCCACCCAAAGGCGAAACCGCCATAAAGGAGCGCCAGCCCTAACTCGTTCTCCACTTTCCAGACCGTGCCTCCAAGAGGCCTCCACCGTGAAGATCCATCGCCACCTGGTCCGATCCGACACCCAAGACAACCAGCGTTGTGGGCTGTTGGTGGGCGTAGATCGACCCTCCAGCAAGGATTGCCAGGAACAGAGCAGTGAGCATTCGCATATTTCTAACCTTCCGGTGTACCTCTGAAAGAACATCGAACTTCGTCGTCAAAGTCGGCGCGAATACTTTAGGATGCTACTGCCAAGAGGGGAGTTTCGTTAAGGACTGTGAAGAAACATCACCACAAATAGTTGACGGCGATTCACCGCTTAGGATACGGTCGTTGAAATGCCCACGCTGCAGGAGCAATTCGGCCAAATAGACATATATCTGTTCGATCAGCTTCTGAAAGGGCGCATCACACCCGGAATGCGTATCCTGGACGCTGGATGCGGCTCCGGTCGCAACATCGTCTACTTTCTGCGGGAAGGATACGACGTTTACGGCGCGGATGCGGATGCCGGCTCTGTGGAAAGCGTTCGCTCGCTCGCGCGGAAGTTCGCGCCGGCGCTTCCGTTGTCAAACTTCCGCGTGGAGTCCGTCGAACACATGTCCTTCGATGACGCCTGCGCCGACGTGGTCATCAGCAACACCGTCCTCCATCTCGCCGCCGGGGATGCGCAGTTCGACTCCATGCTGATGGGATCGTGGCGCGTTTTGAAACCCGGCGGACTCTTCTTCTGCCGGCTGGGATCGACCATTGGAATGGAGAGTCAGGTCGAACTCATCGAGGGACGCCGCTACCGCTCGCCGGACGGTTCGGAACGCTATCTGATGGACGAAGCCAAGATCGGCTCGATCGTCGAACGGCTAGGCGCCGAGTTGCTCGATCCGCTGAAAACTACGGTTGTCCAGAATCTTCGCTCGATGACGACACTGGTGTTACGAAAACCGGGCAAATGACCGGACGTTGAGCGGCCTTTCATCGAATTGAGCGAAAATTGGCTGGACAGTCCGGCTCATTTTCGATTCACGTACGTCTGAAACTGCGATGCCAACTCGAAGGGTTTTCCTCGGTGCGTTCTTGACTGCGTGCACTCGCGCCGAATCCGGCGGGCGCCTGCACGCGCGCCCAGGCAAGGTGGATACCATGAGTTCCGCTTCCGGAACTATTCCACTGCAACTGCACTCGGAACGCGACGCGCTGCTCTACGTCCCCGCTTCCGTTCCCAATCCCGCTCCGCTCGTACTTTATCTCCACGGCGCCACCGGCAACGAGAAACAGGGCATTCGCCGCCTCTCCGGGCTGGCCGACGAGTTTGGCTTCCTTCTGCTCTCGCCCGCCTCGCAGGCCGAGACTTGGGATGCAATCCGCTCCGGCTATGGTCCCGACGTGCGGTCCATCGATCAGGCATTGTCCAGGGTTTTTGCCAAGCGCCAGGTTGATCCGCGGAAAACAGCCGTCTGCGGCTTTTCGGACGGAGCATCCTATGCGCTAGGCCTCGGACTCTCGAATGGCGATCTCTTTCAGGCGGTCATGGCCTTTTCGCCCGGATTTATTCCCTCCGGCGTCGAAAAAGCGGGCACACCCCGTGTCTTCATCTCGCATGGCACGAGGGATCAGATCCTACCGATCGACACGTGCAGCCGGAGGTTGGTTCCAGACCTGCAGCGGGCGGGCTACAGCGTAAAATTCAAAGAGTTCGATGGCCCTCACGCCGTGCCTCCAGACATCGCTCGGGAAGCAATCCAATGGATGCTGAATTCATGAGAGGCCCGCTACTCTTGATAGCTCTGGTGGCCGGTCTTTCCGCGCCTGCGTCTCTCGCTCAGTCACCGGATGCCAATCAATTGACCGCCGAAGAGAGGGCTTCCGGGTGGGAATTGCTTTTCGATGGCAAGACTACGAAGGGCTGGCGAAGTCCGGGTTCGGAACGCTTCCCTGACGGCTATTGGGTGGTAGAGGACGGGCTGCTACGTGGAGCAGCCGTGGGCAACCGGGCTACAGACTTGATGACAACAGGCGTGTATCGGGACTTCGAGTTGCGCTTCGATTGGAAGATCGCGCCTGGGGGCAATAGCGGCGTCAAGTATCTGGTGGGCAGTTCGCAAAAGTTGGTATTTGACGTTGGCAAGCCGCCCAGCCTCGAAGGCACGATCACTCCAGGGCCGGATGCGATGTTCATGGAGGTCACAAGCGGCCTCGAATACCAGTTACTCGATGATGAGCGGCATCCGGACGGTAAAAAAAGTACAACACGATCCGGCTCCCTCTATGAGCTTGCAGGTTTCGATCGGAATGTGGTGAGACCGGCCGGGCAGTGGAACCAGTCGCGAATACTGTTGAACAGGAATCATCTGGAGCATTGGCTGAACGGAACGCAGGTCATCTCAGTGGACCTCACCTCCGTCGCTTTCCAGGAGGCCGCTGCAAACGCTCCACCAAGAACCCGGCGGGCTCTTCAGTACCTGGACAAGGAACGATCAATCGCCTTACAGACCCACACCGGCGCAATTTGGTTCCGGGGTATTAAGCTGCACAGGCTGCCTGCCACTCCCGCGCCTTGAAGCCCTTAGCATCACTTCGCACCTTGCCTGACCCGGAATTCGGCAAGCAGGGCGCGGTAGTCCGCATCCTTAACGCGTTCCCCTGCACCCATCGTCAACCCACGCAGAATACGGCGGGCCGTCCTCCGCTCTGGTGAGTCCTCCGGCGCGTTGGCTGCGGCGGCGATATGTTTCCAACGGACCCGGAGCTGGCTCAGAACGGTTTGCTTCTCCTCTGAAGAAATCAACTGCCGCTCCATTCCCAAAATTTCATCGGTCTGGCGCTGTTCGCTCTCCTCCTCCGCGCGGTCCTTCTTTAGCGCGTCGCGCACCCGCTTATCACGCCGCAGCGAAGCAGCGCGGGAACTAAGATCTCCGGTATCCTTCAGGCCGTCGAAATCAGCGGCGATCGCTTCCAATGCCGAGAGCAATTCCTTCCCGGACTTCTGTTCACAGCCAGCAGTCCGGCGCAGAAACAGATTTTCAACGAGTGCCTGGTCGACCGGTTTGCTCCCCGACTTCATGGCCTGCAGTTCCAGAAACTCCACCGCCTCCACGGCAAGAGAGCTAGAGAGCCAGACATGTCCGCCTTCAAATACCGAAACGTGGTGCGGCGTCGTCAAAGCCCGATCCATTTGCCTCATCTCCAGGTAGTTGAAATCCTCGGTACCCGCCGTGCCGAAAAGGATGAATGACAGACATTTCCGCGGCTTGGCGTCGGGATAGCCCGCGCTGGAGGCAATCACGCCGGCCATGCGATTCGAGTTGAGTGCAATTCCCATCGCAACACGCGCGCCGCCGGACATACCGGCCGTGTAAATGCGTTTCTCGTCCACTTGGAAGTTGCGCAGGACATCGTTTATCATCGCGTCCGCGGCGGCCATGCTCACCGCCCACGATCCGTTCTGCGAGTTGTTCGAAGCGGCCACAATATACCCGTACTTCTCGGCGGCAGCCTGGTAGATTTCCACCGGAATACGTCCCCGGGCACGCGGGTCGAAGGCGAAGATCACCGGCCAGGAATGTTCGGGCGCATAGCGTAGGGGCAGGTACAGCGCATAGGATTGCGATGGATCAGCCTGGCATTTGACCGATTCCATCACCCGGCCCTTTTCTTGAGCCAATGCCAGCGCCGTCATCACGCCAAGAAGTAAGGCCAACCGCATCACGGCTATTACAACACGGCTATTGGCGCCATTGCCGCAGCAGTCGCGACTTGGCGGCGAACGTGGCGACAATCGTCATCGTGATCATCCCGCCGGCAACCACACTGGCAATGGGACCGAACCACGCGGCAGTCCAGCCGGATTCCACTGCGCCCAGTTGGTTGGAACAACTGATGAAGATATTGTTTACCGCCAGCACCCGCCCGCGAACCCGGTCCGGCGTGGCAATTTGGACAAGGGAATTGCGCAGCACCACACTGATGTTATCCAGCGCGCCCGTAATCACAAGCATGGTGAAGGACAGCACCAGCGATCGCGACAAACCGAATACCACCATGGCTGCGCCGAATCCGCCGACGGACCACAACAAGGCGCGGCCCGCCAGGCGAACCCGCAGAAAGTGCGTCTGCGTCAGTGCCATCACCACCGCGCCGATGGATGGCGCGGCACGCAGCCAGCCAAGCCCGCGGGCACCGGTGTGCAAAATCTCCACCGCGTAAATCGGCAGCAATGCCGTGGCCCCGCCAAAGAGAACGGAGAACAGATCAAGCGACATTGCCGAGAGAATCAGCTTATCGGTCCAGACGAAGCGCACTCCTTCGAGCACGGACTTCCCCGTCGGCGTCGAAATCTCCCGCCCCGCTTCAGCTCGGAACCTTACTCTGTAGAAGCAATACAGAGTGAGCGTCGCGCAGCAGCATTGGACGATATAGACCGAGCGGCTGCCGGCGGAGGCAAGCAGGATTCCCGCCATCGCCGGACCGCTCACACTGGCAATCTCATTGGCGCTGCTGTTCCATGTGATAGCGTTGCGCAGCGTATCGGCGGGAACCACGTGCGGCAGAATGGCCATCCTGGCGGGACCTTGAAACGTCCGCGCCGTGGCTGTCAGGAAGAGACAACCATAGATGATGGGAACAAAAGAAGAATTAAAAGCAAGGAAGATGCAGGCAGCAAGCAGCATCACCTGCGTGACAAGCATGATGATACGGCGGTCGTGCCGGTCGGCAAAATGGCCGGCGAACAAGGCGAACACCAGGAAGGGAGTAACCTGCACCAGTCCGACGTTCCCAAGCGCGACCGCCGACTTCGTGGCGACATACAAATCCCAGCTAACGGCCACCGACAACATTTGCAGGCCGAAACTGGAAAGAAAACTACCAGCGAGAAGGAATCGATAATCCCGCGAGCGAAAGGAAGCGTAGGCGTCCAACACCTATCTTAGCTGGCCGGACGGATGCCTCCACGGCCGGCGGTGGCGGCTCTCCGCGACTTCCTGTTCCGCTAATTCACAGCGGCAGCAGAACCATCTGACGAAACATTTCCTCCAGCACGGCATCGGGCGATTCACAGAGACCGCTGTGAACGGCTGAGATCTGGATCATGGTGCTGCGTGGAGCCACCAGCCAGTGAAATCGCTCGCGAGCACTTAACTTCGCAATCGGGCCTGCACCGGCATCTCCGTCGCAGATTTTTGGAAAGGCCTCCAGATGTTGACGGACCAGTTCCATATCGATCGTAGGCCACAGCGCTAGAACCCGCGCGGGATCGGCCTGCACTTGCGCGCGCAGGAATTTCTGCCCCAGACAGAAAACAATTACCCCTGCGTTGACGAACTCTTCCCTTTCCACCCGCGGCACAATGCGGATGATGGCGAAGTCAAACGAGTGTAGTTCGGGCACGCACGGCCTCCTCCAAAAAGACGGGTGACGCGCTCAGACGCAAGGACAAATACCGCACATAGGCCTCGCGCTTGGCGGCGGGCCCGGCGACTCCTGGCTCCGGCACCAGCCACTCATCGGGAACCGCACGCAACACCTCCACAAAAATCTCCGCATTCAATTTTGACCGCAGCGAGGCATCGGTCTCCGGCAGTTCACTCGCACCTGGCAATAGAACATGTTCACGAATGGCTGGAAATGCCGTCAGCGCCATCTTTTCCAGATCCGTCCAGTTATGGTGAAAATACAAACTCGCGCCGTGATCGATGAGATACAAGGTCTTGTGCCACCACAACAGATTCGGGTTCCGCGCAGTGCGGTCCACGTTTGTGATGAAGGCGTCGAACCACACCGCGCTCGAAGCCGTTGCCGCATCTGCCCGGCTCCGCGCCGCGGCGTCGAACATGATCGAACCCGGCAAATAGTCGAGCGCCAGGTTCAAGCCCGTGCTTGCCCGCAGCAGTTCCCGAATCTCGTAATCCGGCTCGTTGCGTCCAAGCGAGGCATCCACATTCATCAGAACAATCTCGGGCACCTTCAGTCCAAGGGCGCGGCCAATCTCCCCGGCGATCAACTCGGCAACCAGCGCCAGCGGCCCCTGGCCCGCGCCTCGGAACTTCAGCACATACAGTCCGCAATCGTCTGCTTCCACAATCGCCGGAAGCGAGCCGCCTTCGCGCAGCGGAGTTACATAACGGGTTGCGTTGATCGTACGCAGCACAGTCAAAAGTTTAACCTGTGGTTTACGATGGTCTTCAAACATGCCGAATCCGTTTTCGTCGGAAGACATGGCCGCCGGCTACGCTCGCGCACGCCCGCCGGTGCACCAGGAGGTGATTCGCCGGTTTCGTAGCCTGCTCAGTCACTCCGGAATATTTGGCCGCGCACTCGATGTTGGCTGTGGCTCGGGGCTCTCCACAAAGCCGCTGGCCGGCTTGGCGCAAACTTGCATTGGATTGGAACCCTCCGAAGCAATGGCCCGCCTCGGCCCGTCGGTCGCTCCGGGTGTCTCCTTCGTGGTCGGGACTGCCGAAGCGCTTCCCTTTCGCCACCGCACCATGGAGCTGATCACCGCCGCCGGATCCTTGAATTATGCCGACCTCGAACTTTTCTTTCCGGAAGCTTGCAGTGCCCTCGCGAAGGACGGATGGCTGGTCGTGTATGATTTCAGCCCCGGCCGGCGCTTTCCCTCGTCCTCCTCGCTGAACGAATGGTACTCGGCATTCAGCGCCCGCTTCCCTTCCCCACCGCATGAGGCGCGGCCCCTCAACCCGGAAATTCTCGGGCAATTGGACTCGGGGTTTCATATGGTCAGTTATGAAAACTTCGAGATCACCCTCACACTCACGCCCGAGTTTTATCTCGAGTACGTGTTGACGGAAACCAACGTCGCCTTCGCTATGCGCAACGGCGTTTCTCTGGAAAGTATCCGCTCCTGGTGCTCGGAATCGCTAAAGCCGGTGTGGACCGGCCAGGATCACCAAGTCATCTTCGAAGGCTACTTTGCTTGCATGCAGCTATCCGCTTTCGAATTGGCGGTGGAAGCCATCGTCACTGGTGATATTGATACGCTCCAGGGATTGCTCGGCGAACGTCCGGAACTCATCCGCGCGCGCTCGGCACGCAAACATCGGGCCACGCTACTGCATTACGTGGCGGCCAACGGCGTTGAGGATTTCCGCCAGACGACACCTGCCAACGCCGTCGCGATTACGAGGGCGCTGCTCGAAGCGGGCGCTGATGTGGATGCACTGGCCGAGACGTACGGCGGCGGCTCGCTACAGACCACGCTCAACCTGCTGGTCTCCAGCTGCCACCCTGCCAAGGCGGGACTGCAAATCGAAATCGCCGAGCTACTTCTCGATTTCGGGGCGGCTATCAATGGCCTGGACGACGATGGATCTCCCCTGCTCACGGCGCTGGCATTTCACTATACCGCCGCAGCCGAAACACTCGCCAGGCGCGGCGCAAGAGTGGATAACGTAATCGCTGCTGCCGGCCTGGGGCACGACCATCTGGTCATGCGCTTCATTGATCAGGAAGGCGGCCCGACGATAGCTGTTCCCTGGATCAGAATGACGGGAGACCCGCTGCAACTGGCCCTGGTCTGGGCGGGAATTCACGGCAGAACGGCAACTGCGGAGATTTTACTGCGAAAGGGCGTCGATCCCGCCGCGGCAGACTCCCGGCAGTTCACCGCGCTGCACTGGGCCGCCTACTACGGCCATGTGGAAACGGTGCGCATGCTGCTGGATTGCAATGCTCCACACGAGGCGAGGAACTGCTACGGCGGGACCCCACTGGGGCAAACCATCTGGGCCACTATTCACGAGGGAGTCAGGCCGGGACATCCGGCCATCATTGATTTACTGGAAGGAAAAGGAAAAGGTTAGGCCCCGGCGCTTCCACCGGGGCCTGTAATCACAACTAGAAGCGGTTCCAGATAAACTGGTTGTACACTTCGTGATGGAATAGCACTTCAGGCGCCTTCACGATGCTTCCCAGCAGCCTTGGGCAGCGGTCGGCCGCAGCCTGTTTCAGATCCGCGTAGCGGCCCTTCACATCGTCACCCAGAAGTTTGGTGGTCCACTCGGATGCCCGGAAGTTCGCCAGCGCATCGTAGATGTTGTCCGGCAGGAAGCGCGGCGCATCCCGCAGATTCTCAATGTCGGCGATGTTGCCGTCCAATCCCGTCTTGAACACGCTCAACAGCGTCATATAGGGGCTCGCGTCCGGTCCAACCGATCGCACCTCCACACGCGCGCTCTTCTCGTTGCCGATCGGTATTCGCACCATCGAGCCGCGGTCTGTCGCTGAAGCTTTGATCTGGTTCGGCGCTTCAAAATGAGGGTCCAGCCGCCGGTAGGCGTTGACGCTCGCATTCAACAGCAGGCAGATGTCGTTGCCGTGAGTCAGAATCCGATCGACGAAATCCCAGGCGAACGGGCTCATCTTCTCCACACCCTGCGGATCCCAGAAGAGGTTTGTGCCATTCTTCATTACGGAAACGTTGGTATGCATGCCGCTTCCGTTGACGCCCACCACCGGCTTCGGAAGGAAGCTGACGCTGAGACCCATCTTGGTCGCCAGTTGGCGGCAAATCAGCTTATAGAGCTGAATCTGGTCGGCTGCCGAAACTACGTCGGAGTAGGTATAGTTGATTTCAAACTGGGACGGCGCTACTTCCGGGTGGTCCTTCTCATTCTCGAAGCCCATCGCACGCTGCACTTCAGCCGCCGCGTCGATAAACAGGCGCAGGGAATCCCCGGGCAGCGAGTGGTAATACCCGCCGGTATTTACATATTCAAAGCTGGTGTCTTCAGTATAGTGGCGCTCGGCGTCCACACCCTTGAACAGAAATCCTTCAATTTCGTTTGCCGCATTCAGCGTATAGCCATTGGAAGCAAACTGCTTTTGCGCGTAGTCCTTCAGAACCGCGCGAAGATCGCCACTGTAGAGACTTCCATCCTTGTCGATGACTTCTCCGAAAACCATCACCTTTCCCGTGCCGAACATGTCGGAGGGGGTCCAGTAGAAAGCGTTCCAATCGATGCCCAGCCGCAGATCGCTCTCGCGTTGCGCCGTAAAGCCGCGAATGGAAGAACCGTCAAAGGTCAGGTTATCCCAGCTCTTCACCAGAAACTTCTTGTCGTAATCCAGCATGTGCAGGCGCCCTTCCAGGTCGCTGAACAGCAGGGTTACGGCCTTGATCCGCTTTTCGTCGGTCAGGTATTTCAGTCTCTCTTCCTGGATCTGGCCGATCGGAACCCGTTTCCGGCGCTGTTCCTTCGCTTTCAGATTGAGCTCTTCCAGTTCCGCGTAGGGAAGGCTTAGACGGTCTTGTAGTTGGTTATCCATTCGTCTCCTTAATAAAGTCTTGGCTTTCGGTGGTTCGTCTAGCGTGGACCGTTGGCTAATCTCCGATTATGAAGGATGGAACACTGGTTTCTGAAGCATCGGCATCACTTTTTTCTATCGATAGTTTTTATGGAGGTCGTTGCAGGAATTGATAAGCGGGGGTCTCCACACGCCCGGCCCTGGTATTCGCTATCCTCAAAGGGGACGGAACAAGGAACTCATCATGATCGGGCGCATTACTCTATTCGGCTTGCTTGCCGCAGGTGCGGCGGTTTCCCACGAAGGCCATGCTGGTAAGCCTGTCACCATCACCGGCACGGTTGTTGACACAGGCTGCTATGTCACTCACGATTCGGTCGGCTCAAAACACGTGGACTGTGCGACGGCGTGTGCCAGGAATGGCATCCCGCTGGCGATTCTGGACGCGAAGGGAAAGCTGTTCCTTCCCATCGCTGCCGATCACAAAAACCCCAACACGCAGCTAATGCCGTTTATCGAAAAGAAGGTGAAAGTGACGGGCACGGCCATGGAAAAGGGCGGACTCGAAGGAATCGCCATCAAGACCGTTCAGCCGGCTGAATAATCCGCACCTGCCGTCAGCGGCGCCGGATGTCGACCGACCGTACGTTGCCGTTGCTGAAATTCACGGAACAGGCAAAGCTGTAGCGATCCCGGTTTCTACCGCCGCGGCCGTCGAAGGTTCCCACAATCCAGTCATTCCGGCCCGGATTATTATCGGGGTTAATGCTGGTGAAATCGACTTCTTTCACGCCGTAGTCGCGAAACGCCCGGTCTCGCACGGCATTTCTACACACGTTTAAAGCCTGGGCAGCAGTGTACCTGTTCCCGCCTCCGCCGCCGGGATAACCATCGCCCCGGTTCCCGCCGCTCGGGAAACCACCGCCAGGATATCCGCCACCTCCGCCTCGCCATTCCAGATCGAAGGTGTATCCCTCCCGGCCACCTTTCGAATCCTGGATTCGAACGATCGCTCGGCCTCCGTTGTCACGGGGATCGCGGACCAGTTCCACCCGGCCGCGCCCATCAATTCCCCGGAAACGAAAGTCGCCCGGATTGCGGGGCATCGGCTCATTGCACTGGAACCTGCGCCACGTCGCCGGCGAGCCCGAAAAAGTTCTCAGCCGGCCTTCCGTACCGTAGATTTCAACTTCCGCGGTGTCATCTACATTAACTTCGATTGTGCACTTTCCGTGATCGCCGCCGCCCGTGATGCTGGCGCGGAAATTTTGTACCCTCTGCGCGTTTGCATGCAAGCCGAAAACCAGCATCGTGACAGGAAGTAAGAGTAGTCGATTTTTCATGTGATTTCCCCGTGGCTAGTATCTTACACCAGGGACCGGTCACATCAAAAATTTGGCTAGGCGACTTCCTTCGATGCATGAGCGGCTTTCCGGATTCCCGGAAGCGGCTTCCGTGGAGTCCGTCGCAGCAGCGCATCCCGGCCTACTTCTCCAAATCGCGCCTTTGCTCTCGACTTCAACAACCGGAACTGAGTCTCGGTCAGATCCATCGCCGCGCAGATCTCCTCTTTCGACTCCTCGTACACGTAGAAGCGGCGCAGAACTTCCCGCTGCCTCGGATGCAGCAGTCCCAATGCCCTGTTTAGAAGGGTATTCTGTTCAGCCGCTGCCAGAATCTTATAGGGGTCGTCTTTGTTGTCCGCAAATATCCGATCCATCACCCCGTCGTCCAGGCCGCACTCAGGTCCAGACCTGACCCGGATCTGCGACCATGCCTGGCGCTTCGCGACGGTGACTGCATAACCTGGAAATGCCCGCGGATCGGAGATGCGGTCGGTTTGGATGGCATCGATCAGGATCAAAAACACCTCATGCAAACGGTCCTTTGATTCCTCAATGGGAAGGCGACGGCGCAACAGGAATAAGATGCCCGTCGAAATTAGTGTGTAGAGTTTGTCGACAGCCGCGGGTTCATCACATCTGATGCGACGAAGCAGATCTGGCCAGTCTACATCCGAACACCACGAAGCCCGTTGCGACGGTTCCTGGCTTCCGCTTATCGTTAGATCCATAATCATGCCACTCGCTCCTGGATACCAGCTAATCAGTGGTAGTGATTCGGGCACCGACGGCTCAGATCGCCTTGGCGACGTGTCTAGGTAAATACTACAACACTTACTCCCAAATGATAGCCAACCAAGTTTGGCCTGAGTTTGTGAGAATTACGGCAAACCGGACTTTAGAAATTTCCATGTGCTTGCTTTCATGGTGCTTAGCTCGTTTACAAGAATACCCCAGTACTTTTGCCTCTGAGGTACATTTAAGTGGGATTGTGTCCATTGTGACACATTTCCAGAGGCGGGCCTAATCCGCCCGCTTACAACTGATACCCAATCCGGATAGATCATCCGGTACCAGTGGTTTAAGAAAAGCGGCATAATAATGGTGGGGGAGCAAACAGTATGCAATGGACGCCGGGCGATATCAGCGAAGACATTGAGGACCGCCGCGACAGCAGCGGTGGAGGTGGAGGCCCAAGCTTCGGCGGCTTTGGCGGCGGTTCGCTGGGAATCGGCGGAACACTCATTCTTGTGGTGCTGAGCGTCATCTTTAAACAGGACTTTTTTTCCATGTTCAACGGCGGAGGCAGCCCGGAGCCGACGCGTCGAGTCGAAACCCAGGCAGACCCATCCCGTTCGGCAGGCGAGAAACGGGAAGTTCAATTTGTATCGTTTGTTCTGAACGACGTACAGCGGACCTGGGAGCAATTACTGCCCCATTCGGGTACCTCGTACCGCCATGCCAAACTGGTGCTCTTCCGGGATTACACGCAATCCGGCTGCGGGCAGGCCGAGTCGGCCACCGGCCCCTTTTACTGCCCTGAGGATGAAAAGGTGTACGTTGACCTGGGCTTTTTCGACGAATTGAGCCAGCGCTTCGGCGCGCCGGGTGAATTTGCACAAGCCTACGTCCTGGCGCATGAGATTGGTCATCACGTCCAGAAGCTTCTCGGCATCGAGGGCAAGGTGAGGCGGCTGCAACAGGCCCAGCCAAGGGAAGTAAACACGCTTTCCGTCAAACTGGAACTGCAGGCGGATTGTTTTGCCGGCGTCTGGGCACACACCACCGAGCAACGCAGGCTCATCGACTCCAACGACATCAGTGCGGGCCTAAAAGCGGCGGCCGCCGTCGGGGACGACCGGCTGCAGCGAATGGCGAACCGCAGAGTGAGTCCGGAGTCATTCACGCACGGCTCGTCCGCACAGCGCACCGAGTGGTTCCGCCGGGGCCTGGAAGAGGGCCAGGTAGCGGCCTGCAACACATTTGACTCGCGCTAAAGAAACGTCTTGAATTCCATGACGTCGCCGTCCTGAACGACGTATTCCTTGCCTTCGGTGCGAAGCTTCCCGAGTTCGCGGGCCTTCACAAATCCGCCGCAGGATACCAGGTCGTCGTAGGAAATCGTCTCGGCTGAGATAAAGCTCTTCTCAAAGTCGGAGTGAATCACTCCGGCTGCCTGCGGGGCCTTGTCTCCCGAGCGAATGGTCCACGCCCGCGTCTCTTTTTCGCCGGTCGTCAGGTACGTCCGCAACCCCAGCAGGTAGTAAGCCTGCTTGATCAGCGTTCCCGCCCCGGATTGCTCCACGCCTAAACCTTCCAGGTATTCGGCGCGCTCGTCCGGAGGCAGGGTACACAATTCAGACTCGATCTCCGCTGAGACCACCACGGCGCTCGTGCCCAGGTGCTCTGCGGCATACGCCTTCACTTTTTGCACCCATGGATTCGCATCGGGATTCGCCAGATCGTCTTCGGCCACGTTGCACGCAAAAAGCGTCGGCTTGGCGGTCAACAGAAACAGAGGCTTCATCAGCGCTGCTTCTTCGGGCGTCACTTCGAGCGTGAAGGCATGCTTGCCCTGATCGAAGTGCGGTTCCAGGCGATCCAGCAAATCCAGTTCCGCCTGCGCCTTTTTGTCGCCGGACTTCGCCATTTTCTGCTGGCGCGTTCGTCGCTTCTGAATACTGTCAAGATCGGCCAGCACCAGTTCGGTATTGATGATCTCGATATCGCGGATCGGGTCCACCGTATCCATTACATGTTCTATATCGGAGTTCTCGAAGCATCGGACTACCTGGACAATGGCGTCCACTTCGCGAATGTGCCCCAGGAATTGATTGCCAAGCCCCTCTCCCTGACTGGCGCCTTTCACCAGTCCCGCGATATCGACGAACTCGAAGACGGACGGAATAATCTTCTGTGTCCCGCTGATCTTGGCCAGCACATCCAGCCGTTCATCGGGGACCGTAACGACTCCCTGGTTCGGTTCGATCGTGCAAAAGCGATAGTTTGCCGCCATCGCCTTTCGGGTCTGGGTCACGGCATTAAAGAGCGTACTCTTGCCCACGTTGGGCAAACCAACAATTCCAG
>JBDUEM010000048.1:0-34119 GCA_040002435.1 Bryobacteraceae bacterium
AAAACGAAAAAGGCCACCGATTCGGGTAAGTTCCCCCGCCTCAGGTGGCCTTCAGATTTCTCGAAGACTCACTTCAGACGGGGACCGTTACGGTGACCCCGGTAATAATGCTAAGGACTAGAAGGAGAGAGGACGCTGGGAGGTCTGGTTGGACCGTGCCGGCAGCGAAACTTGGATGGTTGGTGGCCACGGATTTAGATTAACTTAAACCTCCACCAAATGCAATAGAGTCCTACGATAAGAATTACTTATGTATACATTCGTTTGCGATAAGGCTTCCCTCGCCTGCCGGAATTTGAGATGCTATCCGGCATGAAAGCTGATCATGTAAACGTTTCCTGGGACACGGCCAAACGCAAATGGCTGGTCCGCGTCGAGGTTGGTTCTGAAGTGATCCGCCGGTATTGCGATAAGTCAAAGGACGCCGATGACCAGGCCCTGCGCACCGCCGCGGCTGAAACCGTTGCCGATGAAGGTTACGAAGTGGCTGCCGAGGGCATCCTAGTCCAGCGGTGAGTAAGGTATGTTCGAAATTCGCCTTAGCTCTTCACGGTAAATCCACTTAGCAGGAGTATTTAAATTACATGCTAAACATAAGAAATCCAGGGCTTGGCAGATTGAAATTACTGGTATAGGGGATTACACCCTATACAGGTAGTGGTTCTCCCGTCTCACAGCAGCTAACTCCTGCTCCACAAAGCCCTAGAGGCTCGGATTTCTGTTATTCCCATGCCTGTTCTTGATAGTATAATTGCCTCTAGCTTCTCAAGGCTTCCGGGATCGGGGTTACCGGTGTTTCTTAGAACCGGAACTATATTCTGTGCCTTATTCAGATGTTATCCGTTCGCGAATTCGGAAGGGGCGGGAAGCTATTGGAGGAACATGAAGAAGCAAATTGCCTTGTTTATTATGGGTGTCGCCGTTCTGTCGCAGGGGGCGCAGGCATCCATCATCTATAACTATCTCGGGGTAACCCCGACCGGTTCAGACTTTACTTACAGCTACGACGCGTTCCTGTCGGCTGATCAGAAGGTTGACACCACCCAGAACTCGTCGTTCGCCACGATCATCGATTTCGGAACACTGATCTCGAGCACTCTGTCGAACGTACTGGCCGGAACCAGCTTTACGGTAACGACAAGTTTCGTCGGACCGGCCGCCGCCAATCAGAATCCGTTCGACGACCCCAATATTCTGAACGTTACGGTAACAGCGGATCCTGGTTCCATGGCGAATCCGGGCGTGAGCACCAGACTATACACCGTCGATTTGGTCTCCCCGGTTGGTCCAAATACCAAGCTTGTATTTCAGGACGCAGAGGCGACGAAAAACGCGCCTGGAAATCTGAGTGATAACACTCCATCAGGGAATACGGTTTCTATCGAAGGACCCATCGCGTCCGGTGTCGAGACTCCGGAACCGGCATCAATGATGATGATCGGAAGCGGATTGTTGGGGCTGGCTGGACTGCGGAAAAAGCGGAATCGCATATAGGTTGGATCTCCTTTTATTTGGCTGCGGCTCCTTCTGGGTCCGCAGCCGTTTTTTTTGCCGATGCTGTTGCGCTCCCAAGGGCACCGCAGATCTCCGAAAGGAGTGCCGCTCGGCCCAGTTCAGGAATTTTGCACCTCAATCTTCCATCCCTGCAACAAACCAGCCTCCGCACAGCTCCAAAACCCTTGACACACCAGAGATCCTGAAGTCGGGAAAGCGGACCACGTTAACCCAAAGCCGCGTCGGGCTATCGCTTGCGGCCTTTATTTCCCTAAAAGGATCACCAGCCACCATGGCCACCGCACGTCAGATCGAAGCCAACCGCCAAAATGCCGCCGGGCCCCACAAGATGACCGAAGCCGGTAGACAAGCCATCAGGGGCAACGCCATCCGTCACGGATTGGCCGCCCGCGTCCATGTCGTTCTCCCCGGCGAAGACCAGGGTCTGTTTGACGAGATCCTTGCATCCCTGCGCAACGAATATTCCCCATCCACCACGCAAGAAGAACTGCTCGTCCACCAGATCGCCGAAAACTACTGGCGTCTCCTGCGCGGCCGCAACATGGAAAGCGGGGCCTTCCTCGAAGTGGAAGCGGATTTCGCCCAGCAGTACGGCGTCGAATCCAATCCGGCTTACGATGTTACCCGCGGCGCGCAACTTGCGCTGGCCTTCAGCAAGAACGGCGACATCTTCGACAAGCTGAACCGCTACGCCGCCACAGCCGAGCGCAGTTGTTACCGCGCTATCCGCGAACTTCAGAAAATCCAGCAGGGCCCCGCCCGCAAGACATCGCCAGTACCGCAGCAGGACGCCGTTCCCGGGATGCAAGCAATCGCCGCCGAAATCCAACCCACCGCGCCGCCGTCAACCGAATTTCGTTCTGTTCTGAAAAATCAACCGAATCCTACTCATCGGGACATGGAACGGGCGGCCATGCGCATGTCCGACGCTGAATTCACCAGCTTCATCGACGAAGTCACCGCTCCTCCATCATTAAATTCCCGTTAACCGCGTACTCAGCATACCGGTTATACGCATACAATCTCCTGTAAGGAGTAACTATGAAAGTTCTCAGACTACTATTGGTAACGGTTTTCAGCGTAGCTTTGGCCATGGCGCAAGCGCCTGCCCCGGCGAAATCCAAGGCCGCTGACAAAATGTCCACGGCAAAGAAGTCCGCCGACACGAAGATGGCGGCCAAGGCCGATCTGCTCGACCTGAACTCTGCCTCCGAAGCTGAATTGAAGGGACTACCCGGTATCGGCGACGCCTACGCACCAAAGATCATTGCCGGACGACCCTATAAGGGCAAGGACGATCTGGTTCAGAAGAAGATTATTCCGGCGGCCACCTACGCCAAAATTAAGAATCTCGTCATAGCCAAACAGAAGTAAAGTGATAACATCAAAGTAGAATGGCTGAAAAAGTTTCAACTCCGAAGGAGCCCAAGACGCCATTTAGCGTCTGGGCTCCGGTCGTTGTCCTGGGATGGTTAATCCCGGGTGGCGGACATTTTCTTCAGAAGCGGCCCAACCGCGGCGCGCTGTTGCTCTTCTCGGTGGCGGCCATGTTTTTCTTTGGACTCGCTATGCGCGGCCCGCTGTTCCAGCCCCAGGGTGGCGATTTGCTGACCACGATCATCTATTGCGGCGGCTACATCGCACCCATTTTTTCAGGTGCGATTTATGGCTTGGCCACCGCGTTCGGGTACAGCCAGCCTGACGTAGCGGGACATGTGCACGATTACGGAACCAAGTTCCTCGTAGCAGCCGGACTATTGAACTTACTGGCCATCGTGGATGCGTACGAAATCGCGACAGGGAAAAAAGACTGATGCCAAAGATGAACCTGACTCACTTTGAGGCGGCCGTCCTGTTCGCCTTGTTCACGTCCATCGTTCTGGGTGTGGTGACCAAGAGGACGGATCGCGAGCGCCTGCGCTACGGCCTCTATTGCTTCGCTTGTTTCATCGGTACTGTATTTGGCCTGGGCTGGCTGATGTACCTGGGCCACGGCTAGGTTTACTTGCACTTGCCGGTGCAGATGATCTCTTCCACTTTTTGAGCGTTTCCCAGGCGATTCGGATCGGACGCCAGCGGCCTGCGCACGCTGATGCTTTCCACCGCGCCATTGGCTGTAGCCGTCTTTTCAATGATCTGCTGTTCGCGAAGCTGCGGCTTTGAGTCGCCCACCCGGCCGGCTAGCGCAGCCTCAAAGACGTCCACTTCTTTCTGGTTGCTTCCCTTCACTTCCTTGCTCACCGTCTGCCGGACAAGTTGCATTCCCCCGGCGCCCGCCTCGTAGGTGGCTACGTTCTCCACCGTGCGTCCGCCGCTGACGGATTTCTCCAGGACCTGCTTGGCGGTTTCCCCGAAGCGGCCGTTGGCGTCAGGCCGCAAAACACTGGATGTCTGGCTCACGCTGCCGTCGGCAGTCTCACGCTTGACCAGTTCCTTGCGCTCTACTACCTCGAGTGAGCCATTCAGCGTAGGTCGCTGAACCACCGTATTCGAGCTGGTAGTGTCGCCGCTCTTCTGTGAATCCGTGACCGTCCGCTCCGCCAGGGAGTAGTTCCCGTTCAGGTCTGCCCGCATCACGGAGGTAGCCGTATTCACACTGCCGTCTGTGTTCTTCCGCTCTTCGATATGGATTCTCTCCGATGGGCCCGGCCGGCCATTGGCGTCGTAGCGCTTCACCACCCGCTCAATAACCTTTACCCCTCCGCTTTCGCTAATCACCTTGTCTTCCACGCTCTCCACCGGGACGCTGCGCCCGTTCACACTGCGCATCATCTCGATCTTGTCCGCGGAGCCCGGCGATTGGCTCACCAGCGAACTTGCCCCTTCCACACGCCGGCCGTTGACGTCGAAGGTTCCGCTCGAGATCGAGGTCTGCTGGGCGAAGCTGAGCCCGGTTCCGATCAGAATGGTGGTAAAGACAAGGAAAAGGAGTCTCACATCTCCAGCCTAGGCCGTACGGGGCCTGTGTTTCAAGCGGGGGAAAGACCTAGAAGTACCTCCGAATCCCCCTGACCCTCAGAACGGTAGGCCGCTATAATCAGAGTGCCTTATGAACACAATCATCGGACCGATCACCCGCCGCACTTTTGCAGCCGCACTCGGCGGCGCAGGCCTGGCTCTTGCAGAGGGTGTCCCGCCTGGCATGACAGCAGCACGCGTCCCTGACAACGGCATTCAGCCGCGGATCGCCACCGGGCCCGATGGCAAATTACACCTGCTTTATTACAAGGGTGACCCCTTCCACGGCGACCTGTATTATGTCCACTCGACCGATGAGGCCGCTACGTTCTCCTCGCCGGTTCGGGTCAATAGCCAGGAAGGCTCGGCCATAGCCGCCGGAACCATTCGCGGCGGCCAGATCGCAATCGGCCGCAACGGCCGCGTCTACGTAGCTTGGAATGGCTCGAGCATCGCGCAGCCCGTGGCTCCGGTCAATCCTGATTCCGGCAAACCCGGCCAGCCCATGCTTTTTGCCCGCCTCAACGAGTCGGGAACGAAGTTCGAGCCGCAACGAAACCTCATGACGTTGACCTCCGGCCTGGACGGCGGCGGAAGCCTCGCCGCGGATCAGGCTGGAGGAGTATTCGTAGCCTGGCACGGTCGCCTGCCGGATGCAGCTAAGGGAGAGGCGGGCCGTCAGGTATTCTGGAGCCGGTCGAGCGACGATGGCAAGACCTTCACGGCGGAGGCGCCGGTGTGGGATCAACCAGCCGGAGCTTGCGGCTGTTGCGGGCTGAGTATCTTCGCCGCCCGCTCCGGAACTTCCTATATCCTTTTCCGGTCGGCGACGGAAAATGTTCATCGTGATGTCTATCTGCTCAGTGCCGCGCGTGGCGCCAAAATGTTCCACGGCGGCATCCTGCATCGCTGGGAGATCAACGCCTGCCCCATGAGCAGTATGTCGTTCAGCGAAGGACGCGGCGGTGTACTGGCATCGTGGGAGACAGAAGGACAGGTTTACTTTGCGCCGGTCGATACCCGCAAGCCCGTCGCCGCGTCTGAAACTGCGGCCAAACGCAAACATTCCTACCTCGCAAAGAACGCCGCTGGTCAGACACTGATGACCTGGATCGAAGGGTCCGGCTGGCAGAAAGGCGGAACTGCCGCCTGGCGGTTATTCGACGCCGGAGGTCAGCCGGTTTCCCCCGCGCAGACCGTGGGGCCGTCTCCAGTGTGGAGTTTCGCCGCGCCATTTTCCCGGCGCGATGGCGGCTTCACGATACTCTATTAGTTTCAGGAGACATAACCAATGAAAATGAAGATCGTGCTCGCCCTCCTGCTCTCCGCCGGTCTGCAGGCCGCGGAGCCGGAGATAACCGTGTTCAAGACGAAGACCTGCGGCTGCTGCGGCAAGTGGGTGGAGCATGTCCGGGCCAGCGGCTTCAAGGTGACGGTGAAGGAAGTGGCCTCTACCGCCGAATATCAGAAACAGTACGGCGTTCCCGAACGGCTGCAGTCCTGCCACACCGCTATCGTCGGCGGCTACACCATCGAAGGACATGTTCCGGCAGCCGACATCCAGCGTCTGTTGAAGGAACGGCCGAAGGCCAAAGGACTCGCCGTCCCCGGAATGCCGGCTGGATCGCCTGGTATGGAAGGCGCGCGAAGCGATGCCTACTCGGTTGTACAGTTCGATGCCGCGGGCGCCGCCTCCGTCTACCGGACGTACCCTCATAATAAGTAGGTAAGCCATGAAGAACTTCTACATCGAAACGTTCGGTTGCCAGATGAACGCCCATGACTCGGAAAAGGTCATCGGCACGCTGGTTACCGAGGGCTACGAGCAGGTGCCGACGGCCGACGAAGCGGATCTGATCCTCTACAACACCTGCAGCATCCGCGACAAAGCCGAACAGAAGGTCTTCCATCGCCTGGACACTTTCAAGCGTGAACAAAAGGGCAAGACGTTCGGAGTCTTGGGCTGCGTGGCGCAGCAGGAAGGCGCAAAGATCTTCGAGAAGGCTCCTCACGTCAGCCTGGTTTGCGGCTCGGCCAGTTACAACTCCCTGCCGCAGCTGTTGGTCCAACTGGAGGCGGGCAACCGCCGCGTCACCGGACTCAGCCTCGATACCGAAGATACCTTCGAAACCCCGTTCGCCCGGCGCGATAATCCGCATAAAGCGTACATCACTATCATTGAGGGCTGCAGCAAAGCCTGCGCCTATTGCGTGGTCCCGTTTACGCGTGGCCCCGAACGCAGCCGGACGTCGGACAGCGTAATCCGCGAAGCCCGCGACCTGGTCGCCATGGGCTACACGGAGGTCCAGTTACTGGGCCAGAACGTGAACAGCTACTTCGATCCATCCGCCGCCGGTTGGGACTTTGCGACGCTGTTGCGCAACCTGGGCCAGATCCCTGGAATGCGGCGCGTGCGCTTCACAACCTCTCATCCCCGCGACTTCGTCAAGGAAATTGTAGACGCCATCGACGAGAACCCGGTTCTCTGCAATCATGTGCACCTGCCGGTGCAGTCCGGTTCCACGCGCATTCTTGGCCGCATGCAGCGGCTTTACACGCGCGACGAATACATGCGCCGCATTGAGTGGATGAAGGCCGGCCGCAACATCGCCATCACCTCGGATATCATCGTGGGCTTTCCGGGCGAAACCGAAGAGGATCTCAATCAGACCCTCAGCCTGCTGGCCGAAGTGGAATTTGATGCCATCTTCGGCTTCAAGTATTCCAGGCGTCCCAACACGTCGGCCCTGGCCTACGACGATCACATTCCCGAAGAAGAGAAGACCCGCCGCCTGGCCATCGTGAACGAAAGCCAGCGCGCTATCCAGATCCGCCGCAATGCGGCCTATGTGGGACAGATAGAAGAAGCCCACGTCGAGGGCTACCATCAGTCCCTGCAACAGTGGATGGGCCGGACGTCGCAGAACAAGACTCTCAACTTCCAGCACCCAACCGCGGAACTGGGATCCTACCTGCCGGTCAGAGTCACCCGCGCACTGCCGAACTCGCTCATCGGCGAAGGCGTCTAGCCTTCCAGCCGCACCACCTGATATCCGAGCGCCTGATACCGCTTCTCGTGGCATGTCAGAATCAGGATCTGATGCCGCGTCCCGGCTTCCCCGATAGCCCGCATCGCGCCTTTGAATCGATCCTGATCCGAGTACACCAGGGCATCGTCGAGAATGATCGGCGCGGTGATCCCTTGCTCGGCAAGCAAGTCAGCAAAAGCAATCCGAGTCAATACGGATAGCTGTTCCCTCGCTCCTACGCTCAGGCTTTCAAACGGCTCCATCACGGCGCCGCGCTGCAAGCCGGCAAGCACCATTCCATTATTGAAATGGATCCGCGAATCCGGCAGCACCTGGTTGAGATAGGGCTGCACCCGTGCGACAACCGGATCCAAAAACTTCTCGTTCACATCGCGCTCGGCCTCGAGAATCGTCTGATAAAGCAGCCGCAGTGCCCCCGCTTCCTGTGCAATCCGGTCCCTCTTCTCCTTTGCCGTGTTCCCATCTGCCTCGAGATTGGCAAGCTGCTCGCCAAGCCCGGCGGTGCCTGCCTGTTTGAGTTCACCCAGCGTGATCGCGTGACCCGACTCGGCCTTCTGCAACTGATCGCGCCACGTCACCGCCGCCGCCTTGGCCTGCGTCATGCGCAGCCGGGCAGCCGCGGGATTGGCGCTGCGGCACGCCGCGTCCGCCTCGGCGAAGACTCGCGCGCAAGCGTCTACCGCTGCCTGATGCGTCACTCGCGCCGCCTGCAGGTCCTGATCGATCACGGCGGCGCGTGCGGCGCTCAACTTCTCCTGGGCCCGCTGCCATTCGATCTGCGCGTTCCGCAGGTCCGATTCCAGCGCAACCCAAACCCGCCGGGCCTGCTCCAGATCGCCGGCCACTTCATTGACCGCCCCGGGAACGACCAGCGCTCTTAGCTGCTCGATGCCCTCGGGAGCAACCCGCAGCAGTGCCTCGGAGTGCCTGGTGAGATGCAGGCTCGCCTCCAACCTCGCACGAAGCTGCTTCTCCGCTTCCTCAATGGACGCGACCGCCAGCGCCTCCATCGTCTGCTGCAGCAGACGCCCGGCCGTTTCAAATTCCTTCCTGCGGCCCGTAAGTGAATCGCCTCCAGGCGAGATCCGCACGGACCCTCGCCCGGGAATATACAGTACAGCCTCGTCCGCAATCAGGATGGGGTTTTCCACCGGCAGCTCAGACCCGTTCAACGTGACGCCGGCTGCATCGGTCAACTCGAACCGGATGTGCGTTGACGCCGCATCCAGCCGCGCCGACGCGGTAGCGAATGCTCCCTGCCTCTGCCTTAGTAAGTCCACATCAGCCTGCGACAGCCGAATGCTGCCAGCGATGCGCTGCGCCTGATCCTTCGCAAGCAGCGCGGCTTCGGCCTCCGCCAGGCGCCGCCTGTTCGAGGCGGCCGTCGCTGACGCAAGCGCTTCCTCGGCGGCCATCAGCTTCTTCCGTACCTCGACCAGTTGATGCTCCCGGCGCAGCGCATCGTCAACCAGCTCTGTCCGGAGTTGCAGGGCAACGGACGATTCACGCAGGGCCGCCGTGGCCAGTTGTAACTCGCGCGAAGCCTCAGCCTGCCGTTGTTCCAGAGTCTGCACCCTCGCATACTCCGCCTCCGCGGCAGCCGCCTCGTTCTCCACTGCTTGCTGCGCCGCCGGATCGCGAAGGCGTTGCAGCCGGTTCAATTCCGCTTCGTAACGCGCCACCAGAACATCGTAGGATGTGCATTCCACCCGCTTGGCGGCAATCGCGGCTTCGATTCGCGCCAGTTCCTTCAAAGCCTCCGCATGCGGGCCCCGCGGCCTTGCCGTCGAAGCCGTCCACAACTCCAGGTACGCTTCTCCTACCCGCTGCTTCAGCCGGGTGCCGCCTTGACCCACCAGCATGTCACCGACTTCCTTCTGCAGCGCGGATTGAATACTCACCCGCACATCCGGGTTGACGTTCATTCCTTGAAACGTGGTCCCTTGCTCCACCCAGAACAGCGGCCAGTACCCCAGCTCAGACAATTTAGATTCCCGGTTCCTCGCCATCTGAAACTGGAATAGCTCTTCCAGCTTCCGGTCCGCATCGTGATCGGCGAAGCGCCGTCCGCCGGGCATTGCCAGTTCCGCGCGGCCGCCGCCGGCGCTGAAGCTCTTGGTCAGCTTGTAGCTGCCGTCCTCCATTTCGAACACGAGTTCAATCTCGGGCCGAACCGTGGAACCGAATGGCTGCATGGCTTCGACAACGCGCTTGGGCGCGTTGTGCCGCTGGAAGAGTGCGGCCTGCATTGCCGACAACACAGTCGATTTGCCGGCTTCATTGCAGCCCGCAATCACGTTCACCCCGTCCGTCAATCCGGAGATCACGGTCGGCCGTGCCAGCTTGCGGTAGTTCCTGATTCTGATACTGCGGAGCTTCACTGGCTACCTTCCAAGCACGTGCTCCGCGTAAAGCCGCTGCAGCGCGGCCCCTGCCAGCGCATGGTCCGGATGCTGCGCATCGCGCTGAATGGCGCGCAGCCGTTCCACGATATTGCCCACGAATCCCTGCCGGCCAAGCTCGTCGAAGTCGGCATCGGTCGGAACGGAGGTGAGCGGAGCGAGATTCGCTCGCAGCAGTTTCACGCGTGCTTCCCAGCGGTGAATGACCTCATCCAGCTCTGCGCGTTCCCGTAGACTGATTGCGCCTTCCACGCGCATCCCGATTACCAGGTTGCCGAAGGGTTCGCCCTGCGCTGCCAGTTCGCTTTCGACGGACCGGAAATCTACCTTCAGCCTGCGCCAGCGGTACGTCCCTGTTTGCAGCTTCTGAATCCTTGGCGTGGATCCAGCGGCATCGATCTCCACTAGCAACGCCTGCCCCGAATGCTGCTGTTGGAATCCGTCCGGCTCCGGCGTGCCCGAATACCAGGTGTTCGGGGTCACCTGAAATGTGCCGTGCCAGTCGCCCAGCGCCAGGTAGTCCAGTTGCGCCGTTGCCGCCGCCGTGTCGGAAATCAGGTTGTGCGACTCGGCTTCCACTGGGAGCCGGTTCCTCACCGATCCATGCGCCAGGCCGACGCGAATCACTCCGGGCGGAGTTACCGTTGATGCGAAGCCTTCTGTGGGATCGGCCGATTCATGCCGCCGAAGCAGCGGCGCCGGCAGCACCGCGAGGCGATCCTCTGCCAGCAGGATCGCTTCGCGCGTGATCGCCAGGCGAACATTCGCGGGGCATCCCAGCCGCTCGATGCGCGTCCAGACGCTCTCCGCCAGCGCTGCGTCGTGATTGCCTGGCAGCAGCACCCACGGCACGCGAAACTCGGCGAGCGTGTTCAGTGTCTGGCGCACCAGCCGGTCGCTGACTTCGTTCATATCGAAGACGTCGCCCGCAACCAGAACCGCATCGGCCTCATGCTTCACCGCGAGCTCGCCCAGTCGCCGAACCGCGTTCAGACGCTCGTTGCGCAGATCACTGCGGCAATCCGGATCGCCGCCGAGGCCTTTATATTGCTTCCCAATCTGCCAGTCGGCGGTATGCAGAAGACGCGGCACGACCCCATTATCCGTCAGCCCGCCGCCTGGACCGTATAATAAAGGCAGGGAGACAACAATGGAAGTCGAAATGAAGATTCGCGGCTTGACGATGGATCCTGTGACTCAGATGCCCATCGTCGTGCTGAAGGATGTGAACGGCGGCACGGTGTTGCCGATCTGGGTAGGAATCTTCGAAGCCAATGCGATTGCGTTGGAGATTGAGAAAGTTTCGACTCCGCGTCCCATGACTCACGACCTGATCAAGACTGTCTTGATGGGCTTGAACACGGGCGTGAAGAAGATTGTAGTGAGCGAGCTGAAGGATGACACTTTCTACGCGCTGATCTGGCTCGAAAAAGACGGGGAACTGATCAGTGTAGATTCGCGGCCGAGCGATGCACTCGCTCTGGCGCTGCGGCTGGATTGCCCAATCTACGTGGAAGACACGGTTTTGAAAAGTTCCAAGACGACGGCATCGGTGAGTGACAAGGTACAAAGCGAAGAACTGAAGAAATGGCTCGAAGGTCTGAACGATGAAGACCTCGGGCGCTACAAGATGTAGGGAATGACCGATAAGCTGGAGCGCCTGGTGGCGGCGGGAATTCAACTGCTGCCAACGGTCGAGATCGCCAACCACTATGTATTTGAGCGCGACGGATTCGTCGCGCTCGTCGAACGCAGGGGCGAAGGATTCGGCGGAATCGGCAGCGCCGGGTTACTGACAGGGAAGGGAATTGCGCCGCTTGTCCTGCGCGGGTTAGCCCCGTTCTTCGTTGCCAAAGGGTTCGAACAACCGGCGACACCGGAAGAGGTGGATGGAATCCGCCGCTTCCAAGCCGACTTGAAACATGCGTTAAGCGAATCTACGCCCGGGATGTAACAACCGCACCGGCAGCGTAACAATCGCCCAAACCAGCGCCAGCGCTCCGCCCACCGCTATTCCCACGATCCGGAACGGCAATAGGAACAGCCAGACGATCGGATACATCACGAGCGCCAGCAAGGCCAGCGGCCAGGAAATCACAAACAGCAAGCACCACAACAGGAATGTAAACATAGCTTGATCCATTCCATAATACGGAACCCAGCGTAAAAAGTTCGATCAAAGTCTGCTGGCAATCGATTTGGTGTACAATCGTGCACAGGTTTATGGAGTATGAGTGGGACAAGAAGAAAGCGCTCCAAAATATCACCAAGCACGGCGTTGAGTTCGCAGATGCATTGGCGGTTCTTGAGGATCTCAATGCGCTGTCGCTGACCGAAGAATCAGTCGACGGCGAAGAGCGCTCAGTCACGATTGGGACCGACGTGTTGGGACGCATTTTGGTTGTGGTTTACACATGGCGAGAAAATCGGCTCAGGCTGATCTCAGCCCGGCAGGCGACGCCGAACGAACGGCGTCAGTACATAGAGGGTTTATGAAGAAAGAGTATGATTTTACGAATGCGAAACGAGGGCCCGTAGTCACGCCGCCGCCTGGCAAAACCCGTGTGACGATCCGCCTCGACAACGAAATTCTGGATTGGTTTCGCAACCTTGTGAACGAATCCGGCGGTGGCAACTACCAGAAACTGATCAATGATGCGCTGAAGGAGTACTTGGCCCGCAAGCGCGAGCCACTAGAGACAACAATCAGGCGCGTTATTCGGGAAGAACTCAGACGGGCCGGTTAGGCGACTTCATTCGTCACAGCGCGCCGTCGGCATGATAGGAACTGCGAACCAGCGGTCCGGCTTCAACGTGCGCAAAGCCCATCTCGCGGCCCTGACGCTTGAATTCGGCGAACTCTTCCACGGGGACATAGCGCAAGATCGGGAGATGCTTCAAGGACGGGCGCAGGTACTGCCCCAGCGTTAGAATGTCCACGCGGTGTGCGTGCAGATCCCGCATCACGGATAGCACCTCTTCCGGTGTCTCGCCCAATCCAAGCATCAAGCCGGATTTCGTCGGGATATTCGGACGAAGCTGCTTGGCATATTCCAGCATCTCCAGCGAGCGTTCATAGCGCGCTCCCAACCGAACCTGCCGGTATAATCGCGGGACGGTTTCGGTGTTATGGTTCAGCACGTCTGGCTGGGCATCCATCACGATCTCCATCGCCGCCTGCGAGCCCTGGAAATCCGGCACCAGCACTTCCACCCGGCAATCCGGAATACGGTCACGAATGGCGCGGATGGTCAGCGCGAACAACTCCGCTCCGCCGTCCTTGCGATCGTCCCGGTTCACGCTCGTAACTACCGCGTACTTCAGTCCAAGGGCCTCGCACGCCTCAGCCACACGACGCGGCTCATCGTAGTCCACGGCAAGCGGTGCACCCTTCTGCACCGCGCAAAAGCCGCAGCGGCGCGTGCAGACGTTGCCCAGAATCATGAAGGTGGCTGTGCGGCGGTTCCAACATTCGCCCACGTTGGGACAGGCGGCGCTCTCGCAGACCGTATGCAGCTTCAGGTCTGTTACCAGCTTCTTCAGTTCCCGGTAATTCTCTCCAACTGGCGCCGGCGCGCGCAGCCAGGGCGGGCGCTGAACTTTAGGAGCAATCGTAACTAGCACTATGCCTTCATTCTAACGCGAGCATCGAAGCCAGCCGGTTCTCCAGCACTCTGTTCCCATCGAATCCTTCCATTCGCAGATACCCGGGTGAGGCCGATGCAAGGGCCGCTTGAGGGATCAGGCCAATGAGTTCGCTCACGTTGATACTGGTTCCAGCGGCCTCCGCCAGCCGCTCGATCTCATCGAATACCACTCGCAGTGAAGTGATCTCGAAGTCGGTCAGGTTCATCGACACCTGTGTCTGGTTGCGCGATGCCAACATCAATCCCAGCGCTTTTACATGAGGAAAGCCGCCACTGGATGCGCGAATGCGGCGTGCGATGGCTTTGGCGATGCCGACATCCGCCGTGGCGAGGTTCACGTTCCAGGCGATCAGGAACTTTCGGGCGCCAACGGCTGCCGCGCCCGCGGTGGGATGGAATTGAGGTCCGCCAATGTCCGGCGCACCCCGGTCCTGTTTGCGGACATTCTCCAGGCGCCTGCGTTCCAACAAACGGGCGGCTCCTTCGTAAAGATAGACCGGCACGTGGAGGCGTCGCCAGATTTCCTCCCCAGCCATTTCCGCCAGTCCAACGCAATCCTCCAAAGTAACTCCGCGGACGGGCACGAAGGGCACTACATCAGCGGCACCGATGCGCGGATGTACGCCTTGGTGGATTGTCAGATCGATCAGCGAAACGGCCTTCTCCACGCCCCTTATAGCCGCCTCGACAATCGAGTCCCGGGAACCTGCAAAGGTGATGACCGACCGGTTGTGATCCGCGTCCATGGTTTGGTGCAATACGGCGATCCGCGGGACGGACGCGATGGCGTTGGCAATAGAATCGATTACGGCGGCGTCACGCCCCTCGGAAAAGTTCGGTACGCATTCGACTATTTCTTCGCCTCCCACGTGACCTCGGACTCCTGATAAATGACTTCGCCCCTGCGCATTGTCGCCGACACCAGATTCACTCCAGAATAGTACGAGATCTCGCGGTAATCCGCCACGTTCAGGATGATCAGATCGGCGTCCTTTCCAAACTGCAGAGAACCGCAGCGGCCGTCGCTCCGTATCGCGTGTGCGCCGTTGATGGTGGATGCCGAAATCGCCTCTGCCGCCGTCAGCTTGAGGTCTTTGCAGGCGATGGATGCGGCGTGCTGCATGTTGTAGCCGGGCATTTTTCCGTGGTGAAATCCGGTGGCGATGGCCAATGCAGCGCCATGGTCGATCAAGAGGCGCGCCGGTGCCGGCCGATCCGCGACGCCTTGCCGGTAGTCCGCGGGTAGTACGGTCGCTATGACGTTGGATCGTGCCAGGAGATCCGCATCCTCGCTGGTGGCGTAATTCAATCCGTCGGCGCTGGCAGCCTCGGTCTCGACCGCCAGGCGAGTGCCGCCCGATTGCGATGTCTGTTCGGCGTGTACTTTCGGAATCAGGCCCAGCCGCCGGGCCGCCTGAAGATAGCCGCGCGCTTCGTCGATGGAAAATCCCGCCGGGCTACACAAAGCACAGGCGAACCTGGCGAGTTTGCGCGCAGCTACCTTCGGCAGGAAAGTCTCGCGGACCCATTCGAGGTAACCGCCACGATTATGGTTGAACTCCGGCGGCATGATGTGCGCTCCGAAGTATGTGGCGACTACATTAATTGGATTCTTATCGATCTCGGCGAGAACACGCAGGATCTTCAACTCGGAGGAATCGTCGAGCCCATATCCGGATTTGCTCTCCAGCGAGGTGGTTCCGTGCCGCGCGCAGGCCTGCAGGATGCGGCGGGCCTGAAACTCCAGGGTGCGCGCCGGGGCCGACCGCACAAGGCGAACGGCTGCGAGGATTTGCTGCGTTTCCGTCAATCCCGGCGAACGGATGTCGTCCAGCAGCGGTGGTCCGCTGATCAGGTACGTATGACTGTCGATCAGCCCGGGCATCACCACCCGTCCGCTTGCGTTCATCTCAAGGGCATTTCGCGCTTCGGCCAGGTTCTCCACCCGCCGTGAAGGCCCGACGCTGGAAATGACTCCGTTCACCACCAGCACGGCCCCGTCTTCAATCAATCCAAGGTTGTTGAGGGCAGCACCCCGCCTTGGTCCGCTTGGGCCGTGCAACGTGAGCAGTTGACGCGCCCCCCTGACCAGGATGTTCTGCTTCATGCAGCGTGATTACGATTCTTAGCTTTATCCGGGGCGGATGCAACAGGGTAATCATGATGTAGAATCAGGCTGATGAATTGCTGGTGCATGCTAAGCGCCGTCGTGATGCTCGCCGTGATCAATACTGGATGTACCCGCTCCAATGTGGATGAGAAGATGGTAGACCTTCAGACTACCGGTGTGGGCAGTATTGTGCGCCTCGATCCGGCGTTCGACTCTCTGGTGCCGACCAGCGCAAAGATCGAAAAGCTTCTCGGGGGCCAGGAGTTCACCGAAGGCCCCATGTATATGCGCGAGGGCTTTCTGCTGTTCAGCGACATTCCCCGCAACGCCATCTACAAATGGACCGCTGACGGAACAGTTACCGAATTCCGGAAGCAGAGCGGTTACAGCGGGACTGACGCTCCGAAGGGCGCCTTCATCGGCTCTAACGGCCTCACCCTGGATAAACAGGGCAGGTTGACGATTTGCGAACACGGGAACCGGCGCGTAACCCGGCTGGAAAGCAACGATGCAGTGACCGTCATGGCCGACAAGTTTGAAGGAAAACGGTTAAACAGCCCGAATGATGCTGTTTACAAATCGGACGGTTCGCTCTACTTCACCGATCCGCCCTACGGATTTCCGAAAGAAGATGACGATCCGAAGAAGGAGCTGAAGTTCAACGGCGTGTACCGTCTGCAGGACGGCAAACTACAGCTTCTGACCAAGGAATTGACGCGGCCGAACGGACTCGCCTTCTCGCCGGACGAGAAGTATCTCTATGTTGCTAACTCCGATGCCAAACGGAAGATCTGGATGCGCTATGAAGTAGAGGCCGACGGAAAGATCAAAAACGGGAAGGTGTTCTACGATGTCACATCGCAGACCGCAGATGGACTTCCCGACGGAATGAAGGTGGATACGTACGGCAACCTCTACGCGACGGGACCTGGGGGCATCTGGGTTATTTCACCGGAAGGGAAACACCTGGGCACCATCAAACCGCCGGAGACGCCTGCCAATTTGCATTGGGGAAAGAGCCCCTCCACCGTGGACCAGGCGCCGATGGGCTCGGGAGAATATGCCACGGCTTTATACATCACCGCCCGCACAGGGGTCTACCGGATCTCGCTCAGCGCGGTGGGAATCAGACCATAAAAGATAAGGGAGAAGGTGAAACATGAATCGTAGACATTGTTTGAAAGTGATCGGGATCGCGCCGCTCGCCGGGCTGGGGCTTCAGGCTGCGGACGCCGGACATCCGATCGAGCTGTTGCTGGATCTGGAAGTGGATCCGGCAAAGGAAAAAGAAATGCTGGCGAATTACAAAAACACCTTTCGTCCCGCCATCATCAAACAGCCTGGCTTTGTGGACGTGAAATTGATGAAGCTGCGGGCGGAGATGGCCGGCAAGGCTCCGGCGAACTGCCTTTATCGCCTTCTCATCAGCTTCCAGAACGAAGACCAGCGCAAGGCCTGGGTTGCAACTCCCCTTCACCAAAAGGTGTGGCCCACGATTGAGAACACATTGAAGGGCGCAAAGTATACGGCGCTTCTGTACGACGTGGTCTAAACTCCGAATTGGCAGCCTGGCGTTTGGCTTACTGGCGCAACTCTGCGCCGGCCAGGCGCTGGCGCCGATTCGCTACACCGTATCCATCGCGCAGCCCCAGACTCATTACGTGGAAGTAGATGCCACGGTGCCGGCCGACGGCCAGTCCTCCGTCGACCTCAAGATGGCCGTCTGGACGCCGTACGTCATTCGTGAATTTGCCAAGAACGTGGAAGCGGTAACCGCACAGGGCGGCCTGCGGGTGGAAAAATACGCGAAGAACCGCTGGCGGATTCAGACCGGCGGCGCTGCTTCGGTGACGGTGAAATATCGTGTCTACTGCCACGAAATGTCCGTGCAGGATAATTGGGTGGATCGGGATTTCGCCCTGCTCAACGGCGCCGCCACGTTCCTGACCCTGGCCGAATCGGCGTCGAGACCACACGAAGTACGGCTTGTCCTGCCGCCGGGATGGAAGACGAGCATCAGCGGAATGCCTGCTGCCGCCGGCGACCCTCATCACTATCGTGCGGCGGACTACGAGGAGTTGGTGGATTCGCCGATTGTCGCGGGCAACCCGGCACTCTACGAATTTACAGTGCAAGGGATACCGCATGTGCTGGTCAATGTGGGCGAAGGTGGTTCGTGGGACGGACCGCGCTCTGCCCGAGACGTGGCGCGGATCGTCCAGGAATACGCACGCATGTGGGGCGGACTTCCTTATAGCCGGTATGTCTTCCTCAACATGCTGACGGATGGCCACGGCGGCATGGAGCACAGCAACTCCACTGCGATGATGGCGAACCACACCGCCATGGGCACGCCGGGCGCGTATCTTCGGTGGCTGCAACTGGTGAGCCACGAGTTCTTCCATACCTGGAATGTGAAGAGGCTGAAGCCGGCTGAGTTCCTGCGCGGGGAATATGAGAAGGAACCGTTTACGAGGAGCCTCGGAGTATCTGAAGGCTTCACCAGCTATTACGCGCCTCTGGCTGTGTACCGCGCGGGCCTTTCGAGCGAAGCGGAGCTTCTTGCGGAACTCTCTTCGCTTATCCGTCAATTGCAGTGGACGCCCGGCCGGCTGGTGCAGTCGCTTTCGATGTCGTCCTTCGACACATGGATCAAGTTCTACCGGCCCGATGAGAACTCCGTAAATACTTCGATCAGCTATTACACGAAAGGAGCTGTGGTGGCGTTCCTGCTGGATGCGAAGATCCGCCAGTCTACGAACGGCGCGAAGTCTCTTGACGACGTGATGCGCGCAGCCTTGGCGGTATTTCCGTTGGAGAAAGGCTTCACGCCGGAACAGTTCCGTGAGGTTGTAGAGCAGATCGCAGGAACCCCAACGCGCCGTTGGGTTGCGGGCGCCTTCGACAGTACAGAGGAATTGAATTATACGGAGGCATTGAAGTGGTACGGCCTGCGGTTCGCGACGGAAGGGGACGACAGGTCCAAAGCCTGGCTGGGCGCGGAGATGCGCATGGAGACGGGCCGCCTTACTGTCAGGCAGATCCCTCGAGGCACTCCAGCCTACGAAGCAGGTTTCGATGCCGGCGACGACATCGTGGGAATCGGCGCCGAACGCATCAGGCCCGATCAGTGGGATGCGAGGTTGAGCAGCTTTCGTCCCGGCGAGAAAATCGCGGTGTCCATCCTGCGCCGGAATGTGCCGATGCAAATTGAAGTCGTGCTGGGGAAGGAACCGGCCAACCGCTGGGCGCTGGAACCCGATCCGTTGTCGGGCGCGGCGCAGCGAAGACAGCGGGATCTCTGGCTGCACTCACGAAAGTTAGAATAAAGGCAAATGTCCATCAAGTCGCAGTTTGAGTTCGAGAAGCTGAAAACCATCGGCGGGATTGTCGCAAAAGCGCTGCAGGTGATGGCTCGAAACGTGACCGCCGGTGTGACGACGGCTGAGATTGACGCCTTCGGGGCAGCGGTGCTTTCAGAGCACGGCGCGCGATCTTCGGCGCAGCAGGTGTATGGTTTTCCGGGTTGTGCCTGCATTTGCGTGAACGATGAAGCGATTCATGGTGTGCCTGGGAGCCGCGTCATCCAGGCGGGTGATCTGGTGAAGTTGGATTTGGTGGCCGAGAAAGATGGCTTTCATGCCGATGCCGCCATCAGTTTGCACGTGCCGCCACAGAGCGCGCACGGATGTGAATTGGTGCGTTCGGCGGAGAACGCGTTCTATCAGGGGCTGCGTTTCGCGCGGGCGGGCAATCGCGTCTCCGATATTGGAAGGGCCGTGGAACGCGAAGTGCGAAGGTCCGGCTTCAGTGTGATTCGCGCGCTCTGCGGCCATGGAGTCGGCCGCACGATTCACGAGCCGCCGACGGTTCCGAATTTCGCCGACCCTCACTCGCGGCAGCGGCTGACGGAAGGGTTGGTCCTGACCATTGAGCCGATCATCGCCGCGGGTGCCGGAAAAGCCGAGCTGCAGCGTGACGGATGGACCATGCGTACCGTGGACGGCAGCCTCTCCGCGCACTATGAGCACACGGTTGTGATCACCCGCGGCGAGCCGGTGCTGCTGACAGCAGCCGCATGAAGCAGCCGCTTAAGGACGCGAACCGGCCAATCAAGACGCTGGAGCGTGTCATTTCAAAAGCAGGTTTGGGCTCTCGAACCGAAGCGCGCAGTTGGATCGGATCGGGCCGCGTGGCTGTCAACGGCAGAGTGATCCAGTCGCCTGACAAATGGGTGGATCTAGAGCGGGACAAGGTAACGCTCGATGGCAAACCGGTTCGCGCGCTGGGCAAGCTGTACCTGCTGCTGCACAAGCCCACAGGATGCCTGACAACTTATAAGGACCCCGAAGGCCGGCCCACTGTTTACGACTTGCTGACGGAGATTGGCCAGTTTGTTTCACCGGTAGGGAGGCTAGATCAGGACACCAGCGGGCTGTTGATTCTTACCAACGACACGCAGTTCGCCGAGCGCATTATGAATCCCGATTACAAAGTGCCGAAGACGTACCTGGTGAAAGCGGCTACCGTGATTACCGAGGAACAGATGCAGCAGCTGCGAGATGGGGTGGCGCTGAACGACGGTCCAACCAAACCTGCCATCGTTAACCGGGCTGCGGATTCGGAGAGCAGAAGCACCTTGGAGATCATCCTCACGGAAGGTCGCAACAGGCAGGTCCGCCGCATGCTGGAAGCCGTGGGAAGCAAGGTGGACAAGCTGGCGCGTATCGCCATCGGGTCCATCCGGATCGAAAATTTGGAGATCGGGAAGCATCGCAAGCTGACGCCGCGGGAAGTCGAACTTTTGCGCGGCTAACGTGGATATAATAAATGGCGAAATACTAAGGAGCGGTCATGCTATCGATTCCTGGACGTCCCGGCGGAAATTGTGATGGATACTCGCGGCGCGAGTTAATGCGCATCGGCGGCGCGGGCCTTATTGGCCTTAGCCTGCCTGAATTTCTGCGGATGCAGGCAACTGCCGCGCCCGCGACGTTGGGGATTGAGCCGAAGGCCAAATCCGTAATCCTCCTCTTCCTGCAAGGCGGCCCGAGCCACATCGATATCTGGGATCCCAAGCCGGACGCTCCGGCCAACATCCGCGGTGAGTTCAAGCCCATCAAGACCAAGGTGGACGGAATCCAGGTCAGCGAGACCATGCCCATGATGGCGCAGCAGTTGGATAAGGTCACCATGATCCGGTCCATGAGCTACACGCCGGCCGGGTTGTTCAACCACACTGCCGCTATTTACCAGATGATGACCGGTTGGGCGCCGGATAAGGTTTCGCCTTCCGGCCAGCTGGAGCCGCCATCGCCGCGCGACTTTCCACACATGGGCTGTCATCTCTCCAAGATGCGTCCGCCAGATGGTCCCATGCTGCCGTTTGTCGAGATGCCGCGTCCGCTGCAGGAAAGCAATGTGATCGGGAAGGGCGGGGCAGCGGGATATTTGGGCAAAGCGTTTGACCCATACAGGCTGTACCAGGATCCGAATAAAGACATCCGGCTGGAAGACCTGACGATGCGTCCGGAAGTAACGCCGGAACGCTTGAAGGACCGCGTCACTTTGCTGAAGGGCATCAACGGCTCCATGAAGGAACTGGAGAAGGCGGTCAGCGGGTACGCGCTCAATGAATATTACGAGAAGGCGTATGACCTGGTGCTTTCCGGGAAGGCGCGAGACGCTTTCGATCTTTCCAAGGAAACCGACAAGGTAAGGGACCGCTATGGGCGGACCACCTTCGGTCAGGGCGCTTTGCTGGCGCGCCGCCTGGTGGAAGCAGGCACCCGTTTTGTGCAGTTGAACTGGCCGTCGGTGGCGAATGGAAATCCGGAAGTAGATTCATGGGATACGCACGCCGCCAACTTCGGGCCATTGAAGAACCTGCATTGCCCGGTGCTGGACCGTAGCTTGTCGGCGTTGATTGAAGATCTGGATCAGCGGGGTTTATTCAAAGACACTCTGCTGGTGGCCATCGGCGAGTTCGGCCGCAGTCCGCGGATTGGCGTCAGTACGTCCGGCAACACCAACGCACCGGATGGCCGCGATCACTGGCCGTACTGCTATACGGGCATCATCGGCGGCGCCGGCGTGAAGCGGGGATTCCAATACGGCAAGTCAGACGCGCAGGCGTCGGCGCCGTCTGAAAATCCGGTTCATCCGGCTGATCTGGTGGCCACCATTTACCACACGCTTGGTATCGACCCGAGCATGCAGATTCTCAACGATCTGAAACAGCCTCGCGCGTTGGTGGAAGGTAAACCAGTTCACGGTCTTTTTGTTTAGACTGCTAAAATGTATTAGTAATCATGCCTAAATCTTACTCAG
The DNA here is from genome assembly GCA_040002435.1 of Bryobacteraceae bacterium. Taxonomy (GTDB): domain Bacteria; phylum Acidobacteriota; class Terriglobia; order Bryobacterales; family Bryobacteraceae; genus JANXXV01. Next base: position 22,013 of record JBDUEM010000048.1, read on the forward strand.
CACCACCAGCAATGGCGATTGATCCGTCGAAGAATTATACGGCGACATTCGATACCTCAAAAGGAACCATCGTCTGTGATCTATTTGCCGCCGATGCTCCGAATACGGTGAATAATTTCGTGTCTCTAGCCCGGGATAAATTTTACGACGGGACGAAATTCCATCGTGTTATCGCCGATTTCATGATCCAGGGCGGAGATCCGGAGGGAACGGGGCGCGGCGGTCCCGGCTACAAGTTTGCCGATGAGTTGAAGGGCACACCGCGCAAGCATCAGGTGGGTTCGTTGTCGATGGCGAATGCCGGCCCGAATACGAACGGCAGCCAGTTCTTCATCACGCACATCGTGACCAACTGGCTGGATGGCAAACACACGGTCTTCGGCCAGGTGACCAGCGGTCAAGACGTAGTGAACGCGGTGGCGCAGGGCGACACAGTCAATAGCGTCACCATCACAGAGTCCTAAAGCGTCAGGCCGCCGTCCACCGTCAGCACCTGCCCGGTGACGTAATTATCAGGCTGCAGGAAAAAATGCACGGCTCGTGCGACGTCCGCAGCCTTTCCGAACCGCGGCACAATTCCTTCATTGATGTAGCGGTCATACTTCCCGGAGGCGATGCTTGCCTCCGCCATTCCGGCGGCATTTACTCCGGGACAAATCACGTTCACGCGGATGTTCGCCGGTCCGCGGTATTCCTTTGCCAGGATTTGGGCCGCGTGCAGCAGCGCGGCCTTCGGCGCTGCGTATACCGTGGAGCCGGGGAACAGCGCGACCGCCTGCATGGTGGAAATCAGCACGATAGCGCCGGGAGTGGATTTCGCTTTCATGCGCGCCGCCGCTTCCCTGGCGAGCAGAATGGGGCCGAGATAGTTGACGGAGTGCGACCGCAGCATGGCCGCTTCGGTTTGCGAGGGATCCGTAATGCGTGCGGGGTCTCCGGTGAAGACCACGAGTCCGTAAATGTCCGGCGCGGCGTCAAGCAGGCGCGCGCGGTCCTCGGCGACGGTGATGTCGGCCTGCACAAGCTTGGCGATGCCGGAGAGCTTCTCCGCGCGCAGCGCATTCGAACGGTAGCTGACCACTAACGGAAAGGCCTCCGCGGCGAGCAGTTCGGCCGTGGCAGCGCCGAGGCCTCCGGATCCGCCGGCTAGCACGATTGCAGACATATTTCCTCCGGTTCGGGTTCCTGCGCAAGCGCGACATAGCCGCATGCGACAACCGCGAGGAACATACCCAACGGTTCACTGTCTCCCAGGTTCAATTCGAAAAAGCCTTCCAGCAGGATGCCGATCACCACTGCGATGCCCGCGCAGAGGAACGCCCTTTGGCCCGCAGAAGCGGGCCGCAAACCACGCAGAAAGTCGAGGACAATCTTGACCAGAAACCACATCATCATCAGCATGGTGGGGACGCCACGCTCGGCCGCATAGTGAATATAAATGCTGTGGAGGTGGCCGTAATATCCATCGGGAAGGGGGCGCGGAATATCGGGCGGAACCCACTTGCGGAAGTCGCGATTGACAATTTCCGGACCCAGGCCGAACCATGGGTGGGCCTGGATCATGGCAATGCCGGTGCGCATGGTGACGTAGCGGTGCAGGTTGGAATCCAGGGTCGTATTGGGTTTATCGGCGGTGGAGTGCGGCTGATAAATCGACTTCACGCGTTCGCGCACGCCCACCGGCGCGACCACAAGTCCGGCAGCGGCCAGGACCGGCAGCAGCAGCAGCATCTTTGGCCGCCACATCCACACCAGGAAAGCGAGACCTCCGGCGGTTGCCAGCCATACGCTGCGCGTGTCCCCGAGAACGATAGAGATGAGGATGAGGACCGCGCCCGCGGCCAGGGCGATGGCCACCTTTCTTGGCGGCGGCCAGAAGAAAAGCACGGACAGGACTACGAACAGAGCGAACATCTGTACCGCCGAGAAAGACATCCAATGACTGAGGAACCCGGTGGTGCGGTTTGCCACGTAGAACTCGTAGAAGTCCCTTCCAGCGGCCGCTGCCTGGGCTTGTTTGTGGACATATTGATAGAAGCTCCACAGCGCCTGCGCGGTTGCCGCGCCGGTCCACCACACGGCCAGCCAGAACATTTCCCGCAGCTTGCGAAAGGTGTTGTACACCACGATCAGCATGAGGAACACGAAGAACTTCTTCACTTGCTTCAGGCCGAGAGACGGCTCGTCGTCCAGCAGCATGGAGATGACAGTTCCGGCCATGAATAACAATAGAGGCAGCATCACCGGCGGAAAGCGCAGCGTCGGGCGCGAGAGCAGCAGAGCCAGCGTTGCCGCAATGAGCAGCGTGTGGCAGGCGAAAATGGAAACCAGATCGGTGACGGCGGACGCCCCAGCCAGGAATAACGCGGCGTGCCGGAGCCTTTCCTTTGGAAGGATAACCAAACGGTCTAAGTATACTGGAGTCGGCACATGCAACTCTATATTCTTCGTCACGGCATTGCCGAGAACGGCAAGCCCGGCGGGAGCGACGCGGACCGCGCGCTTACAGCCGAGGGCAAAAAGAAACTGCGTGAAACCTTGCGCGCGGTTGCCAAAGCCGGCGTTGCTCCGGAACTGATGATTAGCAGTCCATACCTGCGCGCGAGAGAGACGGCAGAGATCGCGATGGAAGTTCTAGGCTATAAGGAAGCGCTGCAGCAAGCGGATGTGTTGATTCCATCCACGGATCCAAAACCCGTTTGGGAAGAGATCCGACTTCACAAGACCGTCGCTTCGTTAATGCTGGTGGGCCATGAGCCGCTGTTGAGTGTACTGGCCGCCTATCTGCTCGGGGCTCCGTCGATTTACGTGGATATGAAGAAGGGCGCCATCCTGCGCATCGATGTAGAGAGCTTCGGGCCGCAGCCGCATGGAATTCTGAAATGGATGCTGGTTCCCAAGCTGATCTGACGGATTTACCGCGGCACAAGTAGAAACCGGCGCGGCTGGGTATAGAATCTCCTGCATGCTCAGTTACGCACGCGGAATCGAGCGGCCACTGCTGGAAATCACGCTCGGCCAAGCCCTGGAATCCATTGCCGCTCAACATCCCGATGAACTTGCCCTGGCCGTTCGCCATCAGAATGTCCGGCTTTCCTGGTCCCAACTGCTGAGCCGGGTTGATGAGGTAGCCCGCGGACTCGCCGGGTTGGGCTTGCGGCCGGAAGACCGCATCGGCGTCTGGTCCACCAACTGTGTCGAATGGGTTTTGTTGCAGCACGCGGCCGCACGGACGGGGATCATCCTGATTAATGTGAACCCCGCTTACCGCTCCCATGAGCTGGCCTACGTGTTGCGGAAATCCCGCATGCGCGCAATCTTTCTGTGGGAGCAGGACGCGCGCGCAAACTATCGCCAGATTTTGGAAGAGGCGGCCGGGAACGGCGACGGCCTTGCGCTACAGCATCGAATATTGCTTGGCGATGCCTCCTGGGATTCCATGATCGGCGATGGAGTGGATTTCGAAGCCAATACCGCACGGAACAACGACGTCACCAATATCCAGTACACTTCAGGAACCACCGGCGCGCCCAAGGGTGTGTTGTTGACCCACCGCAATCTGCTCAACAACGGGGAGCTTTGCGGCCGGCAGCTGGCCCTCACCGTCCACGACCGCATCTGCTCGCCGGTCCCTCTGTACCACTGCTTTGGATGCGTGATGGCGAGCCTGGCTTCCCTTACCAGTGGCGCCGCAATGGTGTTGCCTGCGCCTCAATTCGACGCGCTGGCTACTCTGCAGGCCATCCATAGCGAACGGGCGACGGCAATCTACGGAGTTCCCACTATGTTCATTGCAGCGCTGGATCACCCGCAGTTTTCCAGCTTTGACGTGACCTCGCTGCGCACAGGAATCATGGCGGGAGCGCCTTGCCCAGTCGAGGTAATGAAGCGCGTGATGACGCAGATGCACTGTCCGGAGATTCTAATCGGGTACGGGCAAACCGAATGTTCTCCCCTGGTCACCATGTCCCGCCTTGACGATCCAATCGAACTCAGGGTTTCGACAATCGGGCCCGTGCTGCCGAACACTGAGGCCAAGATCGTCTCGCAGGTTACAGGGGATACGGTCCTGGCAGGCGAGCAGGGAGAGCTTTGCACCCGCGGATATCATGTGATGCCGGGCTATGACGGAGAGGAAGAGGCGACGCGAAAGGCCATTGACGAGGAGTTGTGGCTGCACACGGGAGACCTTGGAACCATGGCGGAGAATGGCTACTTCCGCATTACCGGCCGCGCCAAGGATCTGATTATTCGCGGAGGCGAGAACATTTATCCGCGGGAAGTGGAGGAGTTCTTATACACTCACCCGAAAATCGCCGATGTGCAAGTGGTGGGGATTCCCGATGACAGGCTGGGGGAAACCGTAGCTGCCTGGATCCGGCTGAAGGCGGGGATGGAATGCAGTTGCGAAGAGTTGCGGGACTACTGCACTGGCAAGATCGCCTACTTCAAAATTCCGCACAGCATCCGTTTTGTGGAATCGTTTCCGATGACTGTTACCGGCAAGGTTCAGAAATTCAAGATCCGCGAGGCGGAGCTTGCGGCGCGCATGAAGGCTTGATGTCTCAATCGTCCGGGTCTTCCACGAAGCAACTTTCGAAGGCCCTGAATAGCAATTCGTCCGTCAGCTCGAAGGGCAGGCTTTCAAAGTTGATGAGGTCTATGGCGTGGGACAACACATCGCGAGGATGGCAACGCCGCATGGGCTTTCCGGTGTCCTTATAGTATTTGTCGAGAAGCCTGCGCGCGATTCCGGGAGGATGGGGAAGCTCACGCGAGTTGCAGAAGCCGTGAAAGATATCCTCGAACTCCTGGGGGCTGGGGTTTCGGACGAGCATCTTGTATTGGATGCGGCGCAGAAAGGCTTCGTCGCCAAGGCCGTCCGGTCTGAGGTTGGTCGAGAAGATCAGGAATGCTTCGAATGGCACAGTGATCTTTCCACCCGTGCGCAGCGAGAGATAGTCAATCCGCCGTTCCATGGGAACAATCCAGCGATTCAAGATCTCTGCCGGAGTGGCCTTTTGCCGGCCAAAATCGTCAATCAGATAGATACCGTTGTTTGCCTTCAACTGGAATGGGGCGTCGTATACTTTCGACGTTTCGTTGTAGCTTAGATCCAGCATCTCCATAGAGAGCTCGCCACCGGTCACGATGAAAGGCCGCCGGCACTTAAACCAGCGTCCGTCGTGCGGAAGCTGGTTCGAAAAGACGGATATCGGTTCTTCGTCCTGCATCACCTGGTGATAGGTAGGATCGTACACTTGCACAATCACGCCTTGATATTCGATTGCGTACGGGAGATAGATGCAGCCCTGGTCAAGGTTCGCCAGAGCTTCCGCCATATAGGATTTTCCGTTTCCCGGCTGGCCATAGATGAGGAACGAATTGCCTGAGCTGACGGCCGGCCCGATTTGCCCCAGAACCTGATCGGTCACTACCATCCGGCGGTACACGTTTTTCAGAGCAGACATGGTCAGCCACCCTTCGGGCGGCCGTTGACGGCGCACAAAATGGGTGTATTGATGCAAGGGAACCGGAGCCTGGCCACTGTATTGATGGCTTTCCAGACACTCCCGCGCGTGGCCGCGCCCTACCTCAGTGAGGCAGAATTGCGACGAGATAGGCCCCATCCCGAGTGAGCTCTTCACCTGTACGGCCTGGCTGCGTTTAAAAGCGTCGAGCAGGTGCTCGATGACACTGAAGCGCAGGCCCATTGCCAACGCCAGATCCCGGCCCGATACCTCGCCTCGGAAGTACAGAATCTTCAAGATGAGGTGTTCCAGCAGGGATTCACTCAGTCCTGTCTGTTCGATGGATAGCGGAACCGGCGGGACCATCGGTTCCGCCGCCTGCGGGGCCGTGAGCGGCGGCATCAAGGCGGATTCTGACAGTTCGACCGTAGGGTTCACTTACGAAGGCTTATCGGCTGGAGTGCGCGGTTCTTGAAGTTCGGCGAATCTAAGATACAGGCAGTTCTTCTCCACGCCGCAGAAGCGGGCCTGTACCCGGAAGCCTGGGGCGGGGCGACCGGGACGGTGAACGTATGCGCGCGTTTTCTAGCGCCGCCCGGCAAGCGTCAGTACCCGGAACCCGGAAATCCGATTGCCCTTCGCTACAGTTAGAGGGTGATTCAGGATTTCGACGCGGTAGTCATAGGCGCGGGCGCTGCCGGACTGATGTGTGCCATTGAGGCGGGGAAGCGCGGCCGCCGCGTGGCGGTGCTGGAACACGCCGAGCGCGCCGGGAAGAAGATTCTCATCTCGGGCGGCGGGCGTTGCAATTTCACCAATCTGGTGTGTCTTCCAGAGAATTTTCTTTCCGCCAATCCGCACTTCTGCAAGTCCGCCCTGGCACGGTATACACCTGCGGATTTCATCGCCTTGGTGGAGAAGCATGGCATTCCGTATCACGAGAAGACGCTGGGCCAGCTCTTTTGCGACCGCTCCGCGCGGGACATCACGGGCTTGCTCGAAGAGGAATGCCGTCAGGCGGGAGTGCGAATCTTCGTGAATACGCCGGTTCGACAGGTGCGCCGTTCCGCTGGTTATCTCATCGAGGCGGGTGAACATGAGTTCCGCGCTCCAGCCGTCGTGGTAGCCACAGGAGGATTGTCCATCCCGAAGATGGGCGCCACTGCGTTCGGTTATGAAGTGGCCCGGCAGTTCGGCATTAAATTGCGCGAATGCCGGCCCGCCCTGGTACCGCTCACCTTTAGCAACGGGAACGCGAAGAGCTATGGCAACCTCGCCGGGGTATCGACGGAAGTGACCGCCTCTTTCGGCAAGCAGAGCTTCCGCGAGAAAATGCTGTTCACTCACCGCGGCCTGAGTGGTCCGGCTATTCTACAGATCTCATCCTACTGGAGGAAGCCGGACCCAATTGTGATCGACCTGCTGCCGGGCGCGCAGGCAACGGCGGGGCTGCTGCAATCGAACGCCTCGCGTAACAGGACCGCTGCGACGCCGGTGCTGCGGGCACTGCTTCCGGCCCGGCTGGCGGACCGCTGGCTGGATGTCCACGCGCCACCCGACTGGACGAACCGGGGACTGGCGGATCTGGAACACGGCCTGCACAACTGGTCCATCATTCCGGGCGGCACCGAAGGTTATGAGAAGGCCGAGGTAACCGCCGGCGGCGTGGATACGGACGAGCTGTCCGCCAAGACGATGGAATGCCGTAAGGTACCCGGACTCTACTTCATCGGCGAAGTAGTGGACGTGACGGGCCATTTGGGCGGCTATAACTTCCAGTGGGCCTGGGCCTCGGGCTACTGCGCGGGAACTACGATATAAGCTCGCGGTCCCGGACGCCCAACAGGAACAGAATCCCGTCCAGGCCCATGGTCGAAATCGCCTGCCGCGCCGATTGCCGGACCACCGGTTTGGCGCGGAATGCGATGCCCAGCCCTGCCAGACGCAGCATCGGAAGGTCGTTGGCTCCGTCGCCGACGGCGATCACCTGCTCCATGCTCAGGTGCTCCGCTTTGGCAAGCTGGGCCAGGAATTCGGCCTTTTTCGCCCCATCCACAATCGGCGTCCGCACCTCTCCGGTAACCATACCATCGCGAATGTCCAGCTCGTTTGCGTGGAGATAATCGATGCCCAGGCGCCTTTGCAGTTCCCGTCCCACAAAGGTGAAGCCTCCGGAGAGAATCGCCGTCTTATAGCCCAGCAGCTGGAGCGTTTCAATCAGGCGTTCTGCTCCGTCCATCAACGGCAATTCGTCAATCACGCGCCGCAAGGCGGTTTCGGGAAGCCCCTTCAACAGGGAAACACGCTTGCGGAAACTTGCCTGAAAATCGAGTTCTCCACGCATGGCCGATTCCGTGATGGCCTGGACCTGCTCGCCCACACCCGCCAATTTTGCCAGCTCGTCGATCACCTCGGTCTGAATCAAGGTGGAATCCATGTCGAAGGCCACCAGACGCCGGTTCCTGCGGTAGACATTGTCGTGTTGAAACGCAATGTCGATGTCATGTTCGCCCGTTAAGAGCACCAGCGGAGCACGGATGGCGTCCTCGTCGGCAAGTTCACCGGAGATGGCAAGCTCTACGCAAACACGGCTGGGCCGGTGATTCACCTCCAGCGGCGTGCGGCCGGACAGGCGGTCGATGCGGTCGATATTCAGTCCGGCGCGCGCGACGATTCCGCTGACCTCGGCCACGTGGCCTGCCGTAATTGTCGGGCCAAGAACTGTAATGAGGTAGCGGCTCTTGCCCTGCGATTCCACCCAGGTTTGATACTCCTGTCTGGAGATGGTGGTGAAGCGGATCTGAATCCCCAACTCGTGCGCTTTGAGCAGCAGATCAGTCAGAAGGGCGGACGATTTCATCTCCGCAGTGAGTTCCACCAGAATGCCCAGCGCCAAAGCGTCATGGATGACTGCCTGTCCGATATCCAGAATTCGCGCGCCGGCCTCTGCCAGTATGTTGGTGAGCGAATAAGTGACTCCTGCGCGATCGTGGCCGGTGATGTCAATGTGAAGAACTCGGGATTCGGGAGAGTGCGGCATGCCTTCCCCAATTTTAGCGTCGCCTACGCTGTACCCTATTACAGTGAAGATCTTTCCTCTGCTGGCTCTCTCGATAATTTCGGTATTCCCGCTTGCGGCGCAGGACAACTATGAGGTGCAAGTTTACGGCTCGGACACGCTGCTGCCCGGGCGGACCATGATCGAACTGCATAACAACCTGACCATCGGCGGCCAGAAGAAGGAGATCAATGGTGTTTACCCGACCAACCACGCCTGGCACGAGACGATCGAGATCACGCAGGGTTTGAATTCCTGGTCTGAGGTCGGTTTCTATATTTTCACAACGTACAGTCCTGTCTACGGATACCAATGGGTTGGAGATCACATCCGACCGCGCGTACGCGCCCCGGAATCCTGGCACTGGCCGGTAGGCGCCAGTCTGTCGATGGAGGCGGGCTACCAGCGGGCCAGATTCTCCGAGGACACGTGGACCTGGGAGATCAGGCCGATCATCGACAAGGACTTCGGGAAGTGGTATTTGTCGTTCAACCCGACCCTGGAACGATCGTTCCACGGACCCTCGGTTCACGATGGCCTGACCTTTTCTCCGAATGTCAAAGCTTCCTATAAGCTGTTCAAGCGGGTCGACGTCGGCCTGGAATATTACGGCGGACTGGGACCGCTTCGGGGTTTCAATAGCCTGCGCGAACAGGAACAACAGATTCTGCCGAGTATCGATATCGATTTTGGACCGAGCTGGGAATTCAATTTTGGACTCGGCGTCGGCGTGACCCAGAATACCGATCACCTGCTGGCGAAGATGATCATCGGGCGCAGATTCAACTTTGGAAGCTGGGGACGGAAGAAAGGCAATTAGACACCACACTACAGTGGGTCTATGTGCTATGATAAAGTTGTATGTCCCTTGTTCCTCCGTACATCGGGTCTCTGGCGCCGTATCTCCCGGGCCTCAGCATTGAGGAGGTGCAGCACGAGTTTAACGTCGCACGAGTTGTCAAACTCGCCTCCAACGAAAATCCCCTCGGCGCCTCGCCGCTGGCTATCGAAGCAATTCAAAGCCATTTGACGGGTCTAAACCGCTACCCTAACGGCGGCATCGACCTGCGCCGCGTCCTGGCCGAGCGATACGACGTAAAGATTGGCAATGTCATCGTGGGAAGCGGGTCGGAAGGCATCATGTCCAACATCCTGCGCACCTTTCTTTGCGATGACGATGAGGTGTTGACGTCGGAAGGCACATTCGCGGGTTTCGAGGTTCTGGCCCGCTCGCGCGGCGTGGCAATGCGGACGGTCCCGCTGAAGAATTGGCACTTCGATCTTCCGGGGCTGGCCGCCGCGGTGAACGAGAAAACCAAGATCGTCTATTTAGTGAATCCCAATAATCCGACGGGCACTATTTTCACCCGCCAGGAGTTCGAAGCGTTCTACCGCCACATCCCGGAACGGGTGCTGATTATTCTGGATGAAGCCTACTTTGAATACGCGAAAGACAACAATCGCTACCCCGATTCCATGCACTACCGCTACGACAACGTCATCACGCTGCGCACGTTTTCGAAAGCGTACGGACTTGCGGGAGCGCGTATCGGCTACGGTTTCGCGCATGAAGAACTGATTCGAAATCTGATGAAAGTGAAGCTGCCGTTCGAGCCGAGTACCATGGCACAGGCGGCAGGGATCGGCGCGCTGGCCGACAAACAGTTCCTCTATCGCACGCTGGCATTGAACTCACGGGCTATCTCTTATCTATCGGGCGCGCTGCGGGAACTGGGGCTTACGGTGCTGCCTTCGGAAGCCAATTTCGTGATGGTGGCCATGGGGAGCGAAGAGGAAGCGGCCAGCCTGGTGCAAGACTTTCTGTGCCAGGGCATTATCCTCCGTCACCTGAAACCTTTCGGGCTGCCGAACTGCATCCGGATTTCCACCGGTACTGATGAGCAGAACCGGATTCTTGTAGAAGCCCTCCAGGAGAGAGTGCAATGCCTGACTCCAACGACTTCCTCCCGCTAAACGGCACCGATTACGTCGAATTCTATGTTGGCAACGCCAAGCAGGCGGCGCATTTCTACCGCTCCGCATTTGGGATGGAGATGCTGGCCTATCGAGGGCCCGAGACCGGTACTCGCGACCGCGCCAGCTACCTGCTGCAGCAGAACAAAATCCGGTTCGTGCTGACGACGCCCCTGCAGCCGGATGGACCGATCGCGGATCATGTCTGCAAGCACGGCGACGGCGTGCGGGACGTAGCTCTATGGGTGGACGATGCGGAGGCCGCCTATTGCGAGACGACGAAGCGCGGCGCACGGGGAGTGCGCGCTCCGGAAGTGTTGGAGGATGAGGACGGCAGCATCAAGATCTCCGCGATCGCTGCATACGGCGATACTATCCATTCCTTCGTGGAGCGCCGCAACTACGCTGGGCTTTTTCTTCCGGGCTTCGTGAAGCTGAAGGAGCAGGACCGGGTCTGCCGCCCGGTGGGCCTGAAGTATATCGATCACATGGTCGGCAACGTGGGCTGGGGGCAGATGGACGCGTGGGTGGAATTCTATCGCGACGTGATGGGGTTCCGGCTTTACCAGCACTTCGACGATAAGGACATCAGTACCGAATACTCCGCGCTGATGTCGAAGGTGATGGCCAACGGCAACGACCGTGTGAAGTTTCCCATCAACGAGCCTGCCGAGGGACGCCGGAAATCGCAGATCGAAGAGTATCTGGAATTCTACAAAGGTCCTGGCGTTCAACATATCGCGATGGCGACGGACGATATTGTCGATACTGTTTCGAGGCTTAGAAATCAGGGTGTGGAATTCCTCCGTGTACCACACACCTACTACAGCGATCTGGTCAAGCGAACGGGGAAGATCGATGAACCAATGGAGGCTCTGGAAGAACTCGGCATCCTTGTCGATCGCGACGATGAAGGCTACATGCTGCAGATCTTTACCAAGCCGGTAGAAGACCGTCCGACTCTGTTCTTCGAAATTATTCAGAGAAAGGGCAGCCGCAGTTTTGGTAAGGGAAACTTCAAGGCGCTTTTCGAATCCATCGAGCGGGAACAGGCGCTCCGTGGCAACCTATGACCGTAGTAAACTCAAAAGGAATTGAGGTATTCCGCCCATGTCCGCCACTAACGAATCCGTAAATAGAAGAGACTTCCTGAAAACAGCAACAGCCGTCGGTTCCTCCCTTGGGCTGGCCGGTTCCGCATTCGCTGCCCGTCCCGCGAAGTCGGGCCGCGTCATCGGCGCCAACGATAAGATCAACATCGGCGTGATTGGCTGCGGCGGCCGGGGAACGTATGTGGCGAGCGAGTTCGCGAAGGCAGGCGCGCGGGACGGCAACGCCCAGATCATCGCCGTCTGCGATGTTTACGAGAAGCGCAAGAAGAAGAACCAGGACATTCACAAAGTTGACGGTTATCTGGATTATCGCGAACTGCTGGCGCGCGACGATGTGGACGCGGTCATCGTAGCGACGCCGGACCACTGGCATGCCAAGATTGCGCTCGCGGCCATGGACCAGGGTAAAGACGTTTACCTGGAAAAGCCCATGTGCCACACCATTGAAGAGGCGCGCGAGCTGGTCAACACCGTGAAGGAGACCAAGCGCGT
>JBDUEM010000049.1:0-34118 GCA_040002435.1 Bryobacteraceae bacterium
TTATCTTTGGCTTGTGCGCGAACCGATACACGCCGATTCCAACCAGTAATTCCGTTGACTTCGTCACGGCCGTAACCTAAAATTAAAGTTCCTGTGATTGTCGAGGGGGACGGCCGCAAGCAGGACCGTAGTCGATTTCCGCCGTACCACTCCCCACCAATTGAAACGAAACAATGGCCGCACCCCGACCCACTCGTGCAATGAACTTCGACCGTGTAAAAGTATTCACCGGAAACGCAAACCCAGCCCTAGTGAATGAGGTTTGCATGGAACTGGGATGTGAGACGGGTAACAGTGCCGTCCGCATGTTTGCCGACGGAGAAATCCATCTGCAAATCAACGAAAACGTGCGCGGAGTCGACGTTTTCGCCATCCAGCCGACCTGCACCCCGGTGGAGCGCCACCTCTTTGAACTGCTGCTGATGATAGACGCCCTGAAACGGGCCTCTGCAGAGCGCATCACCGCAGTGTTACCCTATTATGGGTACGCTAGACAGGATCGTAAGGATAAACCGAGAGTTCCCATCTCGGCAAAGCTGATCGCCAGCCTGCTGGAAAGGGCTGGAGCCGATCGGGTTCTCGCGCTGGATTTACACGCGGCGCAGATTCAAGGATTCTTCGATATCCCGGTGGATCACTTATTCGCCGCTCCGGTCATGATTGACTATTTCCGGACGGTGGGGCTGCCGAATGTCACGGTAGTATCGCCGGATGCGGGCGGCGTGGAGCGAGCCCGTGCGTTTGCCAAGCGCCTGAATGCGCCTCTGGCCATCATTGATAAGCGCCGTGAAGAAGCGAACGTGGCCGAAGTAATGCACATCATTGGAGATGTGATTGGCAGGAATTGTATTATTGTGGACGATTTGATTGATACCGCCGGAACGCTGGTGAAGGGCGCTGAAGCTCTGCTTGCCCAGGGCGCGATCAGCGTGTCTGCTTGTGCCACGCATGCCGTGCTCTCCGGGCCGGCCGTGCAGCGCATTCAGGAATCAAAAATTTTGGAAGTGGTTGTGACCAACTCAATCCCGCTTAGAGAGGATGCCCTGGCGTGCAATCGTATTCGCACGCTTTCGGTGGCTCCTCTTTTGGCGCGCGCCATTCAATCCATCCATGAGGGTGGTTCCATCAGCAAGCTTTTTGTATAGAATTTCAGAGGAGTTTTAGATGAGAAAAGATATCACCATTACCGCCGAGCCTCGCGAGACGCGCGGAAAGAATGAAGCGCGCCGCCTGCGCGTGAAGGGTTTCTCCCCGGCGGTTGTCTATGGAGGCGAAGCCGACCCGATTGCCATTGCCGTTAATCCGAAAGACGTCAACAGCATTCTTCGCAGCGCTTCCGGCCACAACACGATTTTTAACGTGGATATTCAAGGTTCCATCGCTCCTGTAATGGTGGTGGATTGGCAGCACGATCCCATCAAGGGCAAACTCCTCCATGTGGATTTGAAGCGGATCGATCTCACCAAGCGGATTGTGGTGAAGGTTCCGGTCCATACCCATGGCGACCCGAAGGGCGTCAAGCTGCAGGGTGGATTGCACGAAGTCATTACCCGCGAAGTCGAAATCGAGTGCTTGCCGGACGACATTCCCGAGGGCTTCACGGTGGACGTGACCGAACTGTCCATCGGGCAGAGCCTCCGGGCCAGTGAGATCCCGCTCTCAGGTTCCATGACGCTGCTGAGCCCCCCCGATGCCGTTATCTCGCACGTAGTCTCCATGAAGGCTGAAGCCGTGGTTGAGGAAGTTGCCGCGGTGGCCGAGCCCGAAGTGGTCAAGAAGGGTAAGAAGGACGAGGAAGCTGCGCCGGCGGCAGACGCCAAACCGAAGAAGAAGTAGTCTTCCGCTTTGGACGCTGCAACTGCTCCCTGGCTGGTGGTCGGATTGGGGAATCCGGGTTCCGAGTACGAGTGGACGCCGCATAACCTGGGCTTCCTCACGGTGGACCGCCTGGCTGTTTCGAACAAAATCCGCGTTGACCGGAAAGATTCGAAGGCGCTGTTCGGCGTCGGTAATTTCGGCGGGAAAGAGTTATTGTTGGCCAAGCCGCAGACGTTTATGAATGTCAGCGGTCCTTCAGTGTTGGCGCTGATGGAAAAGCATGGGGTTCCGGCATCGAACCTTGTCGTTGTTTACGATGAGCTCGATTTGCCTTGGACCGCTGTGCGGGTCCGGCCGAAAGGCTCGGCCGCGGGTCATAACGGAGTGGATTCCGTGATCCGCAGTATTGGCACGATGGAATTTCCCCGGGTTCGTTTGGGGATTAATCCCGGCCACAAGGTCGGGAGTGGTGCAAGGTTTGTGCTGGGGCAGTTTAAGAAGGCACAAATGCAGGAATTGGATGAGTTGCTCGATCATGCAGCGCGGGCAGTCGAATCCATAATCGCTGAAGGCGTCGAAAAGTCCATGACGAAATTCAATCGTCGCGCCCAAGGCTTAAATAAAGAGGAAGAATGAGGATCTACGAAGAGCTGTTTATCGTAAAACCCGATGCCACCGAGGAAGAAGTCGACGCACTGATCGACCAGGTGAAATCAACCGTCACGAACTCCGGCGGAACCATCGACAAAGAAGAGAAGTGGGGAATTCGTAAGTTGGCCTACAAGGTGCAGAAACGCGCCGAGGGCTACTACGTTCTCATCCAATTCACGGCCGGGCCGCAAACAGTCCATGAGATTGAGCGCCGCCTGCGCGTGTCCGACTCCATCATGAAGTTCATCACCGTCCGTATTGACGAGAAGATGAAGCGTCTGGAGAAGCGTAAGAAAGCCCGCGAAAAGCGCGCCCACCGCAAGCCCGCTCCCGTTGCAGCCGCGCCTTCCATGCCGACTGCCGAACAACAGATGATGTCCTCCCCGGCCATGCCCGGTGAGCCGGTGGCGCATCCGGCGCCTGCGGCGCCAGCCCCTGCCGAACCGGCAGCTGAGAAGGAGAGCTAACCATGGCTGAACAAAGAGGCGGAAGACCAATCAGCGGTTCCATGCGCCCCACGGGCGGCGACAAAGCCATCGCGACCAAGAAGCAATATTTCCGGCGCAAGAAGCTTTGCCGGTTCTGCGTCGAGAAGATCGACGATATTAACTATAAAGACACACGTCTCCTTTCGGCGTTCATCTCCGAGCGCGGCAAAATTACCCCCCGCCGCATCTCCGGAGTGTGCGCTCCCCATCAGCGCCGGCTGGCGGAATCGATCAAGCAGGCCCGCAATATCTGCCTGATTCCGTTTGCGTCGCCCATTTAGTTCAAGGAAACGACCATGGAATTAATTCTTAGAGAAGATATCGAAAAGCTGGGCTCGCGCGGCCAGGTAGTGAAGGTCGCCTCCGGATACGCCCGCAATTACCTGCTGCCGAAGAAACTGGCAGTGGTCGCAAACGCATCGAACAAGAAGATTGTCGATCAGGAACGGGACGCGCACCTCCGCCGGGAAGTTAAGCTTTCGTCGGAAGCCGCCGATCTCGGGAAGCTGCTTTCGGCCGTCACCGTCACCATTAAACAGAAGGCGGGCGAAGAAGGGCACCTCTTCGGCTCTGTCAATCCGAAGGATATTGCGGAGGCGTTGGAACTGCAGAACTTCACCATCGATCGCCGCAAGATCCAGCTCGACGACCCCATCAAGCAAGTGGGCGAATATAAGATTCCGGTCAAGCTGCACAAAGATGTGGTGGCCGAAGTCACTGTCAACGTAGTAGCCGAATAATATGGCCTTCTTCGACCTCACTGGCCAAACCGCCATTGTGACCGGAGCAGCTACGGGAATTGGAGAAGCAATCGCGAGGCGCCTGTCAGCGGCAGGCGCCTCGGTTGCTGTTGCCGATATCGACGAAGCTGCTGCCGCCGCAACCGCGGCTCAGATCCCCAACGCATTCCCGGTACACATCGACATCACCAGCGCTGACTCGGTCCAAAAGGCCGTTGATGCCGTCGTGGCGAAGTTCGGGAAAATTGACATCCTGGTCAACAACGCCGGCACGGCCGGCAAGGTTGCCACCCTTGTAGATCAGACCGAAGCCGAATGGCGCCGCGTGATCGACATCAACCTCATGGGCGTCTTCCTTTGTACGCGCGCCGTTATGCCGCTGCTTCGCAAGCAGGGGTACGGGCGTGTGGTAACCCTGGCATCCATTGCCGGCAAGGAAGGCAATCCGAACATGAGCGCTTACTCGGCCACCAAGGCCGCGGTCATCGGGTTTACCAAGTCCGTAGCCAAGGAAGTGGCGACAGAGAATATCTGCGTCAACTCCGTCTCGCCCGCCGTGGTGCAGACCAAAATCCTCGATCAGTTGACTCCGCAACAGGTGTCTTACATGACCGACAAGATTCCGATGCGGCGCACCGGTAAGACCGAAGAAATCGCCGCGGTAGTGCATTTCCTGGCCAGTCCCGACTGTAGTTTCGTCACCGGCCAGTGCTACGACGCAAGCGGCGGACGCGCCACGTATTAAATGTTAAATCCCGAGCAATATAGCTCAACCCCGGTATATGATCTGCTGCAGGCTGCTGCGAAAGGTCAGATAGGCTTCGACAATCGCCTTCTTCATGGAATAGTCGACCGGGGTCAAGCCGCGGTGCCGGATCTGCTGAGGTGGGGTCTGGAAGAGCACGAAGAGAACCCCATCGATCTGGAAGAGGATGTCATCAACATCTTCCGCTACCTCCGTACCCCGGAGGCCCTTCCGTTCTTCATACACTGCGTGAAGCTGCATCCTGAGGATGTGTCCGACGAACTGGTCTCGGCTTTCTATGAAGTGCGCCAGCAGGCCGTCGAGCCGCTCCTGAAGCTATACGCCGAACTGGAAGAAGAGCAGAGCGGGGAAGTGGCGTTCATCCTCGCCTCGTTCCGTATTCTCGATCCCCGCATCCAGGCGATCCTTTTGGACCGCTTGGAATACGATGCTGCCGATGGCGCCATTTGCCTCGGCCTCTATGGCGATCCAGCGGCCAAGCCCGCACTAGAGAAGATGCTGGCCACAGTAGATGCGTCGGAAACGTCCATCGTCCGTGACATCACCGACGCGATCGAGCAACTGGGCCGTCCGGTTGACGAGGTGCTGGTTGATTTCGACCTCTGGGAGGAATATCCCGAAAAGTCAGGTCCCCATTTCGAACTCTTAAACGAAGAGGACAGGATCGCGATGTTGGGCAGCGATTCCGCCGAGGTCCGCGCCGAGGCCGTGTCCAGCTTCGTCAATCGCGATCTCGATGATGTCGCGCGAAAGCGCATTTTCGAAATGGCGAAGTCCGACCCCGATACTTCCGTTCGCGCCAATGCCTGGGAAGCGATGTCGGGAGAACTGGACAACTCGCATATCCGCGACACAATGCTCGAACGCCTCTCGAATCGGGAGACTCCAATCGAGGAGCGCTGCGGAGCCTTGATCGGCCTCGCGCTCGAAGCGGGGAAGCCGGAAGTCCGGACCTTCGCGGAAGAGTTCTACCAGATCCAGGAATGCCGCGCCAAGGCCTTGGAGTCTATGTGGCGCTCACTGGACCGGTCGTTTGCCGAGTATTTCCCGCAGCATCTGGATGATGCGGATGCCGAGATTAAACGCCAGGCGATCTGGGGAGTCGGTTATCTTGGCATCTACGCGAGCGCCGAGAAGCTGACCGGGTTCTTTGAAGACGAAGAACTCCGCGCTGATGCGCTTTTTGCGTACGGTTTGTCCGCCCGTCATGAAATCTCGAAGGCCCGCATACGGGGGCTGCTGCGCAAGATTGAAGAGCAGGCAGGCGGCCTCTCGGAAGCCGAAACGGAATTGGTACAATTGGCTCTCGATGAGCGGCTCGTCCTGCACGGTCACACCCCGGTGTTCTTTCCGGATACGGAGCCGGAGCCTGCTGTGCCCGTGACCGCCCCAGCAACCGCCGGACGCAACGATCCCTGCCCCTGCGGCAGTGGGAAGAAATATAAAAAGTGTTGTGGAGCGGCAGCCTGATGGTCCCTGACCGGATGGTGACAACGGCCATGGAACTCCACGGCTACCGGATTGTTTCCTCCATCGGTGTGGTCCGGGGCATCACTGTCCGCTCGCGCTCAATCCTGGGCACCCTCGGTGGCGCGCTGCAAACCATCGTGGGCGGCAATATCAGCCTCTTCACGGAACTCTGCGAAAAGACGCGCCTCGAAGCATTTGAACTGATGCTCGAACACGCCGGCCGGATGGGCGCTAACGCCATCATCGCCATGCGCTACGACGCAACGGAAGTAATGGACGGCGTTACCGAAGTGCTCGCGTACGGCACGGCCGTAGTGGTCGAACCGGACCACGGCACGGCATTCCAGACGTAACGGAAAGGACGGCGGACCCCCAGGTCCGCGCGCGGCCCCGGGCCGCGCCACTGCGCCAACATGATAAACTGGGCGCAAAATGAAGATCTTCGCCATCATTGCCGCCACATCGTTTAGCGCATTCGCTGCTTCACCGGAAAGCGCAGTGGCGATCCTGCAGCAGCGCTGCCAGGGCTGTCATGGCGAGGCAATGGACATGTCCGGGCTACGCCTGAACTCGCGCGAAGCGCTACTGAAAGGCGGAAAACACGGCCCGGCAGTACAGCCCGGTGACGCCGCGAAGAGTCGTCTCTACCAGGCAGTCACACAGGCAATCCAGCCATCCATGCCTCCGGGCAAACCGCTGGCAGCCGATGAGATCGCAGTCCTCAAGGATTGGATCGACGCTGGCGCACAATGGTCTGACAAGCTGACCGCGGCGCCGAAGAGCCAGTGGTGGGCCTTCCAGAAGCCAAAGCGGCCAGCCGTGCCTCAGATCGCCGGTGTAACAAATCCCATCGATGCTTTCCTGCTGGCGAAGCTGGAGTCGAAGTCCTTAAAACCCGCGCCTGAAGCCGACAGGATGACGCTGGTGCGCCGCGCCTACTATGATCTGCACGGTCTGCCGCCCACCGCGGCCCAAGCCAGTGCCTTTGTGAACGACAAGTCCCCGGACGCTTATGAGAAGCTGATCGACGGGCTGCTCGCCTCGCCGCGATACGGCGAAAAGTGGGGACGTCACTGGCTCGACCTTGTGCGCTACGGAGACACCAGCGGCTTTGAACAGGACCCCTACAATCTGGAAGCCTGGCGCTTCCGCGATTGGGTAATCAAGTCCTTCAACGACGACAAACCGTACGACCGTTTCGTCAAGGAACAACTCGCGGCCGATGAGCTCTGGCCGGAGAATCCGGAAGCCTGCACCGGCACCGGCTATTTCTGCGTCGGACCGAACCGGGACATGCTCTTCAAGGTGGAGGATCAGAACCGCATTGAGACTTTGACCGATTTCGTCGACACCACATCATCGGTTTTTCTCGGTCTGAGTGTCGGCTGCGCCCGCTGCCACGATCACAAGTTTGACCCCATCCCGCAGAAAGACTATTACCGCATGCAGGCGATCTTCGCCCCGGCGGTAAAGACCCGCGTTTTCCTCGACTACAACCCCGCCCGCAATTATGACCTCGCCGAGAACGGCCGGCAGGTGCGTCTGCGCCAGATCGGCGAGGAGATCGAGCGTATCGAAGCGCCGGCAAAGAAGCGTGCTCTCGATGCGAAGCTCACGAACGTATCCGGGGCCACGCGCGTTGCTTTCCACACGGAAGAAGGCAAGCGTACGCCCGAGCAGCAGGAACTGGTAGAGGCCAACAAGAAGACCATTAAAGTGAGTGACGACGAGATCCGCGCCGGCCTCAGTCAAGAAGATGCGGAGAGACTCCACGCCATCGAAAAGCGGCTGGTCGGCATGTACGCAGGCTACAAGCCGCCACCCATGTCGCCGGGCATTATGGATATCGGCCGCGAGGCTCCCCGTACCTTCGTTGCGATTCGCGGTAACCCGCTCGCGCGCGGCGAGCAGGTCCACGCCGGGTTCCTCACCGCGCTTGGCGGTGGCGACGTTCCCGAGCCGCCGGAAGAAGCAAACACCACCTATCGCCGGAAGGCGCTGGCGGAGTGGGTTGCTAACCCCGAGAATCCGATGACCGCGCGCGTGATGGTGAATCGTATCTGGCAGTTCCACATGGGGCGTGGAATTGTGGCGACTCCCAGCGACTACGGCGTTCGCGGCATGGCCCCGTCGCATCCGGAACTGCTCGACTGGCTGGCCACGGAATTCATCGCGCGAGGCTGGTCCATCAAGCAGATGCACAAAGTGATCATGACGTCCGCGGCCTACCGCCGCAGTTCAGTGGAATCTAAGGATGCGCGCGACCGCGACCCGGAGAACATTCTGCTGTCCCACGCAAACCGGCGCAGGTTGGAAGCGGAAGAAATTCGCGATTCCCTCCTCGCCGCATCGGGCGACCTCAATCTGAAGATGAACGGCATCCCGGTGGTGCCTCCGTTGGACAAAGACGAGTTGTATGGCATCATCGGCGATCCGAGCAGCGCGTGGGTAGTAACGGCCGATGCGCGCGAACACACCCGTCGCAGTGTCTATCTCCTGAACCGACGTGCCTTCCGGGCGCCCATGTTTGAGCTGTTCGATAGTCCGGACGGCATTATGTCGTGTTCGCGCCGCGAATCCAGTACCATCGCGCCGCAGTCGTTGACTATGCTCAACGGGCGCTTCACCGTCGAGCGGTCGAAGGCGTTAGCCGAGCAGATCAGCCAGGCGCCGGACCGCATCGATCAGGCTTGGGAGCATGTGCTCAGCCGCAAACCAACTGCGGACGAACGGACGGCGGCGCAGAAATTCCTGGATGCCCAGAAAAAGAACCTGGGCTCCGATACGGCGGCGCTGCAGGAATTGGGCAGGAGCCTTTTCAACTTAAACGAGTTTCTCTATGTCGACTAGACGCGATTTTCTACTTCGTACCGGACACGGGTTCGGCAGCGCGGCACTGGCCGCGATGCTGCAAGGGGCAACCACCAATCCCCTCGCCCCCAAGCTGCCTCCGGAGGCGGCCAAGGCGAAGAGCGTCATCTACCTGTTTATGCATGGCGGCGCCAGTCATGTGGATACTTTCGATCCCAAGCCAGAACTGACTCGAATGAGCGGCAAGCCCATTTCCGCCGAAGCAGCCAAGGGTTTGAAGACCAGCTTTATCCACGATCCAACGAAGGCCCTCCTCCGCGGCAGCCCTTGGAAGTTTGAGCGGCGCGGCAAGTCAGGAATCGAGGTTTCGGAGTTGTATACCCACGTCGGAGCGCACGTCGACGAGATGGCGGTGATCCGCTCCTGCCATAGCGATCAGTTCGACCACGCTCCCGCCATCTTCCTGCGCAACTCGGGCTCTCAATTTCCGGGACGTCCGTGCCTGGGCTCCTGGGTGACTTACGGCCTCGGCACCGAGAATCAGAATCTGCCGGCGTTCGTGGTGATGACGGATGGTTCTACTAAGAGTGGCCCGCCCGCCTACGGCGCGGGCTTCCTGCCCACGGTCTACCAGGGCACGGTGTTCCGCAGCGCCGCCAACCCCATGCTGAATCTCCACACGCCGGTTGGTGTCACGAAGGAAGCGCAGCGCGAAACTCTGGACTTCATCCAACAAATGGACCGCGGCCACCTGGCGGGCAAAGGTGAGGACTCTACGCTCGAAGCACGAATCGCCAGCTACGAGCTTGCCTACCGCATGCAGAGCGAAGCGCCTGACGCCGTTGACTTGACGAAAGAGTCTGAGGCTACACGAAAACTGTACGGCATCGACGAACCGATCACGGAAGACTTCGGACAGAAGTGCCTGCTGGCGCGCCGTTTGGTACAGCGCGGGGTACGATTCATCCAGCTCTATTCGGGAACGCAGGTGGGCGACGATTGGGACAATGCGCACACGGACCTGACCGGCTCGCACACGAAGATGTGCAAGAAGACCGATAAGCCGATTGCTGGACTGCTTGCTGATTTGAAAGCAAACGGCCTGCTCGAATCCACGCTCGTTGTGTGGAGCTGCGAGTTCGGTCGGACGCCTCTGTCGCAGGGACAGAACGGGCGCGACCATCATCCTTACGGCTTCACGATGTGGATGGCCGGTGGCGGTATCAAGGGTGGCCAAGTGATCGGCGCTACCGACGAATTCGGCTTGCGCGCCGTGGAGAATCCGCTGGATGCGCACGATGCCAATGCGACAATACTCCGGCTGCTGGGCCTCGATCACACCAAACTGACATATTTCTACCAGGGTCGCGACATGCGCCTCACGGATGTCCATGGAGAAAGCGAGTTTACGAAACGGCTGATAACCTAGTGGACATGTGGCATCGCCGATTCCTGGTTGCGCTATTTGCGGCGTCGGCAGTGCACGCACAGCCCACTCCCGATCAACTGGAATTCTTCGAAAAAAAGATCCGCCCAGTACTCGCCGAGAAGTGCTACGGCTGCCACAACGCCAAACTGAAAACTCCCATGGGCGGCCTGCGCCTGGATTCTCGTGACGCACTGTTGAAGGGTGGCGACAGCGGACCGGCCATCATTGCCGGCGACCCTGCGCACAGCCGGCTCATCTCGGCGCTCTCCTATAAAGAAGATCTGAAGATGCCTCCCACCGGCAAGCTCTCTGAGGAACAGCAGACCGATTTCAGCACCTGGGTTGGCATGGGTGCTCCGGATCCCCGCGCTGACACCACCGTGGTGGCTGCGAAGAAGCCTTACGATTTTTCAGCTGGACGGAAGTTCTGGGCGTTTCAGCCGCTCGCCTCCGTCGCCGGTAAGTCGATTGATGATTTTATTCTGGACAAACTCGCCGCACAGGGATTACGGCCGGCGCCTCCGGCGGATCGCCGCGTGCTGCTGCGCCGCGTTACTTATGATCTGACCGGCCTCCCGCCCACGCCGGAAGAGATTGCCGATTTCTTGAGTGACCAATCGCCGAATGCCTACGCGAAGGTGGTAGACCGGTTGCTGGCATCGCCGCACTACGGCGAACGATGGGGACGGCACTGGCTGGATCTGGTCCGCTATGCAGAGACAAACGGCCATGAGTTTGACGACGACAAACTCGATGCCTGGCACTATCGCGACTACGTGATCCGGGCATTCAATCAGGACCTCCCGTACGACCAATTCATCCGCGAACACATCGCCGGAGACCTGCTGCCCAACAAGCGTCTGAACGCGGACGGCTCAGCCATGGAATCTCCGCTGGGCACTTCGTTCTACTGGTTCGGCGAGGTCCTCAATAGCGCAACGGACTCAGTCAAATCGCGTGCCGATGAAGTAGACAATCAAATCGACATCCTGGGTAAGACGTTTCAAGGCCTGACCGTTGCGTGTGCCCGCTGCCATGACCATAAGTTCGACCCGATTCCGACCGCCGATTACTACGCGCTCGCCGGCGTAATGCACAGCACCGACGTGCAGGAGACCACCATCGATTCACCGGCCCGTGTGGAACAGATCGAGTCCATGCGCAGGCAGATCGCTCGGACTCCAGCCCCACCCGTGTCGCCGTCGCAGTTTGCCGACTGGCGCGTATCGGGAGCGGCATTCCACGACGCTCCGCAACAAGGCATCGCGAATTCGTTTGAGTCGGGCTCCGATCGTTTTGTCGGCACTCTTACCTCGCAGAAGTTTCGCATGCCCAAGCTTTGGGTGCATGTTCGCATCGGTGGAACCAAGAGTGACGCGAAGCTAAAGGAAAATGGACCCCTCCGTTTCACCTTGGTGGCCGACGGGTACAAGGCGATGCACCTGACGTCCGATGGCGACGATACGCCGCACTGGAAGTCGATGCGCATGACGCTGGCGATCAACCGCATGTGCTACTTCGAAATCGTCGACCGCAGCCAGCAAGGCCACATCATCGTCGACAAGATTGTCTTTTCGGATTCGAAGGAACCGCCAGCTGATGAAGCGCCCGCCATGGTCTTGCCGCCGCAGGCGGATGCTGAGATTCCGCCGTCCACCTTCGCAATGGTCGCCAGCGATTGGGAGGCGCACAACGTTCGCATCCACATTCGCGGCAATCATAAGAACCTGGGGGAAGAGGTTCCGCGCCGATTCCTGCAGATTGTCGCCGGCGAAAATCAGAAGCCCATCACGTCCGGCAGCGGCCGCATCGAAGTTGCGAATGCTATCGCGAATCCGGATAATCCGCTCACCGCGCGTGTAATGGTGAACCGCATGTGGCAGCATCACTTCGGTTACGGCATTGTCCGCTCGGTAGACAATTTCGGCAAGATGGGGGAGCGCCCCACGCATCCAGAGCTACTCGATTTTCTTGCCGCTGAGTTTATCAGGAGCGGCTGGTCAATCAAGGCCATGCACCGCATGATCCTGTTGAGCGCAACTTATCAGATGTCGAGTACGGCAGACCCCGCCTCGGCGAAGCTAGATCCGGAGAACAAGCTACTGCACCACATGCCTGTGCGCCGGCTTGAGGCTGAGGCGGTTCGGGACGCGATTCTGGCCGTCTCCGGCAAGCTGGAACCCACCATGTTCGGACCGAGCGTACATCCTTACATCAGCAGTTATCAGGACGGCCGGGGCAAACCGGTTTCCGGGCCGCTTGACGGCAACGGCCGCCGCAGCATCTACATTCAGGTGAGGCGCAACTTTCTGACGCCGATGTTCCTCGCGTTCGACTATCCGCTTCCGATCTCCACCATCGGTGCGCGCGGAACCTCCACCGTGCCATCGCAGGCGCTGATCATGATGAACAACGAATTCGTGACTGAACAGGCCGGAAAGTGGGCCGAACAGAAAGGCGGCTTAGACCGCATGTACGAGCAGGCCTTCGGCCGCCTTCCCGATGCGAAGGAAAGGGCGGAGATCACGGACTTCCTGAAAGGCCACTCGTGGACGGATCTGGCGCACGTCCTGCTAAATTCACCGGAGTTTCTATACCTGCAATGATGACTCGACGCGAACTACTCTGCCGCGGCGCGAATGGATTCGGGGGCCTGGCGCTGGCCACGCTCCTGGCCGAGAAATCGAATGCCGCAGTGCACGTTCCGCATCACCCGGCCAAGGCGAAGTCGGTAATCTTCCTGTTCATGGATGGAGGGCCATCGCAAATCGATACGTTCGATCCTAAGCCGCGGCTGATTCAGGACAACGGCAAGCAGATCCCGCTGAAGACACCGACGACGGTTTTTAACATCAGCGACAAAATGCTGGGCTCGCCCTTTCAGTTCAAGCAATACGGGCAATCGGGCGCGTGGGTGAGTGAGCTGTTTCCGCACGTCGCCACCTGCGTCGACGACATGGCGATCATTCGCTCGATGGTAGCCGATCACTCCGAGCACACCGCGGCGAATTATTTTATGCACTCCGGGTCCGGATTTCAGGGCCGCCCCAGCATGGGTGCATGGGTGAACTACGGGCTGGGCAGCGAGTGCGACAACCTCCCGGGCTTCATCGTGCTGGAGAGCGGACTGATTCCGCCGGGCGGTCTGGATTTGTTCGGCAGCGGCTTTCTTCCGGCCAGCTACCAGGGCACGCTATTCCGCAAGGGTGCGCATCCCGTCGCCGATCTGGAACCGAGGGAATCATCCACGGCGCTGCAGCGCAGCAAACTCGGCCTGCTTTCGAAACTGAATCAAGGCGTCCTCGAAAGATTCGCCGGCGTGAGCGAAGTGGAAGCTACCATCAGCAATTACGAACTTGCTTTCCGCATGCAGAGCGAAGTTCCGAAGCTGCTCGATTGGTCAGATGAGTCGGAAGCCACGAAAAAGATGTACGGCATCGATGAGACCGACACTGAAGAATTCGGCCGCGAATGTTTGATTGCGCGCAGGCTCGTCGAAAGGGGAGTGCGGTTCATCGAACTGCTGACTCCGGCACGCAAAGGCTTCGACCGCTGGGACCAGCACGGAAATCTGGAAGATGGTCACCGGGTCAATTCGAAGGCCGTCGATAAACCGATTGCCGCGCTGTTGAAGGATTTGAAGGGCCGCGGTTTGCTTGATCAGACGTTAGTGCTATGGGGCGGGGAATTCGGCCGGACCCCGTGCGCCCAGTTCCCTGATGGCGGTTATACCAAGGCCGTTGGCCGCGACCACAACCCGTTCGGCTTTACGATGTGGATGGCCGGCGGCGGCGTAAAAGGCGGCATCGTTCACGGAGCGACCGACGAATTCGGCTATTACGCTGTGGAAGACAAGGTCCATGTGCATGACTTGCACGCGACCATTCTTCATCTGCTTGGGCTGGACCACAAACGCCTGACGTACCGCTTCAGCGGCCGTGACATGCGGCTGACTGATGTGGCAGGCGAACTGGTCCCCAAGCTGATGGCATAGGGTCTCTAGGCGATAAGCAGGGCCGATTGAGCAATCTTCCCGATATTGTCCTGCACTTCCTCTACCTGAATCGCCCGCCCATTTTCGGCGGTCAGTCCCATATCCACAAGTTGCTTGTGGATCGCAGCCACATCGTGCGCACCATCCAATAATGCCAGTAAGTGCAGCGAGGCTTCGTCCATCTCAATGACGGTGTGGCGCAGGTTGCAAACGGATTTCTCTCCGTTTTGTGCCTGTTGCCTCGCATAAGGGAAAGCCAGAGGCTTTTCGCTCACGGAGGTTATGAACGATGCCGGCAGCGCGTGCAGTTCCACCATGCCCGCCATAAAACACCGCAGCATCATCTCGCGAAAAAGTCCCGTCGCTTCTTCGGAGAGATCGTCGCGGTATTCCGCAATGTCCCTCAGCAGTTGCTCGAAGCCGATAGGTGCCGGCCACGATTGTCCCAGTCGCACGATGGCCGCCTTCAACAACGGAAGCCCGGTCCGCAGCGCTCCGCCCTTGGTTCCGCGAAACTCCTCTTCCTTGGTCGATCGGATATCGGGGTTTCCAGAAACCGGCCGCGCCACCGATGTGAGATACATTTCCTGGATGACGCCGGCAGCAGGGGTCCGTTGAACAGACATCTCCTTACGGCAAAGCAGGGTCTTCCGGAAGCGGCGGTTCTTGAGGAAATCGAGATACTGCTCGTAGCGAATCGTGTCGCCCGCGGCAAACGCCGTGAGCTTCTCCTGGGTTTCCCGAGGAAAATTATAAGGCTGCATCTCATAGAAATCGCACTCCGCCAGAAATTGCAGGCCGTGCTCAGCGGCGTGTGCGGCGAATTCGTGGAAGTACACCGGATTGTTCTCGCCGGATAAATCGTCGTGCAGAATCGAATAGTCGCGCCTGTCCCGCAACTGCTTTAATTCATCGGTAAGCGCCACGGCGTCCGGTTTACCCGAGGCCAGAAACGCCAGTACTTCCTGGGCCTTCGCCACCTGCTCATACGGTCCCTGCGCGCCGGCGGCATGGTACAACATCATGCCGCTCATCATCTTGCGCACGTGACACCCCGGGTACACGTTGTAGCTGATATAGGCGATCCCGTTGGGTGAAAGCAGCGAACCGCAAACAGACATCACCTTATCCCGCACCACGTCAGGAACCCATGAATACAGGCCGTGCGCCAGGATGTAGTCGAACTCTCCAAAGCCCGCATCCAGATCCATGACGTTCATTTGCTGAAAGCGGATGTTTTTCAGGCCCATCGCCTGCGCCATGGCAGTGGCTTTCTCAATGGGATGCTGCGCCAGGTCAATACCAACAAAGTGACTGCCGGTCATCACGGCCGCCATGGGCAGAATATTCGCGCCGTCCCCGCAGCCCAATTCCAAAACCCGGCAAGCCGTGGCCGGAGCCGGCTCCATTCCCAGAAGTTTGGCCACTGGTATGATACGGTCCGGATGGGTCGCCGTGATCGGAAAGCCTTCGTAGGGAAACTGATCGTAGAGGAAATCGGGTTGGGCGCTCATGAAGTCTACACGAAAGAATAACAGGAACCCCAGGGCCGGTTTTTTCGTATTGCCCATGAGGAGACATGCAATGTCCAAGTACGTCCTGGTGGTGTTGTGCCTGGTCCTAAGCGGCTGTGATTGGGAGGACGTCGCGACAGGACCCATTCAAACCGAAACACGCAGCGTCGAGCGGGACAAGACGGAGTTGGTGCGTGCGGACGTGCGGATGGGCGCCGGCGAATTGAACATCCGCGGCGGAGCGCAGAAAATGGTGGATGCCGAGTTCCGCTATAACGTACCCAAGTGGAAGCCCGATTTTCGCTACAACGCCACAGGATTTCGCGGAATCCTTTCGATTGAACAGCCCGGCGGCCACTCGGTCTCGCACAATATGACCTACGACTGGAACCTTCGATTCAACGACGATACGCCGCTGGACATGATTGTACATATGGGGGCAGGCCGCGCCGAACTCGACTTGGGAAGCCTTTCGCTGCGCAGTGTGGAAGTGAATATCGGGGTGGGCGAAGTGAAAATGGATCTTCGCGGGACGCCTACAAAAGATTACGACGTCACCATACACGGCGGCATCGGCGAGGCGAGCATCCAACTGCCGCGCGGGGTTGGCGTAGTCGCGGAAGCCCACGGCGGCCTCGGAGAAATTAACGCGCACGGCATGCGCAAGCGCGGATCGCGCTACGTCAACGATTTGTACGATACCGCTAAGGTCATCGTGCACCTGGACGTAAAGGGCGGCATCGGCTCCATCAATTTGTATCCCAATTGAATGGTAAAATCAAGGTAACTCGAGGCCTCGATTTCCTGCAACGCGGCTACTAAACGCGCACATCGTCACCCATTTTTAGCGCTCAATGGAAGGTATTCCTTTGTGATATTGAACCGTTATTCCTCCGCTGCCGTCATCTTTGTGATACTGCTGTGCTGCGCCTGCTCGCGCGGCGGCGATAACAGTAAGGCTGCGGCTGCCGCGGGACCGCCGGCCGTCGCCGTGCGCGCTGTTGCGGCGGCACAGTCCGACGTACCCCTGGATGTCAGCGGAATTGGCACGGTAGAGGCTATTTCCAGCGTCGACGTGAAGGCCAGAGTTACCGGTCCCGTTCTGAGAGTGAATTTCCAGGAAGGTCAAGACGTCACCAAGGGGAGCTTACTCTTCGAACTCGATCCGGAACCCATTCAACGGATGGTGGCGGAACTCGAAGCGAACCTGGCGCGCGACGTGGCTAATGAGAAGCAGGCGAGGGCCAACATTGCCAAGGACGAGGCGACGCTGAAAAACGCCAGGGCTGTGGCCGACCGCGGCACCCAGCTTGCCAAAGCGGGGATCTTCTCGCGCGAACAGACTGAACAGGTGGTCACGGCCGCCGATTCGGCGAAGGCTTCCATTGACGCGGATCGGGCCGCCCTGGAAAGCGCGCAAGCCGCCATGAAGGCCGATCAAGCCAAACTGGCGCAGACCAGGCTTCAACTCAGCTACACGAAGATCATGGCGCCGATTTCCGGCCGCACCGGCGCAATCGCCGTGAAGGCGGGAAGCCTGGCCAAGGAGAATGACACCACCCTTGTCACCGTGCTGCAGACGACGCCCATTTACGTGTCTTTCTCTTTGCCGGAGAGTTTGCTTGCCGAAGTTCGAAAGTATAATGCGGAGCGTCCTCTGGAAGTGACCGCCACCACCGCCGACGGCGTCACGTCGACCGGCACCTTGAAATTCATCGACAATACCGTGGACTCCACTACAGGCACCATCCGGCTGAAAGCTTCCTTCGATAATCCGGCGCGCAAACTGTGGCCGGGACAGTTCGTCAACGTCCGCGTCCAGCTTGGCATTGAGCGGGGACGGATCGTGGTGCCGGCCCGGACGGTCCAGTCCGGACCCCGCGGCAAATACGTTTGGGTGAAGAAGGACGATTCGTCGGTGGAGATGCGCGAGGTACAAGTGGTCCGCAACTACACCTCGCGCGAGGGTGCGGAGCAGGCGGTAATTGGCTCGGGCCTGAAGGAAAATGAGATGGTGATCTCCGAAGGCCAGATGCGCCTGATCCCGGGCGCGCACGTCCGTCTTCTTGGGAGCTAGCAGCGCATGAACGTCACTGATTTCTTCATTCGCCGCGCCGTCACTACGACGCTGTTCATGGCGGCGATTCTGTTGTTCGGCTTGCTGAGCTACGTAACCCTTCCCGTAAGCGACCTTCCCGCGGTGGAGTATCCGACCATTCAGGTGAGCGCGTCGCTCCCCGGCGCCAACCCGGACATCATGGCCGCTTCCGTGGCCACGCCCCTGGAGAAAGAGTTCTCGAATATCGCAGGCATTCAGAGCATGTCTTCGTCCAGCTCACTTGGCTCTACCAGCATCACCTTGCAGTTCGATTTAACCCGCAATATCGATGCGGCCGCTCAGGATGTTCAGGCAGCCATATCGCGCGCCGGCGGCAGTTTGCCTACGAATCTTCCCGCTCCGCCTTCCTACAACAAGGTCAACCCGGCCGCGCGGCCTGTGGTTTACCTGGGCATCCACTCCTCCACAATGACGATGTCCGCGCTGGATGAGTATGCCGAAACGCTGATCGGCCGGCGCATTTCCATGGTCAGCGGCGTTGCCCAGGTGCAGGTCTACGGATCGAAAAAATACGCGGTTCGCGTGCAGGCGGATCCACAGCAGTTGGCCGCCCGGGATGTGGGCCTCGAAGAGGTTCGGGACGCGCTTGCTCGCGGCAACGTGAATCTGCCTGCGGGATCCCTTTATGGGACAAGCAGAGCGTACACGGTCCAATCGAACAGCCAGTTGAGCACTGCCTCGCAATTCGCTCCGCTGATCGTGGCGTATCGCAACGGAAATCCCGTGCGCCTGGAAGAACTCGCAAAAGTGACGGACAGCGTCACGCTGGATAAGTCCGAGTTCTGGGTCAATGGGAATCTCGCAATGGTGCTCGCCGTTCAAAAGCAGCCCGGAGCGAATACGGTGGAGGTTGTGGATGGGGTGGAGCAGCTGCTGCCCTCCCTGCGGCAAAACATGCCGGCCGGCATCAGTGTCGATGTCATCTTCGACGCCTCCAAGAACATCCGCGAGTCCATTGGCGACGTGAAGTTCACTCTGGCTTTAACCATCGGGCTCGTCATTCTGGTGATCTTCTTTTTCCTGCGAAATGTCTCGGCCACACTGATTCCGAGTCTCGCGGTTCCCATGTCGCTGCTGGGAACCTTCGGTGTCATGAAACTGCTGGGATTCACAATTGACACTCTATCCATGATGGCCATGACCCTGTCTGTCGGCTTCGTGGTGGATGATGCGATCGTGATGCTGGAGAATATCGTCCGGCACATGGAAATGGGAAAGCCTCGCAGACAAGCGGCGTTTGAAGGCGCCCGCGAGGTAGGCTTCACCATTATCTCGATGACCATCTCACTGGTAGCCGTCTTCATACCGGTCCTGTTTCTGGAAGGGATCATTGGCCGGCTGCTGCGGGAATTTTCCATCACCATCGCGGTGGCTGTGCTGATCTCCGGAGTGATCTCGCTGAGCCTGACACCGATGCTGTGCAGCCGCTTCCTGCGGCACGAAACCACACACGGCCGCTTCTACCGCTGGAGTGAGAGATTTTTTGACGGATTGAACAATTCTTACCGGGTCACATTGGAGTTCTGCCTGCGGCACCGCGGAACAGTGCTGGTAGCCAGCATCGCGCTGACGGTGGTGACGGGATACCTGTTCGTCGTGATGCCGAAGAGCTTTCTGCCCACGGTGGATACCGGCGTCATCTTCGGTGGCTCGGAAGCCGCGCAGGACACTTCATACGAGGAAATGGTCAAACTGCAGCAGCAGGCGCAAGCAGTGGTCGCAAAGAATCCCTGGGTGCGGAGCTACGGCAGCGGTACCGGTGGATTCGGCGGACAGAACCAGGGATTTTTCTTCATGGATCTGAAGCACGATAAGAACCGTCCCAAAGCCAATCAAATCATCGGACAATTGCAGCGGGGCTTTGCGAACATCCCGGGATTGGCCGTCTTCCTGCAAGTTCCTCCGCTGTTGACACTGGGTCAAAATGAGGGCCGCAGCCAGTATTCGGTGGCTCTGCAGGATGCGGACACCGCGACGCTCTACAAATGGCAGCCCCTACTAGAGCAGAAGCTGCGCAGTCTTCCAGACCTCACCGATGTCTACAGCGATCTGCGCCTGGCCAGCCCACGGCTCAACGTAGAGATTGACCGCGACCGCGCGCTGACGCTCGGCATTACACCGGAGGCGATTGCGAACACGCTCTATAGCGCATTTGGAAACCGGCGCGTTTCAACCATCATGGCGCCCGCAAATCAATACGACGTCATCCTTGAAGTGCTGCCGGAATACCAGCGCAATCCGCGGGCGCTCGATCAGCTATACCTTCGCTCCACCAACGGAAAGCGCGTGCCTCTGTCCGCCGTCACGCATATGTCAGAAGGGGTAGCTCCGCTGAATGTAAATCATATTGGCCAGCTGCCCGCCGTGAACTTCCAGTTCAATCTGAAGCCGGGTGTCGCCCTAAGCGAGGCCACAACCGAGATTGATGAGGCGGCACGGCAGATTGGGCTGCCCGATACCACCACGTTCACTTACCAGGGCACGGCGCAGGCGTTTCAGAATTCCTTGCGCGGTCTCTCCATGCTGCTCCTGATAGCAGTGCTGGTCATCTATCTGGTGCTGGGCGTTCTCTATGAAAGCTTCATCCACCCCATCACCATTCTCTCGGGCTTGCCCGCAGCCGGACTCGGAGCGTTGATCACACTTCTGTTGTTTGGAGACGATCTGAATCTGTATTCCTTCGTCGGCATTATCCTGCTGATCGGCATCGTGAAGAAGAATGCCATCATGATGATCGACTTCGCCATCGAGGCGCAGCGGACTGGCGGCCGCAATGCGCATGACGCCATCTTCGAGGGTTGTTTGCAGCGCTTCCGGCCTATCATGATGACAACCATGGCCGCGCTGCTGGGCACTCTTCCCATTGCGATAGGAGCGGGAGCGGGCGGCGAAGCAAGGCGGCCGTTGGGTCTTGCCGTCGTAGGTGGATTACTGGTGTCCCAGATTCTTACCCTCTACATTACTCCGGTTATCTATCTTTACCTGGAGCGCTTCCAGACGAGCTGGAAACATAGGCCAGAAGCTGTTCCCGAAGAACAGGTGCCGGTTCACTAAATGATCTGGACTCTCCTCACTCTGGGACTTTTGCTCTGTGCTCTCCCCGCGGCGGGGCAAGCCTTCCAGGACTTGGCAACCAATGCGGACGGGTCTATTCTTTACTTCGCCTCGCCCATCCGCCAGAAGGGAACCGATCAAACGTTCTATTCGAAAATCTTTCGCTGGACCGCTGCAACAGGAGTCGTGCTGGCGGCCGAGGTGCGTGACCCCGGAACCACTGACACTTGCGGGCCTTCCCAGTTCTATCAACTTAACAAGCCGCAGGTAAGCACCGATGGAACCGTATTCGGTTACACCGCCACCCGGCCCGTGCAGGTGAACCGGTTCTGCCCGCCCGCCGAGAGTAACCAGGGCATCATCGGCCGGTTGGGCGCAACTGTACGGCTGGACGGCAACCTCGCCCTCAGTCCAAACGGCCGCTACGCAATCACTGCCACCTTCGTGGGAATTTCCGACGATTTCCACACCGTGACAGATCTATCGAGTGGCATCTCAGGGCTTGTGGCCGGGGCGTTCAATGGTTCACCCCGCCGGGTCACGAACGAAGGTACGATCCTTACGCCGAAACCATCCGCCGTGATCTTGACAGAGCGCTCCGGACTCACTCGCGTCCTACCCTCAAAGTGGGCGGTGGACGACGCCATCATCGATCCGGCAGGCACGATGGTCGATTATTCAACGCGGCTGGGGCCGACCTCGCCTGCGCGGCTTTCAGCCATCAACGTGCTGAGCGGAAGCGAAACTGAACTCACCACCGGATTCAGCATGGGCAGTCCTCAGATCACATCCGGCGGCACTACCATCTTCTTCACTGATACGAATCAGTTGTTCTCCATCGGAATAGGAGGCGCCAATCGGCGGCAAGTCACAAGCGGGAGTGAACCGATTGTATCTGTCGTTGTATCTGGTGATGGAAGGGTAGCCTACGCGGTGACCGCCGCCTCACGGCTGCTCCGAATCGACACGGCCACTGGCACGTCCACGGAGTTGATCTCCCCGACGCCGCTGATCACGGCGACTTACCGCGTATACCCTCCCGAAACGTCGATTGCCGCGGTCGGTTCCTTGATCGACCTATATGGATCTGGACTCGACGGTGCCGTTCAGTTCACCTTGTGCGGCCGCTCAGTGCTTCTGCAACCGGATTCCCTAAAAAGATTCACCCGCTTCCAAGTGCCTTGGGATCTGCCGGAGGGCGCCTGCCAGGGAATCATTTCTTCGGGCTCGCCCTTTGAGCACGGAATCAATCTCGACGTTCGCCTGTATGATCCGCGGTTTGCGCCTGGCGGGGTGGCTGCTACAAACGGAGTGATCGTCGCGTACATGACCGGGCTCGGACCGGTGGACGGCAGTGGCAATATAGCCTCCGGTTTCCAGTGCCGCCTCGATTCCACGCCTGCCGAGGTGCTCTATGCCGGACTGGCGCCGGGATTCACAGGGTTCTATCAAGTAAATATTCGAGTGCCCGCCTCGCCCCCGCTTCAGGCGTCTCTGACGTGTGGCTGGGATCTAGACCGGCAAGCTGTGACTACCGTAATGCTCGGCCGTTAAAGCGTGAAGGCGACCGTAGCCGTATACGTACCCGGAGGACTTGTAGTTAGAAAGGCCTCGGCAGTGTACTTCCCCGCGGGAAGCGTGGACAGCGGAAGCAGAATGGCATAGTTCCGCTCGCCCGGTCCGAAGCTCTCTGTGCGGAAGATCTGCGCAAACAGCTTGTCGGCAGACCACGTATAAACAACATCCCCCTTCTCGTTCCGGATCTTCAGATCGTAAGACTGGCCACTCGGAAAGACCAGCGGGATTGCCGCCGAGGTGCTATTGCGCAGTGTAAGACGCGCAGTGGCCGAGGCCGCGTCGATCGCAAGGCTGAATCGAACTTCCGGAGTAGTCACTTCCGTCACGCCGGTCCTTGAGTACACCAGCGTATATTTCCGCGCGCCGGCGATGTTGTCCACCACGCGCTCCAAAAGGCCCACGTAGGGCAAAAATGTTTCACTCTGCGTACCCGCATCCGCACAAGACTGCGTAAAAGAAACCTGCAAAGCGTTAGTGAAGCTGCCTGTCGGCCCGCCGTATTTCGCGGCTTTGTTTTCTATCTTGCCACTCTTGGTGCAGTTGTCCATTTCCGTCGCGAAGGTCTGCCCGGCATCGGCTCCGAAAGGAATCCACACCTTCTCGCGCTTGGCGCCGGTATCGTACTCCACCAGCGTTCCATCGCTGGTAGTTCGCAGCAGGGCTTCGTTCCCGAAAAAGTTCACGCGAAAATAGCTGTGCCCTTCCACCGCAGTGGTGCCGGTTACTTCCACCACCTGCACGTCGGGAAATCTTCCTTCCGTGACCCGGTAAACCCAGGAATTCCCCACTGCCAGCGGAAAATAATCAGGGTCGGCGCCAAACACGGCGCTCGCGCCGCACAACAACAGCGCACTAACAGTAAAAGTTTTTATTCCACGCATGAGTTTTCAATTTCGCAAGTAACGCCGCATCAAGCGGACCTTGTGCTGAGACGCCGCAGTTGCTTTCCACGTTTCGCACGCGCCGCATTCCCGGAATTACGGAAGAGACCGCTGGATGCGACAGGCAGAACCGCAGCGCGATCTCCGGAAGTGTCCCGCCCACGCCCTTTAAATCCTCCTGCAGCTTCATAACGTGTTCTACCACTTGCGCCTTGCGGTCTCCGCGAAAATAAAACGAGCGGAATTCGTCGCCGGCAAAGGTGGCATCTTCGGTAATTGTTCCCGTAAGACTGCCTTCGTCAAAGGGTACACGCGCCAGAACGGCGATATTGCGCTCCAGCGCCAGCGGAAACAATTGCTCTTGCGGGGTCTGATCGAAAATGTTGTAGATCACCTGCACCGAATCGATCAGCCCTGTCTTGATCACCTCCAGCGCGGTATCAGGCTGATGATCGTTGATGGAAATCCCTGCCGCGCGAATCTTGCCGGCTTTCTTCAAGTCCTCAAAAGCGCGTTTCCACTCATCCCGTGCGGTCCACCCCGGATCCCACACATGCAGCTGTTGCAGATCCACGGCATCCAGCTTCAAGTTCCGAAGACTCTCTTCCGTACAGCTCACAATGTAGTCGTAGGGGAAAACATCTTCAATCGAGCTGCCCGGCTTAGCAGGCCAAACCCGGTTCTTCGGAGGCACTTTCGTTGCTACGTAGACCCTGCGCGGCGCGGAGGGTACCACCTGCCCCACCAGCCTTTCGCTATGCCCGTCGCCATACGCCAGCGCCGTGTCAATAAAATTTAGCCCCAACTCAAAGGCCCGGTGCAGCGCACGGACCGACTCGTCGTCCGTTCCGCCCTGCCACTGCTTTCCGCCGATGCCCCAGGCTCCATAACCCACCTCGCTGACATCCATTCCGGTGCCGCCAAACTTTCGATAGCGCATTACCTCTATGATGGCATGAGGGAACCAAAT
This sequence comes from Bryobacteraceae bacterium, assembly GCA_040002435.1. GTDB lineage: Bacteria > Acidobacteriota > Terriglobia > Bryobacterales > Bryobacteraceae > JANXXV01. The sequence continues at coordinate 24,284 of JBDUEM010000049.1, forward strand.
TCTCTGCCGCGGAATCCAACTATTGTGATCTCTCGCCTCTTGACACTCGCCCTTCTGCTTGCCTTGGCTGCTCTGGGTGCGAACGTTCAACTGTACATGAAAGATGGGTCCTCCCACCTTGTGCGGGAATACCAGCTCCAGCCCGACCGTGTCCGCTACTTCAGCGTGGAACGCTCCGAATGGGAAGAGGTTCCGGTGGAATTGGTGGACCTGAAGCGGACCGAAAAGGAAATCAAACAACGCTCCGAGGCCCAGAAGGAAGACGCGGTTGCTCAGGATGCCGAAGAGAAGGCCCTTCGCGCGCAGCGCCGCGAAGCGGAACAGGTTCCCCAGGAAACCGGCGCCTTCTGGGTACAGGAAGACAAGGTGAAGGTACTGAAGCAGGCCGAGATGAAGGTGGTGAACAACAAGCGCCGCTCTATTCTAAAAGCCATGAGCCCTATTCCGGTGGTAGCCGGAAAGTCAACGGTGGAACTGGACGGATTGAAGTCTCCCGTAACGATTCCCATCGACCGGCCCGATTTCTATATCCGGCTTGCCGCCGAGGAGCGCTTCGGCATTCTTCGCCTCAAACCCGGGAAACTCACCCGCCTGGTCCAGACGTGGAATATTCTTCCTATCACGAAGGAAGTGGTGGAGGAGTCCGATACGGTCGAGATCTTCCGCAAACAAATCGCTGACGGCCTCTACAAAATTTGGCCTATCAAGCCACTGGAGCCGGGCGAGTATGCGGTGGTCGAGTTCACCGAGGGCAAGGGGAATATTCAGGTCTGGGACTTCACGGTGGTAAAGCCGTAAGAAGCCAAGCAGCTTCAGCCGCCGGCCTTCGCCGTAGACCGCCCCTCATACTGCGCGATTACTTCAGCAGCCGTTCCATCCATCACCATCTGCCCGTGGTCCAGCCAGATGGCCCGATCGCACAACTGATTCAGTGTGGCCGTGGAATGCGAGACGCAAAGCATCGTCTTGCCGGACTTCTTGAACGACAAAACCTTTTCCCGGCACTTCACCTGAAAGTCCTGATCGCCCACGGCGAACACCTCGTCCAAAATAAGGATATCGGGGTCCACATTCACCGCAACCGAAAAGCCGAGCCGCATCATCATTCCGCTGGAGTACGTCCGCAGCGGTTCGTGGATGAATTCGCCGATGCCCGAAAATTCCACAATACTATCGAACAGATAGTCCGTCCGCTTCTTCGAGAGCCCCAACAGCGCTGCGTTCAGTTCGATATTCTCGGCGCCCGTCAAATCGGGATGAAAGCCGGAGCCAAGCTCCAGCAGCGCGGCGACGCGGCCATTCACGGTGACGCGCCCTTCGTTCGGATAAGACAACCCGGCCACCATGCTGAGCATCGTGCTCTTGCCGGCCCCATTCGAACCTAGGATGGCCACGCTCTCGCAGTGCTCCAGGGTGAATGAGACTTTGTTCAGCGCGTAGAACGGCTCTCGCGGCAGGCGTCCGAACCAGCCTTCCACGTGGCTGCGCAGCAGCTTCCGGCCAGTGCTTCGGGAGTAGATTTTCGAGACGCCCTCGAACGTAACTGCGTGGTCGGGATTCACAGGTAGTCGTAGAAACGCATCTTCAATCGTCGGAAAATCAACAGGCCGACGCCGAAGGTAACAGCGGATACCAGCGTCAACTTACTCACCAGGGAAAAAGCCGGCATCTTGTTCTCGAGCAAAATATTCCGAAACGCCATTACTGCCGCGGCGATGGGATTCAGATGGTAAACCACGCGGTACTTCTGCGGGATGATGTTCGAATCGTAAAAAATCGGCACCATCCAGATCAGCACTGTGATCGCCGATTCCACGACATATCGCGTGTCGCGGACATAAACATCCAGAGCCGAGAAGGCGAGCGCCATACCGCAGGCGAAAACAATTTCCAGGACGATAATCACGGGCAGGAACAGCCAGTTCACGTTCGGCTGATAGCCGGAGGCAACTACCAGAATCAATAACAAACCGATCTGAATGGCGAAGTGCAAACAGTTCGCCAGGACAGATGCGATGGGAATGATCTCCCGCGGAAACGTAGTCCGCTTGATCAACCCCGCGTTGTCGATGAGGGAGACAGTTCCCGTAAGCCAACTGAGGGAAAAGAAGTTCAGCGGCACCAGGCCGCAAAGCACGAACGCCGGAAAATGTTCTATGGTACTCGGCATCACGCGGGTGAAAATGAAAGTCAACACGCCCATCATCACCAGTGGGCTCGCCACGGACCATCCGAAACCAAGCGACATGTTGCGATAGCGGACGCGGAAATCCTTCAGCAGAAGGTTGCCGAGCAGAAAGCGGTATTCACCGGTCCAGCGTGAGGTTAAAGCGGGGGTCATTTCGGGATACTGACGCTTTCACTTTACCAAACCTGGCGGCCGTCTAGGGCAAATTACTGAAGAAATCCGCTGATCTGCGAGCTGCGACCTTCCAAGTGTACTCCTTGGAAATCTCCGCCCCCCGCAATCCCAGCTGCGTCTGAAGCCCGGGCGAAGTCAACAGCCGTTCCAAGGCGTCGCGCAATTCCGACTGGCTCTTCGGATCCACCAGAATTGCGGCATCGCGGGCAACTTCCGGCAGCGAAGAGACGTTTGAAGTTATCACCGGCACCCCCGCCGCCATCGATTGCGCAACCGGAAATCCGAACCCCTCATACAACGACGGATAGACGAACACCGATGCCCCTGCCGTGATGCCCGGCAGATCCACCTCCGGCACATATCCCAGATGCCGCACGCCCGGGACCCCGGAGGCCAATCGTTGTACCGTGCTGCCGGCCGCCCAACCCACAGGACCCACCGCGATCAGATCGAACTCTTCGCGCAGCGATCCGGGAAGAGCTTCATAGGCATCCAGCAGCAGATCCAGATTCTTGCGCGGCTCCACCGTCCCCACGAACAGGATGTACGGCTTCGCGAGCGAATACTTCGTCTTTGCATCTGCGGTCTGGTTTGGAGTCACTTCGAAAAACGACTGCGGAACCCCCGGATAGATCACGGCGATTTTATCCGGATTCAAGCCCAGCACATTCACCGCGTCCAGACGGGTGTGGTTGGAGATGGCGATCAGCCCATGGGCGCGTGAAAGAATTCGATTCGCGAAGTTCCTCTCGGCGCGTATGTTCCCGGCGGTGTGGTTTTGCGGCATGAGGAAGCAGGTCATGTCATACAAGGTGCCGGTCAGCCTGGTGCGTTTCGGTGGATTGTGTACCTGGTTGGACGCATGAAACACATCCACCTTTGACATCAGATAGTCCATACCGGGATGGTGTGGCAGATTCATCAGGTGGAGCAGGGCGATGCGCGGCAGGGTCTGCAGCAAACTCAGCGTCGAGGCTTCATGGTTCAGTTCGCCGGCCGCGTCCAGCATCGGAAACGCAATGATGTTGTGCTCCGGGGCGTCGCGCTGCATCGCCCGAATCCAGTGGTAAACGTAGTTCTTCACGCCCGCGCTGCGCAGCAGCAGGGACGTAGCGTCAACGCAAATCCTCATGATTGGTGAAAAGGAACTTCCCGCCCGATTGTGCCACAGTGTGCAGCGCGTCCTTGCCTACAACACCCGCAAGCCGCACCACCGCGGGTTTTTCGGCAACCAGATAATACCGGGATGCCGACGGCCAAAGCTCCTTCAGCTTCGCGTCATCGATGAAAACGTGCGGCGCGTCCGGCGCGTAGGACCCATATTCCAGATTATTCACGCGTCCGTTCAACAGCAGCGCCCTGCGGTTCGCATAAAAGAATACGGATGAGAACGTGTAGTACTGATCGTCCACGATAAGTTGTCCGTCTGGAGCCCGCAGCAGTGCCTCTGCCAGCGGTCTCGATCCAAGATACGGATCGAATACCACCAACGCCAATCGTGCCGCATGCAGAAACAGCACCATCATCACGGCCATCGCCAAAAATGTTTGATATCCCCGGAAACGCAGTGTTCCGGCAGCACCCACCAGAAACGCGAGTCCCGCCACCAGCAGGGGCAGTTTCAGATAAGCAAATGAATCCAGCGTCAAGTCGCCCATGTGGCCTAACGACAACGTGTACGCCTCGGGATTCTGCGTCAGCGCTTGCGAGATGTCACCCGGGGCGGGCATATTCCAGACATGTGCCAGAATGCCCGCGATCGCCAGCACGGCGGCCACTGCGATAGCGCCTGCCACCTTAGAGCCCACTGAAATCCAGCGGCTCTCCGTTGCCATCGCGCAGGCGATCAACAGCGCCAGTGCAGGATAGCAGGGCATGGAGTAATACTCCTGCGTAGTGGAAAAAGTGAAGAAGACCAGCAGAAAGCCCGTCCAACAAAGTGCCAGCAACCGGGTGCGGCCCGCACGGTCGAGCGGCTTGTAGCTCAGCGTCACCGCAGCCGGCAGGAACACGCTCCAGGGAAACAGCCACAGCAGATGAAATCCCCAGAAGAGGGCCCGCGGAAAGGTATTGTAGTCGCGCGGATGCCTCATGTTCAGGAAACGGAAAACATGCTCGTTGAAAAAATAAAACCAGAAGAAGCCGTGATACTTGCCCGGTTCACTCTTCATCGTGAAATCGAAATAGGGAGGATTGCGGATAGTAGCCAGCACGTGCCACGGCGCCGCTATCGCCAGGGCGATCAGCAAGCCGCTGAAGATGTGCAGCCGCTGCCACGTTTCGCGTAAGAACAATTGCTTTGAAAAATACAGGTACAGCAGCGCTCCCGCGACGGGGAACAGCGCGGCGATCAGTCCCTTCAGCAGCAGTCCCACTCCGATGCTGGCCGCCATCACCGCGGCCCAAATCCGCGGGTTCGGCTCCTGTTCATCCAAGGCGCGCAGGAACGCCCACATCGCCAGCGTGATGGTCATGGTCAGAATCGCATCTGGAATTTGAATGCGCGTGAACAAAAATAGCCCGATGCACGTGGCCAGCACCAACCCCGCATAGAGCCCCACGCGTTCCGAGACCGCCCAGGCGCCGAAGCGCGCCGTCAGCCAGCACAGCAGAACGACGCTGAGCGCCAGGGGAATGCGCGCGGACCAGTCATGCACGCCAAAAATCATGTATGACACGGCCATCATCCAATACTTCATGGGAGATTTTTCCAGGTACGCCACGCCGTCCAGCCGCGCCGTAACCCAGTCCCCGGAGTCCAGCATGTTGCGCGCGATCTGTGCCTGCACCGCATCCACATCATCCATCAGTCCGGGCGGACTGATGCAACAGCCAAGGTACACGACCGCCGCAAAAAGGACGACGATTACCTGGTAGTGGAGGCTGCTTCGATTCCCCATCGTTTCATCCAAAGGAACAAGGTTAACAGGCCCCACAGGTGATAACCATAATTGGCGCGCCTTTCCAGATGGGCCTGGATCACTGCATCCACCGCAGGCCACTCCAGAAAGCCCGCAACAGCCCGCGCATTCACCGTCTCCAACAATAGCGGCTTCAGCAGACTGCGGAACCAGCCGTGCGCCGGAATATCGAAGCCTTCCTTCTTCCGCGTCAGCACGGACTGCGGCAGTTTATCCTGCATCAACTCCCGCAGGACATACTTCAGCGATCCGCCGTGGATCTTCCATTTCTCCGGCAGCCGCGCCGCAAACTCCACCACACGATGATCCAGAAACGGCGGCCGTACTTCGAGTGAATGCGCCATGCTCATCCGGTCGCACTTGTACAGAATATCGTCCGGCAGATAGTTGGCCTGATCCAGCCGCAGAAACTGATTCAAGTAGCCGATGCCATTTTCGTCCTCACTCAACAGCGGGTTGCGCCGGAACACCTCGGGCCGCATCAACTGCTGCCGCGCCGCCTCAGAGAAAGTACCGTTCCAGAAAAAGTGTGCCTGTTCCGGTGGCAGCAGCGATCCTTCCAGCATCCGCTTCACTTTGTATTCGAGGCTGATCTTTTCATCGGACGCCGGCCACACCTGCATCGCGGCCAGGGCAGCCTTCCGCGCGAACGCCGGCGTACTCCGGGCGGTCCGCGCATACCCATCCGCCAGGTAAGTGTTGTAGCCGCCGAACAACTCGTCCGCTCCCTCGCCGCTCAGCGCTACAGTGACGTGCTGCCGGCTCATGCGCGAGAGGAACCAGACCGGCAGCGCCCCGGCATCGGCGCTCGGTTCATCCGAATAGTACGGCATCTCCTCGATCGCGCTTTGCAGTTCCACGTCCGGATTCAGGTCGAATTCGTGATGATCCGTGCCGTACTTCTGCGCCATCTCACGGAAGTATGCGCTCTCATCGAACGCCCGCCCTTGGAAGGAAACCGAGAACGTCTTCAGCCGCACACCCTCGGAGGCGTAGTGCAGAATTGTCGATGAGTCCAGTCCGCCGCTCGACCAGATACCGAGAGGTACATCGGAAACCAGATGCTCCTTCACAGACGCGCGCAGCAATCCGTCCAGCTCTTCCTTCGCCTCATCCAGCGAGCACTCCCGCGGCTGCCAGTCGGCCTTCCAGTATCGCTGGACCCGCGTCTTGCCGTCCTTCCACTCCAGCCAGTGTGCCGGCGGCAGCTTGCGGATTCCCGACACTAAGGTGTAAGGGCCGGGAACATAGTTCAGGGACAGATAGTAGTTCAGTCCATCCGGATCGAGCCGCCGCTCGATTTCCGGATGCACGAAGAGTGTTTTCAATTCCGATCCGAAATACAGATCGTCGCCGCGCTGATGGATGTACAGCGGCTTGATGCCCATGCGGTCCCGCACCAACACCAGCCGCCGCGTGGATTCAGTCCACAGCGCCGCCGCGAACATCCCGCGCAGCCGCGTGAATGATGCCGTGTCCCACTGCTGAAAAGCCTTCAGCACCACTTCGGTATCGCATCGCGATTCAAACCGCACGCCCAGGCCTTCCAGTTCTTTGCGAATCTCCGCGTGATTGTAGACCTCGCCATTGAACACGATCAGCGTATCGCCGCTGCGCATCGGCTGCTCGCCCCCGTTGAGGTCGATAATCTTCAACCGCACTACACCGAGAGAGATGACGTCTGATTCGTAAACACCGTTCTGATCCGGACCGCGGTGATGAATGGACCGCGTCGCCTCGCGAATCAGTTCAGGATTTGCCGCGCCCCTTAAATGGGTGAAGCCCGCTATCCCGCACATGACGGCCTACTCATAGCGAAGCGCTTCCACCGGCAAGATCTTCGTAGCATTCCGCGCCGGATAAAGCGTGGCCAGGAAACTGACGGCGATTGCCACACCCGCAATCCAGAACGCATCCGTCCAACGGGGATCGAACGGAACAAAGCTCAACGAGTAGACCTCTTCATCCAGCGGAATCCAGCGGAAACGTTCGGCGAAGTAGCAGATGGAGTACCCGCTGGCGAGTCCGATCACGGTACCAACAACGCCAATCAGCACACCCTGCAGCATGAAGATTTTGCGAATCTGCTGATGCCGCGCGCCCATTGACATCAGGATCGCGATATCCCTGTACTTCTCCATCACCATCATGATCAGCGCAATCAAAATATTTAGCGCCGCCACCAGTTGAATCAGACCGATGGTCACAATGGTGACGATCTTCTCGGTACGCAGCGCATTCATGATGGGCTTGTTCTGTTCCTTCCAGTTCGTTGCCCCCAGCGCCGGGTTCGCAAGGGCTACCTCGGCCACCTTCGCTACTTGTGGCGCAAGATCGACGTCATCCACCTTCAGCTCAATCGCATTCACCACATCGCCCACCGAAATCACGTTTTGCGCGGATGCGAGGGATACGTATGCCCAGTTGGCGTCCAGTTCGTAGAAGCCCGTTTCGAAAATTCCCACGACGCGAAAATCATATTGTTTGATTCGCGGTCCCCAAGGAGTCAGCTCGCCTTGTGGGCTGATCACATGGATCACGCTGTCCAGCATCATTCCCGTGCTGGCGGCCAGCTTGCTGCCCAGTATGATTCCCCGCATTCCCCTCGTCGTGTTCACCAGGCCGTCGATGGAGCCCTGCTTCAGATGCGACAGGATGTCCGTCTGCTTCGGATCCACGCCCTTCAGAATGCCGCCCGTTGGCCTCAGCGGCCCGGAAAACAGCACAGCGTCATAAAGGGTAGCGGTCGCCATCGTCACATGCGGCACCTTGCGCAGCTTCGCCACCATCTCGCGCCAGTTACTGATGCCTTCCCCCGGTTCCTTCTCCACGATGCTGATATGCGCCGTTGCTCCCAGCAGATTCCGCTGCAGCGTGTTGCGGAAGCCGTTGGTGATCGCCAGCGCGACTACCAGCGCCATCACGCCCGCCGCCACGCCCAGAATCGAGATCACAGTGATGACGGAGATGACGGCCTGCTTGCGCTTGGCGCGCAAGTAGCGCCCTGCTACGAATAGCTCGAAGCCTCCAATCACAATTCGGCGGCGCGCAGATCGTCCGCGATTCCAATCGGTCCTTCCGGACGAAGCAGTGGGAACAGAATCACGTCCCGGATCGAACGCGAGTCGCTCAGCACCATGGTCAACCGGTCGATGCCGATCCCCTCGCCACCGGTGGGCGGCATGCCATAGGAGAGCGCGCGCAGATAATCCTCATCCATGCGATGCGCCTCTTCATCGCCCTTCTCGCCCATGGCCAGTTGCATCTCGAAACGCCGCCGCTGTTCCTGCGGATCGTTCAACTCCGTATACGCATTGCCAATTTCCATCCCGGCAATGTAGATTTCGAAGCGCTCCACCATCTCCGGCTCCTCGGGCTTATTCTTTGAGAGCGGCGAAGTCTCCACCGGATAGTCATAGACCATCGCCGGCTGAATCAACTGCGCCTCGACATGTCTCTCGAAAATATCGGTCAGCTTTTCACCCGCCGATGCCGCGTGCGAATGTTGGGCCAGCCACTCCGGATCCTTCACCTCTTCCATCGTTGGCCGGCCATCGCCCTTCCAGAACTCGATTACAGCCTCGCGCATGCTGAAGCGCCGGATATTGTCGAAGTCGATGATGGTGCCTTGATAGGAGACCTTTGTCCCACCGGTAACATCGATGGCAGTCTGGCGCAGCAGCTCAGCCGTCAAGTCCATCAGCCCGTGATAGTCCGTATAGGCCTGATAGAACTCCAGCATGGTGAACTCCGGGTTGTGCTGCGTGGAGACTCCCTCGTTCCGGAAGTTCTTATTGATTTCGAACACGCGTTCGATTCCGCCCACCACGAGGCGCTTCAGATACAGTTCGGGCGCAATCCGCAGGTAGAGGTCGATGTCCAGCGTGTTGTGATGCGTGATGAACGGCCTCGCGGTCGCCCCGCCGTACAGCGCCTGCATCATCGGCGTCTCCACTTCCAGAAACCCCTTCGACTCCAGTTGCCGCCGCAGTGAAGAAATCAACTTCGCGCGAGTGACAAACACCTTGCCTACTTCAGGGTTGGCAATCATGTCCAGATAGCGCTGCCGGTAGCGGGTTTCCACATCCTCCAACCCGTGCCACTTTTCCGGCATGGAGAGCAGCGTCTTTGCGAGAAAGAACAGTTTCTCCACGTGAATGCTCAACTCGCCCGTCTTCGTCCGGAACAGATAACCCTCGGCGCCGATGATATCGCCCAGATCCAGCAGCTGATAAAGAGAATAGTCGGTTTCCGACAGAGCGTCTTTCTTGACGTAAATCTGCAATCGCTCCCCGGACTGGCTCAAAGTGAGGAAACCGGCCTTGCCCATACGGCGGATGGTCAGAATGCGTCCGGCAACGCGCACCTGAATGGGGCTAACCAGTTCTTCAACGGTCTTCGCATCATGCTCGGCGCGGATTTGCGGCAGGGTGTGGGTGAATTCGAAACGCTGCCCGTAGGCGCGGAACCCCAGTGCTTCGATCTCCTGAATGCGCCGCAGGCGCTGCTTCAGGAGATCCTGTTCTAACGACAATAGATTCTCCTCAAGAAA
>JBDUEM010000050.1:0-33701 GCA_040002435.1 Bryobacteraceae bacterium
CGAAAATATATTCTTCGGGGACTCAAACTCCATGAGCTGCACTAGCATGCAATTGGAGCACACGTAAGTATGGAGCGGATAATGAGCCTCCATGCGATGCAGGTCTTCCTCTTTTAAATAAGAGTTGGCCAACGGAGAAAACCCGAGATCGACGAAGGTCTGCGAAAGCGATGACGCACATATTCGGCAGGACGGCATACAGAGTCAGCAATACTCATGTTCCACGCCCGCATCGAACGGAGGCGACGCTGCATACGACAAAATTTGCTGGCGAGTCAATTCGGTCATTGAATTACCTGACCGCTGAAGTCGGTACCATTCAATGGTCGATGCCATTGCCATTTCGAGAGACCATCGGGGTTTCCAGCCTAGGTGCTGGCGGGCAAGAGTTGAGTCCAAAGTTAGAATACCGGCTTCATGCAGATGATCTTCACCGTGACATTCCCAGCACGCTCCCTCGCCCCACATCGACGCGGCCAGCTTAACCACGTCCTCTACTCTGCGAATTTCGGTTGCCTGCGGCCCGAAATTATATGAGTGTGCTAAATCGTGCGGTTTTTCGCAAAGGGCCTCGGCCAGTAGCAGGTATCCGGACAAGGGATCGAGAACATGCTGCCAAGGGCGAATCGACTGGGGTCTTCGCAACACGACTGGTTGCGCCAATGTGAAAGCGCGGACGCAGTCAGGGACGATTCGGTCCGCTGCCCAGTCACCACCCCCGATGACGTTTCCAGCACGCGCCGATGCTACGCCTGTATCGTTACCCACAGCGAAAAAGGACTTCCGGTAAGACGCAGTGACCAGTTCTGCGCATCCTTTGCTAGCCGAATAGGGATCATGCCCACCAATTGCGTCGGATTCACGATACGGGCGAAATGTTTCAAGGTTCTGGTAGCACTTGTCGCTGGTCACTATGACCACAGCCCGAACCGAGCGAACCGACCTGGCCGACTCGAGAACGTTAACCGTTCCCATAATATTGACAGCAAAAGTGTCTCTTGGTACGCCGTAGGACGCGCGAACGAGGGGTTGAGCAGCCAAGTGAAATATGATTTCCGCTTGGCTCTCGAGTATGCAACTTGTGACGTATTCAGGATTCCGCACATCGCCCCGTCGGTCATCCACGAAATCGGCAATACCCGTAGACGTGAATAAATTGTCGGGCATCTGCGGTGCTAGTGACAGGCCCGTCACTCGACTACCCATCATATCCAGCCAGTGACAGAGCCAGCCACCTTTGAACCCGGTATGCCCCGTAACCAGTACTCGCTTGTCTTGCCAAAATCCCCGATGGCTCAGCAAGGCCACCTCTTCCACGGAGCGTTGCCTCCTACCCACAAGCTTTCAAGGTAGTGCTTTTCACGCAACGTATCCATGGGCTGCCAAAATCCCTCATGGCGATAAGCGGCGAGTTCACCGCAAGAGGCCAATCGGCTGAGGGGTTCGCGTTCCCATACCGTATCATCGCCGTCAAGATACTGGAGAACTTCGGGTTCCAAGACAAAAAAGCCCCCGTTAATCCACCCTCCCTCTCCTAGAGGCTTTTCGAGAAAGCCGGTTACTGTTTCGTCGTGTAATTCAAGGGCGCCAAATCGGGCCGGCGGCCGAGTGGCCGTCACGGTCGCGAGTTTTCCGTGCCTTTCATGAAACGCAAGCAGCGCGCGAATGTCGATGTTGGCCAGGCCGTCGCCATAGGTCAAGAAAAACGGTCCACGTCCGAGAAATCGCGCCACCTGGCGGACGCGGCCACCCGTCATCGTGTGCATCCCCGTGTCGACTAGTGTAACCTTCCACTTTTCCGCGCGACTGCAATGTGTAGTGGTTTTACCAGTTACGAAATCGATAGTGAGATCAGAAGTGTGAAGTACGTAGTTTGCGAAGAACTCCTTTATAACGTAGCCTTTATATCCGAGGCAAATCACGAAGTCATCGAAGCCGGCGGCTGAGAAACCCTTCATGATATGAAGCAGAATCGGCATGCCACCGATTTCGACCATCGGTTTGGGACGAAGGTGTGTTTCCTCTGACAACCGACTCCCAAGTCCACCGGCTAGGATCACAACTTTCATTCTGGGGATATATCGGCCGGAGGAGCTGCCACCGATAGTCCGCAGATTAACGTATTAGCCCGTCCGCAGGTCAGATCCAACCCGCATCAATCACTCGACTGCACTTTTCTGGGTACCTGAGAATTGCCGGGTGAGTCATAACCGAGAAAACATCACGCTACTAAGATTCGTGATAGGTCCCACCGGAGTTGAGGCGAAACTATCTTTAGAAGTAAATCGAAGAATCCTCGAAGAGCGGCAGCATTCGTTCCTTCGGCTTGCTGATCGTGCTTCCCATTTCGCGTCTATAGCAGAGCCCGTGAGTTCGAGAGGTTGCTCTAATCAGAGCATCTGCAATGTCGCGCAGATGGCTCTTCGAAGATGTTCCATCTGCTCCCCGCCAGCCAGGCAAGTTCGGTATCGATTCAATGCAAGTCAATGCCCGGGACGGACCATGCTTCGGTGTGGCGGCGTCGCGACATCGCGATACTTCAATCACCGCATCGGATTTCCAAACCCGCCCATCGTTCAGCAGGGGATCCACGACTGATGTGCCTCGGGATCTTCGCCAGAACCCGCCGCCATCAGAAGGTTACGCAATCTTTCTGCGCTAGGAGTATGGCCCCGCCTTAATTTCTCAATGTCGCCGTCGCTCAGCTTCAGCGCGGCGAAGCGAAAACGTGCCAATTGGAATTCCCGCCGCACTCGTTGACTCCCAGCGCAGACCCCTCGGCTCGTAGGTCCACGGAAAACGGAGCGTCAATTCGCCGTTCTGCCTCGAAGCTCAACGGCACGGGCATCTGGAATCAACCGCGCTCAAACAAGGTTCCCTGCCCCAGCAACCAATGCGGATCCAGCCGCCGCTTCACGGCCTTCATCGCTTCAATCTCAGCCGGCGAATACTGAATCGCAAGCAGGTGTGCTTTCCGCTTTCCCAAGCCGTGCTCGGCCCCGACAGTTCCTCCAAGCGAAACGGCCTTCCGGGCTAACTCCACCATTAAAGCCTTCGCGCGTTCCGCCTCCACGCCATCAGCGGGCAGAATATTCACGTGAACGTGCGCGTCGCCAATGTGCCCGAAGATCACGTATTGACCGGGAAATTCCGCTTCCAACCGATGGCGATAATGCGCCATCATCGCCGCATTTTCGCTCACGGGAACCGCGAAATCCGTCCCCATCTTTTGCAAGCCACGCTGCCGGATGGTGCTGTTTACCGCTTCCGGGAGTCCATGGCGGAATTTCCGGAATCGCTCCCGTTCGCGATCGGTGGAGGCGAACCATGAATCTTCGGCCAATGCCCGCGAAACCTCCAGCCGCTGCTCCCATGCGTCCATTTCAGACTCGTCCACAATCTCCTGCTCCACCAGAAGCGCTGCCAGAGCCTGCTTTGGAATGCCGTCGTTCTTCTGCCGCAGAAGTTCGAGAGAACCTGCGTCGAAATACTCAAGCATGCGCAACCCGGGAATCGGCCGCCACGCCTCCACTGCACGCAAAGCATCGGCATCGCTGGGAAAGAAAATCACCCCTGCCAAAATCTCGCCCGGAGTTTTGACCAGCCGCACGGTAGCCTCCGTCACCACTCCCAGCGTGCCCTCAGACCCGATGAACAAGTCCAGCCAATCCATTCCCGGATGTAACAGAAAACCGGCAGAATGTTTCGTGGTTTGCGGGCGCGGCAGAGCTACAGTATCAAAATCAATCGCCTCGCCGCGGCGGTAGGCATGCACCGCGCCGTCCATCGTGACCACGCGCAACCCCAGAACGTGCCGTCGCGTGTCGCGGCATCGAAAACTTCTCGAACCGCTGGCATTGCATGCAACCGTTCCACCCAAAGACGCGCCGGATTCCGTGGGGTCGGGAGCATAGAACTGACCACTGGGAGCGGCGGCCGCCTGCAGATCCTTCAGTAAAACACCGGCGCCAACCCGAGCCTGCCTCAGCCCGATATCGATGTCGCGAAACTTCTCCGTGGAAACCACCCAACCGCCCTGAGCCACCCGGGCGCCCGTCAAACCGGTGCCCGCGCCTGCAATGGTCACGGGAATCCGCTTTGAGTTGGCCTCGCGCAGTACCCCCTGCAACTCCGCTTCCGTCGCCGGAACAAACAGCGCTTCGGCGTGTCCCTTATAACCGGAGGCGTCTTCCAGATAAGCGGGATTCACCCGTCAGACCTCGAGGATGACGGGCATGATCAACGGCCGGCGGGATGTCTGTTTGGTGAGATAGCGTTTCAAATCCGCCCGGATCTTCTCCTGCATGACGCCCCAGTCGGTTCGTTCCTCGGCGCTGGAACTTTCCAGGGTTTTTGCTACCACCATGCGCGCCTCCTGCATCATTCGTCCACTGTCTTCCACGGAAACAAAGCCGCGGGACACAATTTCCGGAAGCCCCTCGCACTTACCCGTCTGCTTGTTGATCGCAATGATCGGCAGCACAAACCCGTCTTCCGACAGATGCCGCCTGTCACGGATCACCATGTCTTCCACCACTTCGTCCAGTGAGCCGGAATCGATGCAGATCCGTCCCACGGCAACCTTCGGACCCATCCGCGCTCCGCGCGAATCAATCTCCACGGTCTGCCCCGTCTCCAATACAAATGCCTGTTCCATCCCGGCATGGCTCAAATTCCGCGCAAGCGAAGCATGCTTCGCCATCTGCCGGTATTCCCCATGCAGCGGAATGAAATAACGCGGACGCACCAGGTTCAGAATCAGCTTCAGCTCTTCCACGCTTGCGTGCCCGGATACATGTACCGGCGGATTCATTGACCCGTAGACCAGGTCCGCGCCGCGCTTGGCCACGTGGTTCATCATGCGGTAAATCGCCTTCTCATTCCCCGGAATAATTCGGGAGCTTAGAACAACGGTGTCCCCGCGTTCCACCGACAAGCTCTTATGCTGATCCACCGCCACACGCGAGAGGGCGGACATCGGCTCCCCTTGCGTCCCTGAAACCACCACGCAAACCTTGCCCGGCGCCGCGGACATAATGTCCTGCGGGCGAAGCAGGATGTTATCGGGGATGGTCAACAAGCCAAGATTGTGGGCAATCTCGGTCACATTATTCATGCTCCGGCCCAGGAAGGCCACCTTTCGCCCGAATTCGGCCGACAAGTCGAGGATTTGCTGCAAGCGATGAATCGACGAACTGAAACACGAGATGACGACTCGCCGTTCCGCACGGTTAAAGATGTCCTCGAGGCGAGGCCGCACCGCGCGTTCGCTCTCGGTATAACCGGACCTGTCGACGTTGGTCGAGTCCGACATCAGCAGCAGGACGCCGCGCTTGCCATACTCGGCAAATGTGTGCAAATCGAATAGCTCGTTGTCGGTCGGAGTCGGGTCCACCTTGAAGTCGCCGGTATGGATCACGACCCCAAGCGGCGTGGTAATCGCCATTGCCACCGCACTGACAATAGAGTGCGTGACGCGGATGAACTCCACCACAAACGGGCCAAGCTCAACCTTCTCCCCGGCCTTCACCCGTTTCAGCACGGCGGCTTTATCCAGATCGTGCTCTTCGAGCCGCCGTTCCACCAGCGCCAGGGTGAAATCGGTCCCGTAGATCGGGATGTTCATCTGGGCCAAGAGGAAGGGAATTCCGCCAATGTGGTCTTCGTGTCCGTGTGTAAGCAGAAGCCCCCGGACCATGGACCGGTGCTCCTCCAGGTACGCGAAATCGGGCGTGACGATATCAACGCCCAGCAGTTCGGCATCGGGGAACATCATGCCGGCGTCGATGACGATAATATCGTCACCATAACGTAAGGCCATGGAGTTCATCCCGAACTCGCCGAGTCCCCCGAGGGGAATAATCTGGAGTTTACGGTCTGACATAGAAACTTCAGGGTAGCAGGTTGACAGCAACTATCTCAATGGAAAGGCCTTTTTAGCTTGTTCAAGGCAAAAAAGCGAGGCTTGCGATCAACACTCCCGCTACAGCGGAAACCAGGCCCACCGTTGGGAACAATTTCTTTTTCGAGATGAAGTAAAGGGAGCACAGGACCAGCCCCAGCTCCAACAGCCCCTCTCCCAGGTCGTACTTCAAAGCCTTGTGCTCAGCCAGTCTGGTTTCGGCCTCTTTCTCTTGGGCTTCCTTCTGGATCTCTTCATCTTCCCGTTTATAGCGCTCCGATTCCTTGTGAAACTCTTCGGAGAGGCCGCTTTGCGATTTCGAGGCCACCCGTTCGGCAATGTCGTACTGCGCGCGCTTGATGCTTTTGGCCTGGTAGAACGCCCATTTATCGTTCGCCTCGGTCTTAAAAATCACGGCGTCGGTGTGCGAACGGTGAGACATGATCGTAACCGCCGCCAGAAAGACGGCAATGATGGCCGCCGTCACTCCAATCCGTTGTCCAAACGGATCAGCTTCATGTCCTTCGTGGTGGATCTCTAGCTCTGCCATGGAATCTCCCTGTATTAATTCGTCTTCAAACTGAGTGCTTCTACCTGCTGCGCCAGCTTTTCCAGCCGCTCCAATAACTGCGCGTGGCGAGACTCATCCGTGCTCGGCGTTTTAGACCGCAGCACAAAGGTGCCGCCGGGTTCCAAAACGCAGCTGTCGAGTTCGTTCAGGCTGGCAAAGCCTTGCCGGTGCGCCACGGACGTCAATTCCGAGATACTCAAGAGCTCCTTCGCCATATTCTGGTGCATCAACTTGCCGTTCTCCATGAGCTGGGTAGGAGAACCCTCAATCACCTGATCCAGACGCCGGTGCTTAAACAGGAACCGGACGACAAAGTAGTTGGTGACCAGCAGCGAAAACGCGCCGATGAAGCCGCCCAGCAGAGAATTGTCGTCGCCGATTATGGCGTTTTGAACGGTGTTGGAAAGCGACAGCAGAACCACCAGGTCGAAGGGATTCAACTGGGCCAGCTCCCGCTTGCCGAACACTCGGAGCATCAAAACCAGGAACACGTATACCAGAACGGGGCGCAGGATTTTTTCGCTGACCGGAATTTTCAAGGTCAGCATGTCATTCCAGAGGGCGGTCGCCACAACGGTGGCCATCATGGCACAAGACTCACAAATTGGCAGAGGGGCAGCTTCATACAATCATTATTGTACTGCCATGATGTACTGCCATGATTGTACTGAGATGGCGGCCGCCGGGGAACGATGGTGGAATTTGGGCCCTTCTATAGCAAAAATGCTCACCTTTGGAGGAGGTGAGCATTTGCCATAGCCCCGACTCAATCAGGGCGATGTTATTGGGAGAATCAGACTCAACGGAATCGCAACCGTCAAAATCTGGTATGTGATTTGGATATTATGGCCAGCGGAGGTTTTAGTCAAGAGAAAATCCAGCCAGCGAAAAGTGGTCCATAACATGCCGTGCACAAACAACTTAGATCGCAAGTGTTTTTTCCTCAGGTTGTGCAAAACCCGGGCAAACAGTACCTGGAGAGTAAGGGTTTTAACTCCAACCCACACAAACAAAGGAAGTTATTTTTTGCCAATCTGTAGAGATGTGAAGGCATCGTGTGCACTTCCAATGCCAAAGCGCGCCAGGGCTACGCGAAAGCCGCCCAGGAAGAAACCAAACAGTACAGACAAGCCAATGAGTACTGCGGCCAGAATACAGATTCCCATCAACATGTCACCTGGATTACCTTGGGGTTTAGGAATCTTCTGGCTCCAAGTGATTTCCTGCTCGAACCGCACCTGCGAGAGGATCCTCTCCGCATCGTCCGCATCCGGCGGAGAAACGATCACGGCCACCAGGGGACCCGACCGCTTGGCAACCACCCCGTCGATCTTGTGGAACGCGTCTACACGCTCGCGCGCCATCTGTGGCGTCGGGTAGGAGAAGACGGCTAACTGCGATTCTCCGTTCTTCGTCTTGTACCGCGCAAGTTGAGCCTCGGCGCCCAGGTGAAAGGCGGCCAGCGACGGCGCGATCCGCGGCTCAAACTTCTGCAAACTCGCCGGACCCAGCACGTAGCGCTGGGAATTTACAATCAAATGGTCGGCTGGCAGATGATTTCGCAGCGATGGCAGGGACGACTGGTCGTATCTTGGAAGATAGACGAAAATCTGCTTCAGGTCTGCAGGCGTAGGTCGATTCCCCTGAAAAGAAAGAACATAGTTACCCATGAGCAGCAAGCTGCTGTCGCCATATCCCGCTGCGTATTCGGCGAGTTTGAGGGGCGTGGCGTCGTCCGGGCGCAGCCATTGAAAGGCCGCCAAGGCTCCAGTGGGATCTTTGAGCCGGTACGCCGTGGTCAACATCTTGTTCGCACCGGAGCGATATACCGCCTGCTCCGCTGCGTCAAAGCCGTACTCGTCCCAGACACGCCGGTCAGAGAGCACCACCGGTTTTATCTCGGTGCGCTTGTAGTTTCCGAACCATTCAGGCAGCAGTGCCCCGTGCGCCGAACCGCATAGGACAGCGAATATTAGGAGTTTGCGCCGCAGCATTTTTTGTACTTTTTCCCGCTCCCGCAGGGGCATGGGTCATTACGGCCCACTTTGTTGGCCGCGATCACCGGCTCCTTGGTCGTGCTGGACCCGTCGCCGCCAAACTGCAGCGCGGCCAGTTCCTTATCCTTCTTCTTCTGAATGTTCCGGGTGAAGTCCTGGAAAGTGTTCTGTGCCGCTTTCTGATCGGCCGTTGGCGCCCCGCCGTGCGATCCGTTGCTTCCGTTCTGCCCGTCGGGTCCGCCCGCCGGAAGAGCGAGCACATCGTCCTCGTCTTCTTCCTCGATCTCCGGATAGGGAAGCTCTGCATGGCCTCCTTCGTACGGCTGCATGAAGAACAGGAACCGGATGGTCTCATCTTCAATCCGGTCCATCATGTCCTGGAACATGGTGAAGGATTCTTTCTTGTATTCGATCAGCGGATCTTTCTGTCCATATCCCCGCAGCCCGATGCCTTCCTTGAGATGATCCATCGACAGCAGGTTGTCTTTCCACTGATTGTCGATGACGTTGAGCATGATCATACGCTCGGTTTCGCGTAGAATCGCCGCGCCGTCGGGACCGAGCATGGACTCTTTCTCGTTGTACTTGGCGACACACTGATCGTAGATGCTGTCTTCAATTTCTTCGCGGCGCATCTCGCTAAGCTGTTTTACATCGATCTTGACGCCGAACTGTGTTAGAACATCGGTCTGCAGTCCGTCCAGATCGTAGGTGTGCGTTGCTGCTCCTTCCGGACAGCGGCTGTCGATGAATGCTCCGACAATCCCGCGCACGATGTCCACAATCCGTTCCTTCTGATCGGTCCCCTCCAGCAACTGGCGCCGCATTCCATACACGGCCTGCCGCTGCTTGTTCATCACGTCGTCATATTCGAGAACGTGTTTTCGAGCCGCGAAATTCTGCGCCTCCACAGCCTTCTGCGCGGCCGCAATGCGCTTGGTGATCATCTTGGATTCGATGGGCACATTCTCTTCCATGCCCAACCGCAGCATGAGATTTTGAATCCGTTCGCCGCCGAAGATGCGCAAAAGATCGTCCTGCAGCGACAAGTAGAACCGCGCGCTACCCGGATCGCCCTGGCGTCCGGACCGTCCGCGCAGCTGATTGTCGATTCGCCGTGATTCGTGCCGTTCGGTCGCCACAATATGCAGGCCGCCCAGTTCCACCACCTCATCGTGCTCGGCATCGGTCTGGACCTTCATCTCGTCCATCATCGCCTGCCACTGCTCTTTCGGCATGGCCTCCGGATCCAGATTCGCCTTCCGCGCCCGGTCGCGCGCCAGGAATTCCGCATTGCCGCCCAGAAGAATATCCGTACCGCGGCCGGCCATATTGGTGGAAACCGTAACCGCGCCTTTCCGCCCGGCCTGCGCCACAATCGATGCCTCGCGCTCGTGATTCTTCGCGTTCAGGACCTCATGCCGCACGCCCATCTTTTTCAAAATGCCGGAAAGCCGCTCGGACTTTTCCACCGAAATCGTACCAACCAGCACCGGCTGCCCTTTTTCATGCAGTTCCTTGATCTCGACGGCGGCGTTACGGAACTTCTCTTCTTCGGTGCGGTAAACAATGTCCTGAAATTCTTTCCGCAGCATCTTCCGGTTTGTCGGAATCGCGGTGACTTCCAGCTTGTAAATCTTGTAGAACTCCGCCGCTTCCGTCTCAGCCGTACCGGTCATTCCAGCCAGCTTTTTATACATGCGGAAGTAATTCTGGAAAGTGATCGTCGCCAGCGTCTGGTTTTCCCGCTCGATCTTCACGCCTTCCTTGGCTTCAATGGCCTGGTGCAGACCATCGCTCCATCGGCGTCCCGGCATGATGCGGCCCGTGAATTCGTCCACAATCACTACCTGGTCGTCCTGCACCAGATAGTCCTTGTCGCGGTGAAACATGACGTGCGCCTTCAATGCCTGCTGGACGTGGTGATTGATCTCAATGGCTGCCGGATCGTACAGGTTGGGAACCGCCAGCAACCGCTCCACCTTCGACACACCTTCTTCGGTCAGTGCCACGGTGCGGTTCTTTTCCTCCACCGTATAGTCACCGGTGGTGTACTTCTCGCCCGGTTCCTTTCCATCGATAACTTCGCCGCGGATCAGCTTCGGGATGATGCGGTTGATCTTGTAATATTTGTCGGTGGATTCTTCACTCGGTCCGGAAATAATCAGCGGCGTCCGCGCTTCGTCAATGAGGATCGAGTCCACCTCGTCGACAATGGCGAAGTTGTGTACGCGCTGCACACAATCTTCAATGCGGAACTTCATGTTGTCGCGCAGAAAATCGAAGCCGAACTCGTTATTGGTGCCGTAGGTAATGTCCGAACCATAGCTGGCCTTGCGCTCGGCATCGTCCAGATCGTGGACAATCACGCCGACCGTCAGGCCCAGGAATTTGTAAAGCCGCCCCATCCACTCCGAGTCGCGGCGCGCCAGATAGTCGTTGACCGTTACTACGTGTACACCCTTACCGGATAGTGCGTTCAAATAAGTAGGAAGCGTGGCCACCAGCGTCTTGCCTTCACCCGTGCGCATTTCGGCGATTTTGCCATTGTGCAGGACAATGCCGCCAATCATCTGTACGTCAAAATGCCGCATGCGCAGCACGCGCCAGCCGGCTTCCCGAACCACGGCGTATGCTTCCACCATGATGTCGTCCAGGGTCTCACCGTTGGCCAGTCTCTGTTTGAACTCTTCGGTCTTGGCGGCAAGCTCCTGGTCGGACAGTTGCTGCATTTGCGGTTCCAGCGCGTTAATACTGGCGAGGAGCGGGCCCATGGCCTTCACCTCGCGATCATTCTTGGTGCCGAAAACCTTAGCTAGGAGCGTATCGATCATAAAAGGACGTTCCCCTTAATTTTATCAGGAGATCCGCGGTTGCAGGGAGAAATCTGGGGGCGCCTTACAGATCCATATCGTCCAGCGCTTTCTTCATTAAAGCCCGCGTTTCCGCATCTTTCTGCGCACGGCGGCTACCGGGCCTCTTTAACAGCAGGTGAACCACTCCCCCGCCGCGCTCCAACTTTTCGGCGATTTCCCAGCCTTCCTCGCCCAAAGTATTCAGGATTGCCAGCAAATCGGGCTCTGAATTCTCCAGATGTCCCGATAACTCCTCCATCGTCTCTCCACGCATTCCTTCCGCTGTCTGCGCGTCATAGCTCACACCGGTCACCGTGTTGCCCGTGAGTTCAATGCTCGCGTACTCCCATTCAGTCTTGAGATGCTGCCACATGAGAGCTCTATTGCAACAAGGCGTCGATCGCCGCCTGCGCAATGTCCTCATCCGCTTGCGACGAGGCTCCGCTGGCAGCAATTCCGCCGATAGTGTGGCCGTCCACCTGGACTGGCAATCCGCCCTGGTTCGGAAAAGCATCCGGAAACACCAGGACCTGCAAATTCCCGCCACTCAATTGATCCTGCGCGATACGCGAAGGACGGCGATACAACGCCGCATAACGCGCCTTCTTCTGCACAATCTGCACCGTGTTAAGACCCACACCGTCCGCCTTCTGCAGGAATAGTAAATGTCCACCCTCATCCACGATGCAGAGAGTTACTCGCACATTCTGCCTCTCGGCTTCGGCCTCGGCCGCAGCCACCATCGTCTTGATGGCAGCCAGATTCAGCCACTTCTTGGTAGGAAGTTCGGTTTTCATAGAGGGCAACCATTCACTATACGCTCCGATGTTCAGGGTTTCCCGAACCATACTCCCTGACGGAGTAGTACGGTCAAATGAGCCACTGGGACTATCGTTCCCATCAAGCTTACCTGTTTGAATGGAATTCACGAAAGGTGAATTCTTGAAGACTGTATCATATCTAGCACTACTCGCACTGACTTTAGTCCCCTCCTCACAGGCGACGACCATTCTGCTGTCCAGCTTGGCGGCAACAACCACGAACGACAGCGGAAATGCTACCGTGAACATCACGAGGCACCCGGCCTGGGCGGACCCAATGGCCGGCTCTTCCTGGATCTCGACGGCCTCCACCGGAGATCCGTCCGCCCCAGGCTACGTCAATTTCCACTGCGGAACCAGCATCCTGTTTGGCCAGACCTTCCTTCTCAGCGGCCCGGTTGTGGACGCTTCGCTCTCCGTAATGGCGGATGACACTGCCGCCGTGTTCGTTAACGGAACCAAAATTTTTACGGCAGCCATCGGACCAGGCAACATCTCGTGTGCGGCCGTTGCCGTCGGATGTCCCGCGAGCGCCGTCCAGATTTTTGGGACAGATGATCTAAAGCCGTATCTCCATCCGGGAGCAATGAATACCATTCAGTTTCAGGTGATGCAAGTCGCCGGCAGCTCATTCGGGCTCGACTATTCGGGACAAATCAACACAGTAGACTCGCCGTTAACCGGTGGGGCCATAGTCACTGCGACGCCCGAACCGGGAACTCTCGCCATGATGGCCACCGCCTTGGTTGGGCTTGGGCTTTGGCGCCGTAAACGCGTCTGATAAGCTAAGTTCCGGATGCTGAAAATCGGGACCGTCAAATGGAAAGGAAGGTGCGGTAAGCATCATGGATACGACCCCGAACAGGATGGAGAGGGTGGGATTCGCGGCGGTTGCGAACGATGCCGGCTGCTGCTCGACATCTTCCTCCATCACACCCGCTTGGTGCGGGCGATGCGGGAGTTCGGGGCTGCCAGCGAGCGCTCCAATTCGTCCCGAAAGAAAATGCCGGCCGAATTTCAGCCGATGCTATTTGATATCGCGGATCAAAATTAACTTCTCTGGTACAGAGCACCGGCGGCAGCAGCGGAAGCCTTGCCGCACATTCCTCCAAAACCGCGTCAACCTCCGTTCTTATTGTCTGCTTCCGCTCACGGTCTGGACAATGCCCCGCCATTTCCGGACGACCAACTCCGACAGATTCAATAAGACCGCGAGGCCCAGCAGACCGGGCCACAACTCCAGCGTGGAACTAACAGACTTCCCTCCCCCATCGAATATCTGATCGGGATTCGGATTAAATCGCCCACCCGTAAACGCCGCCACCTGGCGCAACAGAGTTTCATTCGAGCCGAACTCGTTCAGCTCTTCCTCCTGCCTGTACAACCCGGTTTCCGGGAACAACCGCGAATCCTCCTGCGGCCGGATCCGAAAAAGCCCCTGCCGCGTTCCGATGGACACCTCTCCGTGAAAGGAACCTTCGGCAACTTTGCGGACAGGAACAGGTTTCTGGAATCCACCGGGACCGAAGACGAAAATCTGCGGGATGGAGGCGGGCTCCGCGATATGAGGCGCGAGACGATAGTTCACCGCCAGGTTGCCGCTGGCGGCATCATATTCCAGTGTTGCTTCGCCCGATTGCGAGTGCGGCAGCAGGTCGCGAAACAGGTTCACCCAGAACTTGTCGAATCCATTCCAGGTGATCCACTTCTCGGCCCAGCGGCTTTTTGCATCGGACGCGAACACAGCCGTGCGGCCGAGTCCGAATTGCCAAGACGTCAACAGTGGATCTTTCTTGTCGATACTCAAAATGGTGTCCGCGGTAGGTTTCGCGATAAATTTGACGTACCCGCGCAGGGACGGCGCGGTTGTCATGTCGATGCCGGTGAGTACTTCGGACGATTTCATGACAGTGGGCACAATGGCGCGCTCGACAGCGGTGGAGCCGGTGTGCTCCATTACGTCCTTCAACAGAATTTGTTCCAGACCGGAAGGGTCTGTGAGGAAGTAGGATTTCCCGCGCGCAGATGTCGCAATTTTCTCGAGGTATGCCCGGTTGACATCCTGGCCCAGGCCAACCGTGGAGATGGTGACTTTATTGTTGGTGGCCTCCTTCGCCAGCGACATACTATCGCCTTCTTCCGAGATACCATCCGTGAGCAGCACCACGTGCTTGTATGTTGCCGTCGTGGGCAGAATCTTACGGTACGCCTCGGAAAGCGCGGGGGCGATCTGTGTCCCGCCATCCGGCGTGATGCCGGCTACCAGGCGCTTGATGGTCGCCCGGTCTTCCGCTTTGCGAATCGGCACTGCCCACTGGAACGAGTTATCAAAGATGAGCACACCCACCATATCCGTGGGGCGCAGATTCTCGATGACGCCGATGGCGGACAGCCGGGCAAGCTCCATCTTTCGGCCTTCCATGGAGGAGGACTTGTCGATGATAAGGACGACGCAGGTGCCTTCGGGTGAACGCGGCGGCGCCAGTTTGGCGGGAAGAAGACGGTCCATCGCGTCCTCCGTCTTTTTGTTCTCTGCGTAGACATTGCGTTCGCCGCCGATCACCAGTACCCCGCCGCCTTGTTTGGCGAATTCCTCCAGCGCCGTCTTCCGGGCGGCTGGAATGCTCTCGAGGTCCCAGTTATTAAAGACCACCAACTGGTAGTCGTTCAGGTTACCTTGCATCACATCGGAGGTCCGCTGCACGTCAAATCTGGCAGCTTGCAGTGTATCGAGCAGGTTCGCTTCTGTACCCGCCGGATCCTGAGAAATGTACAACACCCGTGGGCGGCGGAGCGTGATGGCCTGTTCGAAGCGGATTTCGCCAGCATCAACGGCCCGCACCGTACCGGAGATATCCACCGCGCCTTCCGTATTCAAGCTCGCATGCACGCGCAGTTGATTGTTGCCTGGTTCGAGCGAAACCGGGCTGGTACCCAATACCTTTCCTTCCGCCATCAGTTCCACGGTCCCAGTGGTTTTCTTGGGAGAGCTGACCACCAGGTCAATCGGAAATTTCTCTCCGGTAAAGGCGACCAAAGGAAGGCTGACAGATTCCACTCTCAAATTGGGCTTGGGACGGCCGGCCAAGGGAATAGTATCGATGGGAACATGCAGGTGTTGCGCCAGCCAGGAAGCTCGGGCTATGCTGCCGTGGTTTTCATTGCCGTCCGAAACCAGCACCACGCGCGGCACCATGCCGCCAGGCAGCGCGGCAATCGCCTCGCGAACGGCGGCTTCCAGATCGGTTCCTCTTCCCGCTTCCCCCGACGTCTGTTGCAGCGTCCATTTTCGATTGAATTCAGACGCCGACGATTGACGGGAGGAGCGCGCGAATGGGATCACCCGCATCCAATGCCGGCCGCGCGCGGCGTCGATCTTGGTGGCAATATCGGAGGCGCGGGCCAGGTCGGCTGTGGAGATGCTGGCGGAGGTATCCACCAGTACCGCGGCGGCTACCTTCGATTCCGGCAGCGTGAGCCGGGGTTCGGCGATGGCAATCAGGATGGCGAGCAGCGCGGCGGCCTTGAGCAACAGTCCGATTTTCTGCGGAGTTCGCTTCCAGGCCACGGCAATCCAGCCCAGGGGCAACACGGTGAGGAGCAGAACCCAACTGCGATCGAACGTCACGAAGCCCTCCGCAGCGGACGATCGGCAACCGGATGCTCAACTCCCGCCAGGTGCATTCGGGTGCGCCCGAACAGCAGCCATTCCATCAGCAAGCCTAGGCCTCCAAGCACGGCTAGGGCAGGCCAGAGATCCCTGGCGGAGGCCTCCATTACTCTCAGAGGCGTACCGCGTCTGGCGGATAGCGGTGGTTGCCACACGGCCTCCCCCACCTCCGGCAGTGTGAGCGAATAGACTTGCTCCCTATCGGCGGTAATTACCCGCACGGTCCCCGGTGTACCGGAGAAAAAGCGCAGACTATGCCCATTGATCGTAAACGGGAGGTTTTGCTGGTTAGAGGAGATCACCTTCACGTCTGCCGCTTCCACTCCGGATTCCAGCGGCACGGTTACCGTGCCCGCCGTCCCTCCGTAAACTTCCCACCGGCGGAATGCTGCCGGATCCATCCAGCGCAAAATGTTGGCGAAGAGCAAGGGGGTGGTGAGATCGAAACGCATGGCGGATTTTCCAGGGTGGAAACCAAGTACGACCAGACGCGCTGGAGAAGGACGCGCTAAAATCACCGGCCCTCCCTCCACCTCGGCCACGGAAATATCGCCGGCGGCCGGCGCGAACACCTCCGAGGATTCTAGTTTCCATTGTTTCGTGCGAAGCCCTGCGCCAAGGTCATGATCGGATTTCCAGCGCACCACGGGTGCGTTTGTGACCGTAGTGCGTACCGCAACCGGCGACCCTTGCGCTGGAGGAGCGATCCAAAGAATGCCTCCCTTCGGCAGTTGGGCCGGATGGAAACGGTCGAGGATGGTAATACGGGCATCCCCGTCCGCCTTGTACTTGGACGGCGAAATGTAGGAAGCTTCCACCAGCGCGTTCGCTGCCAGGACTGGCCTTAGTAATTCCGGTTCATCCGTATACACATCTACCTTCAGCGGCTTTTGAGAGGGGAGTTCCAGAATAGCCCGGTTGTCTTCCGCAAGCGCATCGTCGATCAGTAACCGCACCTCCAGCCAGCCCGCGGCACGTGTGCGGAAAGTAAAGGTAGCCTCTTCATCCTTTCCGGGCGCCAACTGCAGCCGGCGGCTGCCAACGATCGCCCCGCCGAACTGAAGACCAACGGGCACGCTCCTCGCGACGGTCCCGTAGTTTCGCACCGAAAGAAAAACTTCCCAAAGACCGGGATCGGCAATGGAGCGGCGCAGGCCGATCTTTCGCAGGCCGCAATTTTCCACCACATCTTTGATCGGCAGTACCCGGAAGTTGGCAACCGAAGTAGCTTGCAGCGCGCCGTCGGACTCGAGCACGCGGCCCGTGCCCGCATACACGATTTCTCCGGCGCTCGACGCATGCAGCTTTTCTACTTGCGTAGCGAATGCCAGCGCCTGTTCCAGATTCAGTGCGGCAGCGCCGGGACGTGATTCCCGAATCGCTTCTTCAATAATCTGCCGGTTCGATTCCAGTCCTGTAGCTGGTGTGGCCAGCCCGTCGGCGCGAACCAACATGACCCGGTCTGAGGAGGGCAATGCCCGCACGTAGGCCTGGGCAGCCGACTTTCCCTGGTCCAACAGCGTTCCGCCTCGGGTGCGGGCCGCCGTCCAGGACGACGTGTCCAGAATCAGCACATGATCCCGACCGCTTTTTTCACGGCTTCCCAACCGGAGTTGCGCGATGGCCAGCAGTAGCAGAGCAATACTGATGAGTTGCAAAATCAGCGAGAGCGGCTGCTGGATCTTTCGCCGGTGCTTTTGTACCGTAGGCTGCTCCGTGCTGACCCAAAAGCGGAGCGTCGCAACTTTCTGCTTTCTGCGCGAACGATTCAACAGATAGAGCGTAACCACCAGCGCGGACGCCGCTCCGAACAGCGCCATGAACTCCATCATGCTGAGATTGAGGAAAAACATGCGCCCCTACTGAACTCCTCCCGCCCTGATAATTGGGCCAAAAATGGCGTCTTCAACCGGCAGCGCCGTGGGAAAGCCAATGTAGCGGCCTCCATTCCGTTGCGCCATGATTTGCAGCCTGCGCGCATATTCATCGAACGCCGTCGTGTAACGAAGCCGGGCCCCGGCGTCCAAATCCATTTCCATGTGACTTCCCGTTTCGGCGTCGATCAACTCCAGTTCCCCGTCCCAGGGCGGCTCGCGATCCTCGGGCGCCCATAAGTGGATCAGGAGCAATTCATGCCCGAACTCGGCCAGATACTGTAGCGGTTTCTCGGCATCCTCGGTATCCATGAAATCCGATATCACCACTACCAGGCCGCGCTGTGGATAAGTGGAGACGAATTCCCGCGCCACCTGCAGATAACTGGTGTGTCCACCTGCTTCCAGGCCGGTGAGAAAATTGACGGCGGGAACAAAGCGGTGACGCCCTCCACTGCATTGAAATGAATCGCCGAGTGATTCCCGAAAGGGCTGCAGGCAAATCGTATCCAGGCGAACCAGCCCTACATAGCAAAGTGCGGCCGCCAGTTTGCGCGCGTACTCGAACTTCGTGATGGCGCCGAGAGACATGGATCCGCTGGTATCAAGAAGGACGCGCACCGGAATTCGCGGTTCCACCTGAAACATTTTCAGGAAAAGCTTGTCCAGCCGCATGTAGGCGCGCCAGTTGACGGCACGCATATCGTCACCCTGGTGAAAATGGCGGTGGTCCAGAAACTCCTGCCCAGGTCCGGCAAAGCGAGAGGCGTTGTGCCCGCCCACCAGTCCTGGAAAGGACTTCTGCCAGTAAATGGTCAGCCGTTCGAGTTTTTCGAGAAACTTCTGGTCAATCAACGGCTCACGCGCCATTTCGACTCCTGGACAAAGTTTACACCGCGGCGGCGGTCACGCTTTGCACAATTTTTTCGAGGAGCGTTTCGGGAGTCTGTCCGTCGGCATGAGCATCGAAATTTAGGATGATGCGGTGACGAAGAACGGCGCTGGCCACAGATCGCAAATCGTCGGTACTCAAATTGAAGCGGTTATTCATCAGTGCGTGAACGCGTCCGCATTCCACCAGTGCTTGAGCGCCGCGCGGGGAACTGCCATAACGGATATAGCGATTCGCCAAATCGTGTGCTCCGGCAGTTCCGGGCTGGGTGGCCATCACCATATCGACGGCATACTCCTGAACATGCGGCGCCACCAAGATCTGCCGGCACACCGAGCGCAGTTGCAGAATTCCTTCCCGGTCGAGAACCTGCGAAAGTGGCGTCTCTTCCCTCTGGATGGTGCGTTCTACGATATGGCTCAGGTCGGCGCGGGATGGATAGGTTACCAGGATCTTCATGAGGAACCGGTCCAATTGTGCCTCCGGCAGCGGGTAGGTGCCTTCCATCTCGATGGGATTCTGAGTTGCCATCACCAGAAAGGGCGCTTCCAGCTCATGCGTGGTGGTGCCACTGGTGACTGTTCGCTCCTGCATCGCCTCCAGCAGGGCGGACTGCGTCTTCGGAGTGGCGCGGTTGATCTCATCGGCCAGCACCAGATTGGAAAAGATAGGGCCGGGCTGAAAGCGGAGGTTCTTGCTGCCGCGATCATCCGTCTCGATCATCATGCTGCCGACGATGTCTGCGGGCATCAGATCGGGAGTGAACTGAATGCGCGAATACCGCAGGTGGAGGACGCGCCCCAGGGTCCGGAGCAACGTTGTCTTCCCCAGCCCAGGCACTCCTTCCAGTAGCACGTGCCCCCCAGCCACCAGGCAGATCAGCACGCCGTCCACTACTTCGCGCTGACCCACGATAATTTTTCCTACTTCGTTGCGAACCTGATCGAGCCGGGAAACGGCAAGCTGGAGATCTGTGTCTGTGGGCACAAATCTATTCTAAAGCAGTTGGAGTGAAATCTCTTACGAAGAACTACCGACGGCGATTCTTTCGCCCATCGTGTTGGCCAGGTGACTGACAATCGACGTCATTTCCAGCAGTGCGCCGCGCGTATGGTCGCTGGAAAAACGCCGAGATAAGGCGCACCAGATACTGAGCAGCCGAAAATCGATCATCAGCATGCGGTTCTCAAGAGACCTTTCCGATGCCGCGTCGCTGGAGACGTTCTCCAGGAGGTAAGTCAGCAGCCGGTAATCGCGATCCAAAGATTGATGGATCTTATCGAGTGGCGCCAGCGGCGGGTCGCTCATCAAGGACTCGTGCGTCTCGCGAAAGGTCAGATGATTCGCTGAGGCTACATCCGAGGCGTAGTCGCGCGATGTCTTTGCGCTCAGTATCAACACGCAGGTGTACCTGAACCAATATAGGAACAGAGTAAGTGAGACTCCGATGATGAAAACACTGACTAGCAAATGGTTGTCCGTTAAAGAGCTTACTTTCATCCTACTTGCAGTCAGGCTCGGATTCAAGAGAAAAGCATACGTAGACAACATTAGTATCTCGCCTTACCATCACGTAGTCTCTAAGGGCTTCACCTTACGTCCCGAACAGCATGTCTCTGGGGGCCCCTAAATTTACCCCACTGTATTCGCTGTACAATTTCCCATAGCTTTCAATGATATACAAAGAGGGAGAAAACCCCAGTCGGTCTGCAGTGCCATCTATCCAACTTCCTGGACCCTCAAGCTCTAGGAAAACGCCGATCGGCGTCTCATCTAAAGTAATGGTACCAGATTCGAGGGTACTAGTGAATTCCGTTCTGTATTTCTCGTATCGAAACACCTCTTGATATCCAAGCTGAAGAAGCAGTCCTTCCGCGCTGCCAAAATCGGAAACCATGACTTCATATTCGGGGCGCGACTTGTGTTTCCCGGCAGAAACCGGACCTTTCACGGTCATTGTGAATAAGGACGCCGTCCTCCGGAGCCGGAGCAACAGACCGCCCCGCCTCAGGGTCAGATCCGGCGTATCGAAAATGACGTTCACTTCCAGCACCCTGGGAACGGAGATCGCATAACCCGACTGAAGCAGCAGCGCACGGGCAGATTCCGCATCGGAAACGCGAAGCTTTATTTCGGTTTCGTAATTGGACTCGGAACGCGACATATAAGGAGGGAATCAGTTATTATGATACCAGTGTGCGCCCGTAGCTCAGCCGGATAGAGCGACTGGCTTCGAACCAGTAGGCCGGGGGTTCGAGTCCCTCCGGGCGCACCAGAACCTTCACCGCGGAGCGTCTGCCTCATCTTCCTTGCATGACGGGCACTCCCTCGGGGTCACCATCTACCCTCAACCAAATGAAACGTTGTCGTCCGGAGTCATCAATAGTCCGATCCATCCATCCCCGCGACGTAGTCGATTCGGCAGTGAAAAATGCGAACCAACGCAGCCACGAGCCCTTTGGCATAGCCCCTTTCGCTGCGGCGTCGCAGGATTCAGGTTGGCACGTTGCCCACCGGCTTGTATTTCATGCGCCTCGTCAGCTCGAATCCAAACGACCGCTCTGGTACCGACAGCCTACGAATTAATCCGGGTTTTCCCCCACATCAGTAGTGGGCTACCCGCGCTTGTAGCTACCCTTCGGGCAGAAAGCCGGAATTTGCGGGTAACCCGTGGTGGGTCAATGGGTTTTACCTCCTTACTACCAGCTTTTCCAAGATCCTAGGAATATGCCACTTGCTTCACTTCGTACTACGGTACAAACCTCGTGCAAATAGGTACTACGGGCTATTGATGAAAATCCCATACCGGGTTAACTTGGTCTTGCCGACACACAGTGTCAAAGGAGCAATCATAAAATGAAAAAGATTACTAACCTCGTCTGGAACCTCAGAATGTGGAAAGAAACGCGCGCTCAGGACCTCATTGAGTACGCATTGATGGCCGGCTTCGTAGCCGTTGCCGCTGGCGCGATCATGCCTGGTGTAGCCTCGCAGATCAGCGTCATCTTCTCCAAGGTCAGCAGCGCCCTCACGGCCGCTGGTGGTTCCTAAACCATTTACTAAACAATTCTAGAGGCTGGGTCCATAATCCAGCCTCCACGTTTTTTTTAAATTTTCGCTCGTCTGCGAAATTATTTCCTTCCGCCTCCGTTTTTTTTACATATTTACTGATTTTTAGCTTTGACGCTCGATTTTCTGCATTCCTCGAACCTGCAAACTGTCTCGCCGTGATCCGGCAACTATTCCACTAAACCGAGGCTGATAACGTTCGATCCGGCGGCAAAGGAAACGTACTGCTTTCCATCGAACATGTAGGTCATCGGCGAGGCTTTCAGCAACTGGTTCGTCTGGAAACTGAAAAGCCGCTTCCCGTTCGTGGCGTCTACCGCCGCCAGCGCTCCACTCTCATCTCCGAAGATGACAACGCCACCCGCCGTTGACAAGGCACCGCTCCACGACAAGGCTTGGCCTGGTTCCTGAACTTCCCACACAATTTTGCCGGTTTGAATATCGATGGCCCGTAGCACCTTCAGCCCCGGATCTCCCGGCACATTCCGGCCCGACCCGCCCTGATAACCGCGCCCCGCCTGCCACTCCGTGTAATTTTTCCGGTACACAGCGCATTTATCGAGCGCCTGAACATAAAATAGTCCCGTGGCGGGGTTGAACGCAGTGGAATGCCAGTTTGCGGCGCCTTCCACTGCGGGACACGCGGTGTTGCCTTCGGTAGTAGGTTCCTGGCCAGGTACAGCAATCGGCCGGCCATCGGCTCCAATCCCCGTGGCCCAGGTGAGTTTCTTAGTAAATGGTTTGCCCAGCAACAGCTTTCCATCAGTCCGGTCCAGAACGTAGAAAAATCCGTTTCGATTCGCCTGAAGAAGCAGTTTGCGCGGCTTCCCCTGCCACAGCGTATCCACCAGCAGAACCGGTTCGGTAGCATCCCAATCCCAAACATCGTGCGGAGTGAACTGGTAATACCATTTCAACTTTCCGGTCTTTCGATCCAGCGCCAGCACGGAGCACGAGTAGAGATTGTCTCCCGAACGATGGTCCCCATTGAAATCGTCGCCCGGATTTCCGGTCTGCCAGTAAATAGTGTCCAGCACAGGATCATAGGAACCGGTAAACCAGGAAACAGCACCCGGGTGATGGAGGTCCAGTCCTTTCCAGGATTCCGCGTGAGGATCGCCCGGCAGCGGCGCGTTCCAGTGCCGCCAGACTTCCTTCCCGGTAGCCTGATCGAAAGCAGCGACAAATCCGCGCGCCCCCTCATCCCCGCCGGCCGTTCCGGAAACCACAAGATCTCCGACCGCGAGCGGGGCCGACGTGGCGTTATAGTTCAGGTGCCAATCGGCCATCTCCGTCTCCCACAGCAGTACGCCCGTGTGGCGGTTGAGGCTGATGATGTGCGCATTGTCGGTGACCATAAAGAGGCGATCCCCCACAACCGAAACGCCGCGGTTAATACCGCCAGCCGCATTTCCAGTCAGGTTTCGAGTCCGCGGCCGGATGTAGTGCCAAACCTGCCGGCCGGTTCCCGCGTCCACGGCGTAGCACTCGTTTGCACTGGTTACGTACATCAGCCCCTCCACTACCACCGGCGTTCCCTGCAGACGCGAGGTGTTGGGAAGAGAAAAAACCCATTTGGGCGCTAGCCTGGAGATATTGGCAGGTGTGATCTGCTTGAGGGCACTGTGCCGGTTTCCGCTAAGCTGCCCATTGTAATGCGGCCAATCCGCCTGTGAGGTCACCTCGCGGTACTTCTCGCCGACCGGGCGCAGCAGATGCATCCGCTTGTCGTCGGTCTGGAGTTGCATGTCCTCGAAACTGCGTCCAAAGACCAGCCCTTCCAGCGTCTGACCATTGACCAGGGTTACCTTCCCGCGGACCGGTGTGAAACCAAAGCCGCGACGGGGGCGCAGCGATCTCAGGAAAGTAATGATCTCCGTATTCTCCTCCGGCGTTAGCTTGAATGCCGGCATCCCGCGGTCCGGAAAGCCTTGGCGCAGGATGTCCGTCAGATCGGTGTCGGTCCGTGCCTGCAAACGACCCACGATGGGCGGCCCCAGTTCACCTCCCGTCCCGTCGCCGCCATGGCAGGCGGCGCAGCGGCTTTCAAACTGCTTCCGTCCTGCCGCGGTATCCTGTGCCAGAACAACTCCAGCAGCGAGGGCGAAAGAGAATACTAACGTGAGGGATCGCATAGTTTGAATGGGTGGAATCCAGCTTTTTGAAAGGAAATCATATCGTATCATCCCAAAGGTGCAAGAACTGCGGCTTCGCTGCGCTTCCGTGCGAGAATTGAAGTGCTAGGAATTCATTAGTGGCAGTACGCATCCAAGTACCCAAAAAAGCCGCACTCGTCAGATTTGTCCTGCATCCCTGGGGCAAGGCTCTCCTCATCACGTTTCTGGTGCTGAATACCGTCGCCCTCGGCGTCTTCGTTTACTACTACGTTCACTATTCCCGGATTATCGAGCAAAAGCTCGCCGGCGGCCCCTTCGCCAATACCTCGATGTTGTTTGCCGCGCCGAAGATTGTAATGGTTGGCGATGAGATCAGTCCGGCCGACATCGTGGCGCAACTGCGGCGGAGTGCCTATGGCGAGATGCGCGGGAACCGCATGGGCTGGTATAACGTTCGAAACGATGCGGTGGAGATTTACCCTGGCGTCGACTCGTTCTTTTTGCAGGAAGACGGCGTCATCATGTTCAACGGGAACAAGGTCTCGAAGATCATCTCCCTGCAGGATAATACCGAACGAACCCAATACCGGCTGGAGCCGGAGTTGATCACCAACCTGTTTGACCGGAACAGGGAAAAACGCCGTTTGGTGCGGTTCGCGGAGATCCCGAAGGTTCTGATCAACGCGGTGATTTCGGCCGAAGACAAGCGCTTCTTCCAGCACTCCGGTTTCGATCCCATACGGATCCTGCGTTCCGCGTATGTAGATGTAAAGGAACAACGAAACGCACAGGGTGCCTCCACCTTAACGATGCAGTTGGCACGTCAGTTCTGGCTCACGGCGGACCGCACCTGGAAGCGCAAGCTGCCCGAGGTGATGATCACTCTGCACCTCGAGCAGAAGCTCTCCAAGGAGCAGATTTTCGAATACTATGCCAACCAGATCGACCTGGGCCGGCGCGGTAGTTTCGCGATTCGCGGATTTGGGGAAGCGGCGCAGGCGTATTTCGGTAAAGATATCCGCCAGTTGACCCTGGCCGAAGCCGCTACCCTGGCCGGACTGATCCAGAGTCCTAGCGGCAAGAATCCAGTTCGCTGGCCAGAGCGGGCAAAAACGCGCCGGAACCTGGTGTTGCGCATGATGCGCGACAACGGCTATGTAAATGACCACGAATATGCCCAGGCGAGTTCCGAGCCGATGGTAGTGGCACGAGGCGGTTCGGAATCCTCAGATGCGCCGTACTTCGTCGACCTGGTCAACGATACCCTGCAGGATCAGTTCCAGGAGCACGATTTTCAAACCAGCTCCTACCGCGTCTACACCTCGCTGGACATGAATTTGCAGCGGGATGCCTCCGAGGCAGTTCGCGCCGGAATGAAAGAGGTTGACGAACTGATCCGCCGCCGGACTAAGAAGGGCGCCAAGCCGATTGCCGAACCGCAGGTTGCTCTCGTGGCTCTGGATCCGCAGACAGGTGAAATCAAGGCGCTGATCGGAGGCCGGGATTATGGGGTAAGCCAGCTCAATCGTGCATTGGCCAAGCGTCAGCCTGGCTCTGTATTCAAGCCTTTTGTGTACGCGGCGGCACTGAACACCGCTCTATCCGGCGGGCCCAACATTCTCACCACCGCCAGCACCGTGGTGGATGAACCGACCACTTTCTTCTTTGATGGCAAGCCGTATACCCCTGCCAATTTCGAGCATGAAATCCACGGCACGGTGACCCTGCGGCAGGCGCTCGCCAAGTCGATGAATATCCCTACAGTGAAGTTCGCTGAGGAAGTCGGCTATCGCACGGTAGTCGATCTGGCGCGGCGTGCGGGCCTGAATATGGAGATCCGCCCGACGCCTGCGGTGGCATTGGGCGCCTACGAGGTGACGCCAATCGAGATTGCCGGAGCGTACACGATGTACGCGGACAAAGGGGTCGTGGTGAAGCCGAATTGGGTTCAGTTAATCCGCAGCCAGAAAGGCTCCACTGTTTTCGAAGCAAAGCCGGAACGGCGCGCAGTTCTCGACCCCAGAGTGAACTACCTGATGGTCGACCTGATGCAGGAAGTGCTGCGCACCGGAACAGGCGCCAGTGTGCGGTCGCGGGGCTTCACCTTGCCGGCCGCCGGAAAAACAGGTACATCTCACGACGGCTGGTTTGCCGGTTTCACATCCAGGCTCATCTGCGTGGTGTGGGTTGGCTACGACGACAACCATGAATTGAACATCGAGGGAGCCAAGTCCGCGCTACCCATCTGGACCGAATTCATGAAGCGGGCGCACCAGCACCGCGAGTATCGAAATGTAACGGGCTGGGATGCCCCGGACGGCATTGTCAGCGTGGATATCGATCCGGCATCTGGCCAGCTCGCAACGCCCACGTGCCCCAGTATGCGGCCGGAATACTTCATCGCCGGATCGCAACCTGTGCAGCTCTGCCACCTCCATAGCAATGGAGTCACGCAGGTAGCGGGATGGGACACTTCCGCCCCCAAGGCGGCGGGTTCCGAAGTAGCCGCCAACAGTCCGGGCGCGCCGGCAACTTACCGCCGCAGCCAGACTATCCAGATCAAGCCACAAGAAAGCGACCAAACTCAGCCGGTGCCGCAGCAGGAGCGTCCCAAAGAGAAGAAGGGCTTCTTCGGGCGCATCAAAGAAATTTTCAAATAGACTACTGAAACGCTCCCGTTTGATAGCTTAATCCGGCTACAGCGATCTGATAGTCGTACTTAGAGCTTGCCTGTTCCATCTCGGCGGCGGTCTGATTGAGTTGCGCCTGGCTGAACTCTACAATCGTGCTAAGTCCCAGGTCGTATCGGGATTGCGCCAGCCGGAGGCTCTTGCCGGCCTGCGTTAACAGCCGCGCCGCGAGGTCCATGCGATGTGCAGCGGTGTCGGCCTCGAGCCACGCCACTTTGACGTCGCGGGCAATCTGCAACATCAGTTCCTCCACATGCTTACCAGCGGCCTGCGCGCGAAATTCCGCTTCGCCGCGGCGTGCGGAGAATAGATGGCCGTTGAAAACGGGAATGCTGACATTCACACCGGCCGCGCCGTAAGTGCCCGCCAGCTTCGTTTCCCGGTAAGGCACTGCGCCGGCGGTGCCCAGGAAGCTGATAGTAGGTAATGCTAACCGCTTTTCGGCCTCCGCAAAGCGGGCAATAGAATCTCGATTCAACGTCAGTCCCGCCAGGTCGGGACGACGGCTCAAGGCGTTCTGGATTGCGCTTTGGGCATCGCTGTCGATGGGCGCGGGAAGCGGCTCTTCCGTAAGCTCCAACGCCTGCTGGCCTGGAGAGCCCAGCGCAGCAGAGAGTTCCGCCAGCGCCGCATTGGCCTGGTTTTCGGTCCGCAGCAGCGTAAGTTCTGCATCCGAGAGGTTGACCTCCGCGAAACTCACATCAAGCGTGGATTTCAGGCTGCTATCCGCCAGAGCCTGAACCTGGCGCAAAACAATCCTTCGGGCTCCTACCGTCGCGCGAGCCACCTCAAGGATGGACCGGCTGCG
Organism: Bryobacteraceae bacterium; assembly: GCA_040002435.1. Classification (GTDB taxonomy): domain Bacteria; phylum Acidobacteriota; class Terriglobia; order Bryobacterales; family Bryobacteraceae; genus JANXXV01. The sequence goes on from JBDUEM010000050.1 coordinate 27,267, forward strand.
TTGGGCTCGGAAGTAAGCCTGGGACACTACCAGGAGCACCTGTGCGCGTGAGAGTGCCACTCGCTGCTTTTGGGCCTGGGCGCGCAGCGAACTGCTCTCAATCAGTCGATTCGTGCGTCCGAAATCCGTGATCAACTGGCTTACCGTAAGCCCTGAGGCGCCTGCCCGGCTCACCAAACTGGACGTCGTGATGTTACCCGCCGAAACACTGGTGTCCGCTTGCGCGCCGACGTTCGTGAAATTTCCAGACATCAACGGCAGCAGGGCGGATTTCGCCTGCCGCACCTGCTCGCCGGCCGCTTGTGCCGTGAGACTGGCCGACGCAATCGCGGGATAGAGCCGCAGCGCGGTCGCTTGCGCCTCCGCCAGGGTGAGAACTTTTCGTTGATCCTGCGCGAACACCGCCAAAGCCGACAGCGCCGCCATCAATCCAGCTTTACGAAGCAATTTGTCTTCCTCGATAGACCACAAGATAGGCTGCGGGGACAATGAAGATCGTGCAAACGACGGAAACGGACATTCCACCGATGATGGCGCGCGCCAGCGGGGCGTAGGCCTCACTGCCGACACCGAGCTTCAACGCCATGGGAAGTAAGCCGATGATGGTTGCCAGCGATGTCATCAGAATGGGCCGCAGCCGCACTCTGCCGGACATAGCTACCGCGTCTTCCAAAGCCATTCCCTCGCCTTGCAGACGACGTGTGAAATCCACCAGCAGAATGCTGTTGGAGACAACGATGCCGACCATCATCACAACGCCCATCAGGGATTGCACGTTCAAAGTAGTGCCGCTGACGTACAACGCGACGACTACTCCGGCGAGTCCCATGGGAACAGCCAGCAGAATCAGCAATGGGTCCACGAACGATTTGAACTGCGCAACCAGGATCAGGTACAGCAGCACCAGCGCCAGAATCAGTCCGAATCCGAAACTCCGGAACGACGCGCGCATCCCGTTCACCATGCCGCGCAAATCTACGCGGACACCCTTCGGAAGGGCAGTTTTGGCGATCACCTTTTCGATGGCTGTCGCAACCGTACCCAAATCCTCGCCGGCCAGACTCACGTAAGTGTCTACTACTTTTCGCAGGCCGTAATGATCCACCTCGGTGGGAACCTGCACACGTTTGATAGCTCCGATGGTGTCCAGCGTAGTGCCCCGCGGCTGCCCCGGGCCGCGAAGAGGAATCGAGCGCAGCCCGTCGAAATCCTTCACCATCAGTTCCGGATATTGCACCGTCAGGTAGTAATCGTTGTTGCTCTTTGGATCGGTCCAGAAGGTAGGCGCAATCATCTGATTGGAGCTGACCGCGGTAATCACGTTGCTCACCACCTCTCGTTCACTGAGTCCCATCTGCGCGGCCCGCGTCCGGTCCACGTCGATCTGCAGCGCCGGATTATCAAGGTCCTGCGGAATGAGAATATCGTTCACCCCGGGGATGCGGCGGATCTCATCCGCCAACTGGCTGGCAACGCGATATGCCGACTCCAGATCGCTGCCGCTCACCTGCACATCGATCGGCGCGGGCATACCGAAATTGAGCACCGCATCGATGAAACCGCCGGACTGGAAATAGGCACTCAAATTCGGCATTTCACGTCGGATCCGTTTGCGGACCCTGTCCATATATTCGTAGCTGCCGATCCTGTGACTTTCCTTCAGACTCACCTGAAGAAAAGCGGTATGGGGAGCGGAATTGCTGGTGTAAATGGCTGAGAAATCCGGTACCACGCCAATGTTGGACACCATCATTTCCAGGTCTTCCGGACGCACCGTATCGCGGACCAGCGCTTCCACCTTCGCGACTTCCTTCTCGGTGGCTTGCAGATTGGTTCCGGACGGAGCTTTTAGATTGATGACAAATTGCGCGGCATCCGTTCGTGGAAAGAACGCCACACCGAGGAGCGGCATCAGCACGAACGTGGATACCGCGGCAATAGTCAAACCGGCGATGGTGGCAATGGGCCTTCGCAGAGCCGCCTGCAGCATTACGTCATACCCTTCCAGCAGCTTGACAAATGCAAAGTTGAAGCGCGAAAACAGGTCCACCTTTTTGTTCTTCGCGGGATGATGATCGATGTTCAGTTCCTTGATGAACTGCGCGCAGAAAAGTGGCACTACGGTCAGCGCGACAAAATACGAAGCGAAGAGCGCCAGTACTACGGTGAGTGCCAGAGCTGTAAACAGGTCTTTGCTAACTCCGTAGAGGAACGTCACCGGAAAGAACACAACCGCGGTGGTCAGCGTGGAAGCAAGAACGGGCAGTGCCATTTCGGTCGCCCCCTCTTCCGATGCCTGCCTGGGCGATTCGCCCAATTCCAAGCGCCGGAAAATGTTCTCGATCACCACGACCGAGTTGTCAATCAGGCGGGAAAAGGCGAGCGCGAGACCGGCGAGCGTCATGGAATTGATAGAATCACCGCGGCCGTAAAGAGCCACGCAAACAGCCAGCGCCGATAAGGGAATCGAAAGGCATACAGCGATCGTGGCGCGGAAGCTTCCCAGAAAGATCAGAATCATCACTGCCGTGAGGAACACGCCTATGCCGCCTTCTTCCAGCAGCGTCTTTATCGCGTTCTTGATGAAGCGCGACTGGTCGAACACCACGCTTGCCACCAGGCTATCTGGAACGTCCAGCAGACCCTTCACTTCATCCTTAATGGCGTCCACCAGGGCGATGGTGTTTGTATTTCCGCCCTGCCGCATGACGGGCGCATAGACTGAGGGCTGGCTGTCTACGCGGACAATGTTGTACTGAATTTGAGCTGCATCCTTCGTGACTCCTATGTCGCCAACCCTGACCGCCGATTGGCCCACCGTCTTCACGGGAATATTCATAATTCCAGGAAGATCGCGAAATTGGCTGTTCGTATAGATGGGGTAATCCATGCGCCCCATGCGGATATTTCCCGCCGGCAAAATAATGTTGGAATCATTCACCGCCCGGACCACGTCCATCGGGCTGAGCTGATTGCTGTCCAGCTTGCGGGGGTCGACGTAAATCATGATCTGCCGGTATAGGCCGCCGAAAGGCGGGGGGATGGCAGCGCCCTGCACGCGCGCCAGTTGGGTCCGCACCTTGTAATGCCCCATGTCGCGCAGCGCGGCTTCCGTCATTCCTTCGCCCTTCAATGCAACCAGACACACCGGAAGACTCGAAGCATCCGATTTCAAGACGATGGGAGGCAGCGTCCCGGGAGGAAGCCGTCGCTGTTCGGCTGCCGCCAGGTTCGAGAGCGAAGAAACTGCCGTATCGGAATTCGTGCCGGGCTGAAAGAACACTTTAATGATGCTGACGCCGGGCAGCGATCGCGACTCGATATGTTCAATCCCAGGTGCGAGCGTAAAGAAGCGCTCCTGGCGTTGGGTAATGTCATTCTCCACCTGCTCAGGCGGCATTCCAGGGTAGAACGTCGCAATCACCACAACGGTAAGGTCCATGGAAGGAAACATGTCCACGGGCATCCTTGCCACGCAAACAGCGCCGACCAGGGAGAGCACTAGCGCAAAAACGACAATCAGGTATGGGTTGCGAATCGAAAATCCAGGCATTACTCGGCCCCGCCCAACCTAGTTTCGACGCGCTGCCCAGGCTTCAGCTGGCCGCGGTTTCCAACCACCACCAGATCGTCGAGCGCCACTCCGTTAGTGACTTCGGTTTTTCCGGCCAACTCCATTCCGACTTTCACTTTCCGGTCTTCCAGCAAGCCATTCCTGGAGACTGCAAATACGGAACGTGTATTTCCGGTGCCGCTAAGAGCCTGCGCCGGTACCGTCAGCACATGCTGACGCCGGTCCACGACGAAGCGCGTGGTTGCATACATCCCGGGAATCAGCAGTCCCTTGGGATTCGGAACATCTACTTCAACATCCATGGTTCGCGTGGTTAACTGCAGGTCATTCGAAACCCGCGCAATCTTGCCCTCGAAAGTGCTCTGCAGGGAAGCCACCTGAATGGTGATGGGCGAACCCACGCGGATGCTGGGCACTGCCGATTCCGGGATTGGCAGCACCAGCCGCAGCCGGTCGATCTGCGCGATGCGAACCAGCGGAGTTGCCTGGCTATGCGATGCGGTTCCCGCTTGAATCATCGTCCCGCGGTCGGCAAAGCGCTTCGTGACTACGCCGGAAAATGGGGCTACCACTCTGGCATAGTTCTCCATTGTCTTGGTCCGCTGCTCCGTCGCCTTAGCTCCAGAGACTGACTCCTCGGCAACATCGATTGCAGCCTTGGCGGTAGCAACCTGGTCTTCCGCGGATTGACGGCGCGATAGGGCTTCGTCCAATTCCTGTTGTGCAATCAGCCCGGGCTCCCGTTTTGACACGGCCAAAAGCCGCTTATGGGAAAGCTCGGCCAGCTTTTGATTGGTCTGCGCCCGTTCATACTCCCGCCGCGCCCGAAGCACCTCCGCCGCATTCCGCTTAATCGCGGCGCCGGCCTGTGATACCTCGTCGAGCATTTCCGGCACCTCCAGTACCCCAAGCAACTGCCCCGCCTTGACCCGGTCGCCGATGTCTACGTAAATTTCCTTCAGGTACCCAGCCACCTTGGCGTGCACTTCCACGGCCTGGTGCGCACGAAACTCACCACTCAGCTCAATCGGCCGTTCCAAATCATCCAGCTTCACTTTCACTACCGAAACTATGGTGGGCTCGACGGATTTAGCGGCCGGAGACTGCGTCTCGCTATGCGCGGTGCAGCCGCAACATATTATAAATAAGCAACTTGTCGAAAAAACGAGAATCATTTGGGCTGTTCGCATAGAGGTGTGTAATCTGTCTGCAATCTAATTGTCATCGTATTGTAACAAAACTTCTAACTCGCACCATTGATAATGGTTGAGGCCAACTCCGGCATGCGCAAGCCGATCATTACTCTTACGACCGATTTCGGAACCACTGACCATTACGTGGCTGTCATGAAGGGTGTCATTCTGGGCCTTTGCCCGAATGCCACCTTGGTGGACGTCAGCCATGATGTGCAGCCCTTTGAGGTAACCGAAGGCGCCTTTGTCATCGCGCAGGCTTATCGTTATTTTCCGCGGAAGACGGTCCACGTGGTTGTCGTGGACCCCGGCGTCGGCACCACTCGCCGTCCTCTGTTGATGGAAGCCGGCGGGCAGTATTTCATTGGTCCGGACAATGGCGTGTTCTCGATGGTATTCACACGCGAGAAGCACAAAGTCCGCGAGATGACAGCCGACAAATTCTTCCTGAAGCCGGTAAGCCGGACGTTTCATGGCCGCGACGTATTCGCCCCCGCCGCCGCCCACCTCGCCTCGGGCGCAACACCGGCGCAGTTCGGAAAGGTGGTGATCGATTACCTGCGAATGAATCTGGAACATCCACCGCGCACCGGAAAGCGCACCTGGACAGGTCTGATTCTGAAGATCGACCGTTTCGGCAACCTCATCACGAATCTACAAAGCGAGGACTTTCGGGATCTCGCCCTGCGCCCGTTTGAAATGCAAGTCGGGGTTCAAAAAATCAGCAAAATCGTTCAGACATTCGCCGAGGCGGAGATCGGCGAGGTGTTTCTCATCATGGGAAGCTCAGGCTACCTGGAGGTGGTGGCAAACCAGGGATCGGCCGCCCGCCTGCTTGGGTGCGGCGCCGGAGCTCCAGTGGACCTGTCGATTTACTGATGCCTGAACTGCCCGAAGTGGAAGCCGTCTGCCGCAAACTGCGAAGGGAAGCTATCGGCGCAACTATCGCGGAGGCCGTAGTCCTTCGCCCCGGCACGGTGAAACCGCAAGAGCCGGCCGTGTTTGATCGGGCCGTTGGTAAAAGCGTCATCAGCGTCGAACGCCGCGGCAAAAATATCCTCGTTCACCTGTCCGGTGAACTCGTGCTTCACGTTCATCTCCGCATGACGGGCAATCTCTTCGTGGTTCCGGACGCTCGCTTTCACTCCGCGCGCGTCAGGGTTTACTTCCGATTCCGTGATGGACGTGGCCTGCTGTTTGAGGACACACGCGCGCTGGGCCGTGTCAATCTGCACGAGGAATCGCAACTGGACGGACTGATGGAGGACGTCGGCATTGAACCCCTTTCCAGGGCGTTTACCCCCGCCCTGCTCGTTGCCATGGCCAAGGCAACCCGCAAGCCCGCAAAGCTATTCCTGATGGATCAGAGCCACATTGCCGGAGTGGGAAATATGTATGCGGCCGAAGCGCTCTTTCGCGCGCGCATCAATCCGAAACAGCCCATTAACACCGTTCGCAAAAGCAAGATTGAGGGTCTTCACCAGGCAATCGTCGATGTCCTGCGAGAAGCCATGAAAGACGCGGTCCGCTCCTACAGCAAACCGGGCTCTTATCAGGAGATGGACTTTGCCGTGTATGGCCGCAAGGGCGAGCCATGCAACGTGTGCGGCAGAAAAATAGCGCGCATCGTGCAAGGCGGCCGGTCAACGTATTACTGTCCGCGTTGCC
>JBDUEM010000051.1:0-33540 GCA_040002435.1 Bryobacteraceae bacterium
GCGGTTACCAGCAGGGTGGGCAAATCGACGTTGGGCAGATCGCTGACAGGAAGCGAACGGTACGCAACCATTCCGAAAAGAGCGATGGCCATCATCATCAAACTGGTGGCGATGGGCCGTGCGATAAATGTAGCCGAAATGTTCATGACTTGACGCTAACCAAATCCCCAGCAGCCGGAGTAGTTTGCCGCGCGCTCTGTTTCTTGCTCTTCCAGCTTGCCTGCAGGGCGGCCATATACGTGTAAACCACGGGGGTCAAATAAAGTGTGATCAACTGCGAAAAGATGAGACCGCCAGCCACTGCCAGACCCAGCGGACGGCGAGCCTCGCCGCCGGCCCCGTATCCGAGAGACATCGGCAGCGCTCCCAGAAGCGATGCCATGGTGGTCATCATGATCGGACGGAAGCGGGTCAAACAGCCTTCGTAGATTGCCTCGGCCGGAGTTTTCCCGTGGGATCGCTCGGCCTCCAGCGCGAAGTCAATTTGCATGATGGCATTCTTCTTCACAATGCCGATCAGCATCATCAGCCCCACGAATGCGTAGATGCTGAGGTCCACCTTGAAAATCATCAGCGTCAGCAGGGCGCCAAAGCCGGCGGAAGGCAATCCCGAAAGAATGGTGATGGGGTGAACGTAGCTTTCATAAAGTACGCCCAACACGATGTAGACCACCATGATGGCAACCGTCAGCAGCAGGCCCATATTCTTGAGCGAAGCCTGGAAGGCTTTGGCAGTCCCCTGGAAGGTGGCCGTCAGGCTAACGGGGAGCGTTCTTAAGGCGAGGTCGTTGATTTCTTCGACTGCGTCACCCAGGGCAACGCCGGGCTTCAGGTTGAAGGAAATGCCCACCGCGGGAAGCTGGCCCGCATGGTTGATGCTCTGCGGTCCGGCATCCTGCTTTTGCTTGGTGACGGCATCCAGCGGAACTAAAGTGCCGTCCCCGGACTTCAGGTACAGCATGGAAACCATGTCTTGGTGAGTCTGGAATTTCGGCTCCAGTTCCAGCAGCACCCGGAACTGATTGGTGGGTGCATAAATGGTGGAAACCCAACTGGGGCCGTATCCGCTATACAAAGCCGATTCGATCTGTTGCGCGTTGAGTTGCAGCGCGGCCGCTTTGTCACGATCGATCTGAATATTGACGCGAGGCGTCTTCAGCTGCAGGTCCGACGTTACGTCCTGCACGGAGTCCAGCTTGGCAACCTCACGTTCGAGGCGTTGCGCCTGGCGGTAAAGCTCGGCCGTATCAGGACCTTGAATCGTAAACTCGTAGCCACTCTTTGATCCGCGGCCACCCATGCGAATGGCAGGTGGCAGCGAAATAAAGGCACGAACGCCGGGTAGGCCGGCCATCTTCGGCCTCAGCTTTTCCAAAACTTCAGCGGCGCTCAAGTCGCGCATGCGGCGCGGCTTCAACATGACGTGCATGCGGCCCGAATTCGCACCGCCGCCATAATTGCCACCGGTGCTCGACATGAACGAATCCACATTCGGATCTTTGCGCAAAATCTCCGCTAGCTTGGTCTGCTGAATGGCCATCTCCGTGTAGGAGGTGCCCTGAGCGGCTTCCGTACTGATCATCAGCGAATCGTTGTCCGGGTCGGGAATGAAGCCCTTGGGAATCTTGACGTACAAGTAACCGGTGGCCGCAAGCACCACCACGAAGATCACCGCCATTACCGGCCGGTGCCGCAACACCCACCGCAGACTCCAGTCGTAGGAGTTCAACGTCATCTGAAAGAAGCCTTCCGTGACGCGATAGAACACGCCGCGCTTCTCTCCCCTGTGAGACCGCAGGAAGCGGCTGCAAAGCATCGGAGTCAACGTGATGGAGACTATGCCCGAAATTAGAATGGCCACGCAGATGGTGACGGCGAATTCCTTGAACAACCGGCCCAGGATTCCGCTCATGAAGAGAACGGGGATGAAGACGGCCGCCAGCGAGATGGTCATGGAGATGATGGTGAATCCAATCTCGCGCGAACCCTTCAGCGCCGCCTCCAAAGGCGTTTCCCCCATTTCGATGTGGCGGACGATATTCTCCAGCATCACGATGGCATCATCGACCACGAAGCCGACCGATAGAATCAGCGCCATCATCGACAGATTGTTCAGACTGTAGTTACACAGGTACATCACCGAGAACGTGCCGACGATAGAGAACGGCAGCGCCATGCTGGGGATCACCGTTGCCGAGGCATTGCGCAGGAACAGGAAGATCACCAGGATCACCAGGACCATGGTGAGCAACATAGTGAACTTGATGTCTTCGAAGGCTTCGCGGATATTCCGGGAGCGGTCGCTGCGGATCTTCAGTTCCACGGAAGGCGGAAGCTGGGAGATGAAAAACGGCAGCAGTCGTTTGATGGAATCGTTGACTTCGATGGTGTTGCTGCCGGGTTGGCGCATCACCATCAGATTGATGGCACGCTTGCCTGGCAGGCCCGATTCGTAGGTCCAGGCCCCGGTCCGCTCGTCTTCGACACTATCGATAACGGTGGCTAATTGTTCCAGCCGCACCGGGGCGCCGTTCTTCCAGGTAACCACCAGCGGCCGGTAAGCAGCCGCATTCATCAACTGTCCATTGGATTGAACGTTGAACGCTTTGGTGGGACCGAACAAGGTGCCGGTGGGAAGGTTTACGTTCCAGTTCTGAATTGCGCTGGCCACCTCATTGATTCCCACTTGCCTGGCCGCCATCTTATTGGGATCCACTTGCACGTGCACGGCATACTTCTGCGCGCCAAATACCTGCAACTGGGCGACGCCGCTGATCATGGAGATCCGCTGGCCGACGGTGGTTTCGGCATACTCCTGCACCATCCACATGGGCAGGGTCGGCGAAGTCAGCGACAGCATCATGATTGGCATGTCGGCCGGGTTCACCTTGCGGAACGAGGGCGGGTTCGGCATGCCGGCGGGCAACAGCGGCATGGCTTCGCTAATGGCGGTTTGGACGTCTACGGTGGCGCCGTCAATCTGCCGGCTGAGGTCGAACTGCAGGGTGATGTTCGTGCTGCCGAGAGAATTCGTGGAGTTCATCGAATCCAGGCCGGCGATACTGGTGAACTGCCTTTCCAGGGGAGTAGCCACCGCCGAGGCCATCGTAGCGGGGTCGGCTCCCGGCAGGCTCGCCGAGACTGTCAAGGTGGGGAAGTCGACGCTGGGTAGATCGCTGACTGGAAGCGCCTGATACGAGACGACTCCGAACAAAGCGATTCCCAACATGAACAAGCTGGTGGCAATCGGACGGCGGATGAAGATTTCGGAAAAATTCACAACGATCCCCCTCTAAGAGGCTGGTCTTGCCTTCTTGTTCTTGCCGGGCGCTCCCCGGCCATCCCGTACCTGAATGCGGGTGCCGGGCGCTAAACGGAGGTGCCCTTCGGTGACTACGGTCTCACCCGCTTCCAAGCCTTTCTCAACTACCAACTCGTCTTCGATACGCGCCCCGGTGGCGATGGCGCGCGATTCCACGGTGCGGTCGGCCTTCACAACAAACACGAAGGGGCCGTCCTGGCCCGTCTGCACAGCCTGGTTCGGAACCACCAGCGCGTTGGTTTGCGTGGTAAGCCGCAAGGTAACGCGAACAAATTCACCGGGCCAGAGCTTCCGGTCCGCATTCGCGAAGGTGCCCTTCAGCTTGATGGTGCCGGTAGACATGTCAACGTTGTTGTCGACGAAAGTCAGCACTCCGGTTTCTTTGGTTCCCTCGTCGTCTTGAGGGATCGCGATCACCTGGAGTTTATTTACCTCCATGTACCGCTTGACGCCGCGGAGTTGGGATTCAGGAACGGCAAACGTGACATAGATAGGCTGAACCTGGTTGATTGTCATCAGGTCCACCGTGCTGCCGGTGACTACGTTGCCCTGTTTCACATTGATGCTGCCGGTGCGTCCGTCGATGGGAGACCGGACTTCGGTGTAGCCGAGTTGGACGCGGACATTCTCGACCGTCGCCTGAGTGGCGGCGATTTCGGCCCGCGCGCTCTCAATGGCGGCCTTATCCGCTTCGACGCCCTGCAGGAGAGCGAGCGAGTTGGTACGGACCTGCTCAGCCTGTTCCTTCGAGATAACGCCTTCCTGCATCAGCTTGGCGTAGCGGGCGGCCTGCGCTTCGGCGTATTTTTGCTGTGCGATGTCGCGTTCCAGGTTGGCCTGCGTCTGTTGCAGCTGGGCCTTATTTTTCATCAGATTCGCTTCCACTTGCTGCAGTTGTGCACGGGTCGCCCGCGGATCGATACTGAACAGGAGGTCACCCTTCTTGACGTAATCGCCTTCCTTGAAGGAGACCTGCGTCAGTTCGCCCCCTACCTGGGCCTTCACGGCGATGGCGGAATAGGCCTCCACGTTCCCGATGACTTGAATATCCACCGGCACGTCCTTCATGGCCACCTTCGCAACCATGACCGGCGCACCCCCGCCATCCCCTTTCTTGGCGGCCGCGGTCGTGGGAGCCTTTCCGGAACACCCGCTCAGGGCTAAGGAGGCGGCGAGAAGGAAAATACCCGGCAAGGCTAAATACAAGCGGCCATTGCCCTTATGACTGACAGTTATCATTCCATGCACCAGGAATCGAATCATACTAAAGAATTTGAGTGAATGCAGACCTAAGAGCCGAGTTGAATCCGATGAAGTGGACCACGAAGTCCCCAATTGACAAAGGCAATGGACTGACGACAGAGATCAGGCCCCGACACTGCTCCTATGTCATGATTTGGCGTCGGATAACCCTCTTAGGTTACGCATGTTCCGGCATTGGCGCAACCACCCTCCGGCTGTATACTGTTTGCGCCGTACGGAATCCGGGCGGATGTACGGGCGATCCGGGATCGGCATGGCGCGCCAGTACTGGAGCGTTAGATCCGTGGACCGTCGATCTAGCGGTAGGCGGAGGCTTGCATCTCGAACATATGCGAATAGCGGCCGCCGAGTTCCATCAACCAGTCGTGGCTGCCTTCCTCGGCAATATGGCCGTCTTCCAGAACCAGGATTCGGTCTGCCATGCGCACCGAGGAAAAACGGTGCGAGATCACAATCGCCATCTTGCCTTCGGTGAGTTCGGCGAAGCGCTGGAAAACTTCGGATTCAGAACGTGCGTCCAGTGAGGCGGTCGGCTCATCCAGAATCAGAAGCTGCGCGTCGCGAAGGTAGGCTCGGGCAAGCGCGATTTTTTGCCATTCCCCACCGGAGAGGTCCACTCCGCCTTCGAACCGGCGACCGAGCATCTGCTCGAAGCCTTGAGGCAGCCGGGAAATCGGCTCGTCCGCCAGGCTCTTGCGGGCGGCTCCCATGATATTTTCCAGATCGCCCTGGCGCTCGATGCGGCCGATGGCGATGTTATCGCGCGCCGTCATCTCATAGCGCATGAAGTCCTGAAAAATTACCCCAGTCTCGCTGGCGAGATCCTCCGCGTTGTACTCACGCAGGTCGATGCCGTCCAGAAGGATACGGCCCACAGTGGGCTCATACAGCCGGGTCAGCAATTTGACTATCGTGGTCTTCCCCTGCCCATTTTCGCCAATCAAAGCCAGCCGCTCGCCGGGCCGCAGCCGAAAGTTGAGGTTATTCAAGACAAGCCGCGGACTGCCGGGATAGGAGAATGAGACGCGGTCGAAGACGAAACCTTCGCGGATGGGACGGGGCATCCTGTGGCCACTGGGATTCGACCCAAGAACGGGCTGCACGGCGAAGAACTCCATTAGATCCTTCAAAAACAGGGCTTGATCGGCAATGTTGGAGAAGGTGGAGAAAATCATCTGGATATTGCTGCTGGCGCCGGCGATCGCACCGGTAAGAAATGTTAAAGTGCCGACGGAGAGGTCTCCTGTCACGGTGCGGTAGATCACGTAGGCATAGGCGCCATAGTAGCCTGAGGTGGTCAGCAGCGAAAGTAGCGCACCGGCAAATAACCGCCGGGTGGCCAGATCCCGGTTCTGGCGGTAAATATCCTTGGAGAGTTGGAAAAAACGGTCGGTCAGGAACCGCGCCAGTCCGAACAGCTTCAGCTCTTTCGCCGATTCTTTACTTGCGCCCAGGGTGCGCAGGTAGTCAAGCTGCCGGCGGACCTGCGTCTGGGAGAAACTGAGCGAATATCCCTGAAATGCGAAATGGCTCTCCCCCAAGAAGGCGGGCACCACGCAAATGATCAATACGACGAGCAGCCAGGGAGAGAAAAAGAAGATTGTGGCGGAGTAGGTAAGAGCCAACACTACTTGTTGCAGCAGCGTTCCCATGGCCTGAATCATGGTGGTGCGGTCAGTCGCCTGGGCCCGCGCCCGCTCCAGTTTGTCGGCGAACGCCGGATCCTCGTAGGAGGCCAGGTCCAGGCGGGAAGCGTGTTCCATCACCCGGACGCTCACATAGCGCGTGAAGCGGTCGGCAATGAGCGTGTCGTAATACCATGTGGTGCGGCCGAGAATGCCCCCCAGCGCGGCGAGTCCGAATTCCAGTCCCACCAGCCACCAGAAGTATCCGGGCAGCGCGGTTCCTTTGGAATGGGCGACAATCGCGTCAATAATCCAACGCGTAACGGCCAGCATCGACAAAGGAATGAGTGCCCCGAGAATCCGGGAAATGACGCTTCCCATCAGCCGCACGGGCCCGGATTTCCAGAGCATGCGCCACACCGGAGGCAAGTTCCGCAGGGCTTTTAAGCGGTCCCGCCAGCCGTTCATGAAGCTCTGCGGCGTCTGCTGCTGGTCGGCCATGGAACCTGGACGCGTTTGGGGCTATATAGTTTCTCAGTCGCTCATAAGGAAGATGAGCGGCCGGACGTCTTCCTCCGGAGTCCATTCCCAATAGCGCAGGAGAATTTTGTAGACCATCAGGCCCGTCTCCCCTTCTCCGAAGAACACAAAACGCAAAGCCTGGTTCATTGGATTCTGGCGCGTGAGGCCGAGGAAAATGCTGCAGGGATCAAGCAATTCGCTGAGGTAAGCGATGGTATTGGCGATGGCAATGGCTTGTGACACCTCTATTACGTAGTTCCCGTCTTCTTCCCGCACGGCGATCTCCAGGGGGGCAAAGAATTCGCTGCGGTTGTCGAGCAGCGTGACGGTTACAAACGCGGCCCGACCCTTAGTCTGGTAGTAGCGGCGGATCTCTTTGAACTTCGCCGCCCGGGCCGCGGCACTGCACGTACGCATGGGGAGCAGATCGACCTTCTTGCCAATGATGGACTTCCAAAGCCGCGCGGACTTTTCGTCGGCGAAGCTCAATTCAGAAACGCGCAGTTCCGTTGCCCGCAGGTAGCGGCTGACGGCGCTGACAACCATGGTGACAAAGATGAAAATACTGGCGATGATGATGCCATCCGGTCTTGCAATCACGTTATCAACCGTGGTGAATCCGAACACTACAGCCACCAGCCAGCAGTACAGGCTCAACTCTTTCCGGCCTTCGCGCCATAACGCGAGGGCAGCGGCAATAGCGGCGGAGAGCATCAGCACAAGCACGCCCGTCGCGTAGGCGCCTCCCTGCGCTTCCACATTTGCCTTGAACACCCAGGTAACAAGAATACTGACGGCAAACAGAACCAGCACAAGCGGCCGCGGATAGGCCACCCAGGAGGGGGCCATGCCCAACCGCGGCAGATACCGCGGAATCAGATGTAGCAGGCCCGCCATGGCGGAGGCGCCCGCAAACCACAGGATGAGGATGGTGGACACATCGTAAACTGTCCCGAATGCGTTTCCCATCAGCTCGTGGGCCAGGTAGGCGATGGCACGTCCACTCGCCTTGCCGCCGATCTTGTAGGCTGCTTCGGGAATCAGCAGCGTGGTGACGAAACTGGAGACCAGCAGCATGACGCTCATGATCACGGCCGCGGCGGTGAGCAGCTTTCGGGTATTGTTAATGCGGCCCGCTGGTACCTCGCCATGCCGGTCGTTTGAACCCCCGCGGATGAGAGGCATGACGGAAACTCCGGTCTCAAAACCGCTTAGTCCCAGGGCGAGCCGGGGAAAGATGAGCCCGGAAGCGATGGCAATGGCAGTCCAGTCGCCGCGCAGCGCCAGCGTTGCTTTCCAATTGTGGAAGATACCCGGCCGATGCGAGATCTCCAGAAGGCACCTCGCCAGGACCGCCACGTTCAGCAACAGATAAGGCACGGCCACTGCCGACGCCAGTCCGATGGCTTCACTGAATCCTTTCAGGAAAACCAACGCAAGCAGGAAGAGCAGAGTGACCGTGATGGTCATGGCGGCATCGCCCACAAACGGATGGAAGTACGGATTCTCAATCGCGTGCTGCGCTGCGTCCGCGGCGGAGAGGGTCATCGTGATGACGAAATCGGTAGCCGCAAATCCGAGCAGCACCAACACCAGGACACGGCCCCACCAGCCGTGCAGCAGATTCTCCAGCATGGCAATGGATCCCTGCCCGACGTAGGAGCGGCCGGCGACCTGCGCATAAATGGGAAGCGCACAGCAGAGTGTCACCAGGATCAGGACCGCCGTGGCAATGGGCGAGATAGCCCCAGCGGCCAGCAGCGCGATGCCGGGCTGATAGCCCAGAGTGGAAAAGTAATCGACGCCGGTGAGCCAGAGGACCCGGTACCAGGGATGCGTTACTTCGTCGCCGTGATGAGGAAGGTCCAGGCGGCCGCCGGCAAACAGCCAGCCTGCCAGGCCCGTATGCTCGTGCTTGCCCTCCGTCTCCAGCGGCGGAATGACGGAGCTGTTTTTCTGCATCAGGTTCTATGTGACGTCGAACATCGCGAGCGTGGTTTCCAGCGACTTCAACGGATCACCCAGCGGAGAATATTCGTGAGACACAAAGCCTGTGAAGTTGAGATCGGCAATCGCCTTGACGATGCCGCGATAGTTCATCTCCTGGGTGTCGTCCATCTCATGCCGTCCGGGGTTTCCGGCCGTATGGAAATGCGCGATGTACTGAATGTTCTCACGGACCGTGCGGATGATATCGCCTTCCATGATCTGCACGTGATACATGTCGTAGAGCAGCTTCACGCGGGGAGAATTCACGCGTTTGCAAACTTCCACGCCGTAGCCCGTGTGATCGAACTGATAGTCCTTGTGATTCACCTTGCTGTTCAGATACTCCATGCAGATGGTGACGCCTTTGTCCTCGGCCTGGGCCTTTACTTTATTTAGAAACAGGACGCAATTTTCGATTCCCTGCTCGTCCGGCTGCCCGCGGCGGTTGCCGGAGAAGGTGATCAGGTTGGGAGCACCAGCTTCCGCGCATTTGTTAATCGTGTCCCGCATCAGCGGCTCAATCATGGCATGGTTCTCCGTCCGGTTTAAGGCATCGGGAATGGTTCCACCGCCGCCGGGCACCATGGACGGGATCAAGCCGTACTTCTTCATCGTCGGCCAGTCCGCGGGTCCTTTCAGGTCAAAGCCCTGGACGCCCAGGCGGGCGGCGTGGCGGCACTGGTCCTCAAAGCTCATTCCCTTACCGAAGACGCCGCCGGTGACGCCTTGTTTCAGCTTTCCTTTGCGTGCAACCGGTCTGGATTCCTGGGCGAGCGCGGCCGCGCCAACGAGGGCTGGAACAAAGGTGCGTCGTGTCATGACGTATATAGTATCAATGGGCTTTGCATTGTGGATGGACGGGGATTGCGTCTGGGCGCAGGGGACGCACGAATATAAGCCAATGGGCGCGGCGGTGATTGCGGCAACTGATCTGTTTCGCCAGCAGGATTTTGTTTCCGGACGCCGCTGCCCTTCCCGCCTCGACCGTTCCTTCGTGGGCCTGTTCGCTTCGCTGGGCGACGTGAATCATCATTTGCGCACGGTAAAAAAGAAGCGGCGGCTGCGAACGACGGCGCCCTATCTTTAAACCTGCGCGAACCCGCCATCCACAAACAGCTCGATTCCGGTGACGAAGCTGCTGTCATCCGAAGCAAGGAATACGGCGGCCTTTGCGATCTCATCGGCTTGGCCCATACGCCCCAGCGGAATGACGGAACTGAGGCTCTTTAGCCGATCCTGTCCCACGTCCGAGGAGCCCAGCAGCTCGCGCAGGCCTTCGGTATCGATGGGCCCAGGGCTAATCGCATTCACGCGGATGCGCCGTGCCTTGAGGTCGGTGGTCCAGGTCCGGGCGAAGGAGCGCACGGCCGCTTTCGTGGCGGAATAGACGCTGTTTGCCGGCAGCCCCTTGCTGCCGACGATGGATGCGTTGAGAATGACGGAGGCGCCGTCTGGGAGAAGGGGCAGCGCTTTCTGGACGGTGAAGAGAAGACCCTTCACATTGCCGGAGAAGATACTGTCAAACAGTTCCTCGCTAATGTCCCCAAGCGCGGCGTACTTCGCAATGCCTGCATTGGCGAACACGACATCGAGCCGGCCTTTTTCCTTGTGGATCTGTTCAAAGAGCCGGTCCAAATCATCCAGCTTCCCGACGTCCCCCTGAATTCCCGTTACATTCGACCCAACCTGTTTCACGGCCTCATCCAGTTTCGACTGCGTGCGGCCGGTGATAAAGACATAGGCGCCTTCCTCGACGAAGCGTTTCGCCGTCGCCAGGCCAATGCCGCTGTTACCGCCGGTGATCAGTGCAATCTTGCCATCGAGCTTTCCCATGCCGCTGTAGATGCGGTAGCCGGCCGCCAGGAAACAAATCTCTTGACAGCCCTACTACAAAATAGTAGATTCAGGTTGACGATAGTAGATCAATATGAAATTAACCAAACTAGAACTTCAAATTCTGGAAGCTCTCTGGGCAAACGGAAAGGCATCCATTCGTGAAATTCAAGAGGCGTTTCCCGAACCGCGTCCCGCCTACACCACGATTCAGACGACGGTGTACCGCCTGGAGGGGAAGAAGGCGGTGCGCCGCGTCCGCAAAATCAGCAACGCGCACATTTTTGAGCCGGTGGTTGCCCGAGACGTAGCGCGGCACAAGCTGCTTGATGAGATTCTGAGTTTCTTCGGCGGCCGCGCGCAACCCATGATGGCGCAGCTAGCCGAGGCGGGCAAGCTTACGCTCGACGATGTGCGCGAGTTGGAGAAGACTATCAGACAAATGGAATCGAAAAAGGGGGACAAACCAAGAAAAAGGGGGACAAACCAAAATGATCAGTGAATGGAGTAATCACCTCTGGCAATCTACCGTGTTTGCAGCCGCGGCTGGACTGCTCACCATTGCGTTTCGCGAAAACCGCGCGCAAGTCCGCTTTTGGCTGTGGCTCAGCGCATCGTTTAAATTCCTGCTGCCGTTCTCGCTGTTGATGAATCTGGGTGGCCGGCTGGAGTGGACTCCGGCTGCACAGAAGATCGCACCGCCGGCAGTATCCTCAACAATCGTCCAGGTCAGCCAGCCGTTTTCCGCCGCTCTGACGGAGATGCAACCGCTGCAAAGCGGCTACGATTTGGCCTCCATCGCGATCTTGAGTTTGTGGGCCTGCGGCTTCTCGGGGGTAATGCTGATCCGCTTGCGGGGTTGGCTGCGCGTGCGCGCCGCGATCCGCGCCAGCTATCGCATTGAAATGCTGGCAAACGTGGAGGTTCGCTCCTCGCCCGGCTTGTTGGAACCCGGCGTAGTCGGCTTGTTCCGCTCGATCCTTCTGTTACCCGCCGCATGGCACCGGCGACTCGAGATACAGCTTGAAAATGTTGAGAATGCCCTCGGCGTACACCTCCGGACGTACTCCTTCGACGGATCGATCCCCCGTACCTGGCAGTCCTGCCTTTTTTCCGCAATCGAAAAAGCCAGCGCCAGTGCCGGAACCCACATCCAAAACCGATCCCGTTTGGGCGATGCGGGCGAACTCGACAAGAAGCGGCGCCAGCAGCTTACTCCATCGCCCCATGAACCGTTCGTATGCTTCGGCGTCGGCGAACATCGCAGGTTTCGGTAGCATCAGGGCTGCCAGAGCTTCTCTGCGTGACAACATCAACTAGATTTAGCCCAACAAGTGCCCCATTTTCTCTTTCTTCGTCCGCAGGTACACTTCGGTGGTGGCGACCGGCTCCACGATGCACGGAACCCGCTCCACCACTTGCACGCCGGCCTTTTCCAAAGCCAGAATCTTCTCGGGATTATTCGAGAGCAGGCGGACGCGGTCCACGCCAAGGTGTTTTAGAATTGCCCCCGGCATCTCGTAGAGCCGCATATCCGCTCTAAATCCCAGTTGTTCATTCGCTTCCACGGTGTCGGCGCCTCCGTCCTGCAGTTCATAGGCGCGCAGCTTGTTCATCAGGCCGATTCCCCGCCCTTCCTGGTGTTCGTAGAGAATAATCCCGCTGCCCTCTTCGCCAACCATGTAGAGCGCCAGTTCCAGTTGCGCCCGGCAGTCACATCGCAGGCTGTGAAATACGTCGCCGGTAAGGCACTGGGAATGAACGCGGACCAGCGGCGGGGACGAGTGTATGTCGCCCATGGTGAGGACGACAGCCTCCTCCACCCCAGCGGCCGAGTGGCCTTCATAGCCATGAATCCGGAAATGACCGAACCGCGTGGGGAAGTCCGCTTCGGCGATTTTCAGGAGCTGGAAATCTTGTTTGGACGCGATCACTGGACACTTCATTATAATGTCCCCAGGCCTGCATGCTCGAAGAAAGATTAGTTATCCTGCTCGTCAAGCTTGCGGTAGCGGCATCGCTGGCCAGCCTTCTCGTCCGATCGAGCAAGTTCAAACGCATGTTGCTGCGCGAGGAGCGCACTCTCAATCAGCGCTTTCAGATGGCCCTCGGCTTCGCCAGTATTTTCGGCGCGGGAGTGGCAACGCGCGTCCTGACGGGTATTTACAAGTCGGTGGATTTGGGGCTGGAGGGAAGCCTGCTTTCTGGCATCCTGGGCGGCTATGTCACCGGACTGGCTTCCGGAATCCTCATCTCGGTCCCGGCCATGGTGAACGGAGAATTCCTCACCATGCCGCTCTATGCCGGCGTCGGCGTGCTGGGGGGCGTGTTGCGCGATCTGGCACCGGAGCCCGAAGAAATCTGGCGTTTCTCCCCGCTGCCGGACCTGACGCTCTACCGGAATCCGCAGCGTCAGGGGTTTCAGCTCGTCTTTCTTCTGACCATCCTGTTTGCGGAATTTCTACGCTGGTCCGCGCTGCGGGTGTTTGAGCCGCGGTATCTTTTTTCGGCCTATCTTCCCTCAGACACGCAGCCCTTGCTATTGATTGCTATCTTCGCGACCACCGTTTTCGCCACCACTCTGCCCCTGAAGGTCTGGAACAACACGCGAAACGAGGACAAGCTGGAATCCCAACGCCGCTCGCTGCAGGATGCCAGAATGGCCGCCCTCACCAGTCAGATCAACCCGCATTTTCTGTTTAATACACTAAACTCTGTATCTTCGTTGGTTCGGACGGACCCGGAGAAGGCTCGCGGCGTAATCTATAAACTTTCCAATATTTTAAGACGCCTGTTGCGAAAACACGAGAATCTGAGTCCACTGAGAGACGAATTGCAATTCATAGACGACTACATGGCGATTGAACTGGTCCGGTTTGGCGATAAACTACGATTTGTCAAGGAAGTAGACCCGAACACACTGGATCGGCTGGTGCCCAGCATGCTTTTGCAGCCTCTGGTGGAGAACTGTATCAAGCATGGTTTGAGCAGCAAGGTGGATGGCGGTATGATTCGAGTACGCAGCCGTCTGGTGAATGGCCGGCTGCATCTGACCGTGGAAGATGATGGAGTTGGCATTCCGGAGGCGAAACTGGCTACACTGTTCGAGCAGGGTATAGGTGTCAGTAACGTCAATGAGCGGTTAAAGGTATTGTTCGGAAACGATTACCGGATGTGGATTGACAGCCGGCCCGGCCAGGGCACGCAGACTGAAATTGAAATTCCGGAATCGCGCGCAGTTCTTGCCGCTGTTTCCTAGGTGAAGCCCGAAAATATGGAATCTCGAATCAACAAGATGACTCTGCCGTTTCTCCTGGCAGCCCGCGAAGGCATGCCGAAGACGATCGCTGAGAGGACCAGGAGGGTATACGACCGTGTGGCCGGCGTGTATCCGGCTTCGACGTTCTTTTTCCACTCCAAGGCGCACCGCAGGGCAATGGAAGTGTGCGAAATCCGGGACGGGATGAAGGTATTGGAAGTGGCTACGGGCTCTGGCGAGATGTTTCGCCGGCTGGTGAAGGTAAATCCCACGGGAGCAACGATCGGACTGGACCTCTCGCCTAATATGGCGGCGAAGACGCAGCGGCGGGCGCGTATGGAATTTCCGCAGGCGCAGACGCAGTGCAAGGCGGTGGATGCGCGATTTATGCCTTATCGTGACGACACCTTCGATGCGGTGGTCTGCTGCTACCTTCTGGAGCTTCTGTCCTCGGATGACATTGTGCGCACGCTGCTGGAATTTCGCCGGGTGCTGCGGCGCCGTGGGACCATGACGCTGGTGCTGATCGGCGAGAATACTGAGATCTTCAATCAGTTGTACAAAGTGGCCGGCAAGGTCGCTCCGGCATTCTGGGGCCGCCAGGTGGAAGGGAGTATCCCCGAACTGATTGAATCCCTCGACTTCCGGATTGTGACCGACCGGATGGTGAAACAAACGGGTTATCCGTCACGGGTTTTGACGGCTTTGAAGTAGGCTGCCGGCGCGGACCCGCTGAGGAGACCCTCGGCGCTCAGATCTTCCTCTAGCTCAAGCCCGTGTACTCCATAGCCTGCACCGGCGATCTTCCAACGGGAACGTCGGGCACACGCTCCCCCGGGGTTAACATGGCAGGCGATTATGCCATTTCTCCACTCTGGCCGGCTGCTGTTCGCGATCAACTGGTTGATTCGCCGCAATCCTGCCGTACGCGGGATTGTAGGCGGCAACCAGTTGTACAAGATGGCCGGAAAGGTTATGTTATTAACTCAAAATGCTTAGAATCGTTCTGTTCGCCCTTCTCGTTTTACCCGTCACCGCCCAGGAAAGGATTGGCACCGTTCAGGTACGGGTTTCCACAGACCGGTCCGATTGGCGTTATGAACCTGGGCAGCCAGTCCGCTTTCGCATCACCGCCGTGCAGGACGGCCATAATCTAAGCGGAATCAAGGTGACCTACCGCATCGGTCCCGAGATGATGCCTCCCAAAATCGATCAGGCTGTGCTGCTCACGGAAGATGGACTCACCGTCGATGGCGGCACCATGGACGAGCCCGGGTTCCTCCGATGTATTGCTACCGTCGAGCAGAACGGTAAAACTTACCGCGGCCTGGCAACAGCCGCCTTTCGTCCAGAGATGATCAAGCCTACTCAGGAGGAGCCTGCGGACTTCGATCAATTCTGGGCCTCCGGCAGAGCAGCTCTCGCGAAACTGCCCATTGACTCTAAGATCACGCCGCTGCCTGAATACGGCAACGCGTCTGCCGATTGCTACCAGGTAAATCTGCAGAATGTCGGCGTGGGAACTGCACCTTCGCGTTTCTTCGGTGTCCTATGCGAGCCGAAAGCGCCCGGCAAGTACCCTGCCCTCCTTAGCGTGCCCGGCGCCGGTGTCCGCCCGTACCGGGGTCTCGCCGAGATGGCGGGACACGGCGTTATCACACTGCAAGTGGGAATTCACGGCATCCCGGTCACCATGGAACAATCCGTATACGATGCTCTCGGCGCCGGCGCTCTCGCGAATTACAACACGTTTGGACTCGACAACCGCGATCGCTATTATTATCGCCGTGTTTATCTCGGGTGCATCCGGGCGAACGACTTTCTCACCAGCCATCCAAAGTGGGATGGCATCAATCTCGCCGTTACCGGCGGCAGTCAGGGGGGAGCACTCTCCATAGTCACCGCTGCGCTGGACCCCCGTGTCCGGGGGTTGGCGGCATACTACCCGGCGCTTTCCGATGTCACCGGGTATCTACACAACCGCGCGGGCGGCTGGCCGCACATGTTCCGTGCCGCAGACGGACCTCTGTCACACCGGTCGCCGGACCAAATCGAGACGTCCCGCTATTACGACGTTGTCAACTTCGCGCGGCGTGTGAAAGTGCCCGGCTTCTACTCCTGGGGATTCAACGATGAGACGTGCCCGCCTACCTCTATGTACTCGGCTTACAACGTAATTCCCGGACCGAAGAAGTTGCTGTTGGCGCTGGAAACCGGCCATAACAATATTCCCGAACAAGTTGCCGTTGTGCAGGAGTGGCTGCAGGCTTTCCTGCATATAACTCCAGCGGGCAAATGAGCGCCGGAAAGCAAGTCCATTTCAGAAATCGGAGGTAGCGCCTGCGCCTCCCGAATCTCCGCCGCCGAATTTGACGCCGGGAGTGCCGGCTTGCGGACTCGGCGTGATCATGTGCGGCGATACCAGCCCGAATGTGGCCGCCCCGGCGCTCAGCCATTGCTTGTCCTTCCCGGAAAGCCGCCGCGCCGTAAAGCCGCGGCGAATGCCGTCCGGTGCACCGGCGAGCCAGCGCCGGGTGAAGAAAGCGACGCCGACCAATAATATTCCCAGTAGCATCGGGTCCCACGTATGCCGCTCCAAACCGAGGTAGGGTTTGTTGGTGGCCAGGGTCAGGGTGGCGGCGATAGCGCCTGCTGCGATGACGAACCGGTCTTTCCGGCGGAGGCCGCGCGCCAGGATGACGGGCGGCAGGCACCAGGTGATAGCCCAGGTAGTCCAGTAGAAGGGTCTTGAGAATTCGCCGGTACCCCGGACGCCGCCCCACCAGTCCCCAAGAAGATTGAGCGCCGATAGCTGGAGGTTGATGATCACATAGATTCCGAGCCACAGGAGCGCTTCGGCGATGGCGTACTCGCCGTTAAGAAACGTGAAGCGATGGCGCGGCCTTAATGCGAACACGGCTAAAAGACCGGCTGCATAGATTGCGGCGACGATCAGATGCCGCGCCGGTTGGGACGAGGTCCAATAGCCTGGCAGCCAGACCACGAAGATCATTGCGGCAAGCGGCGCATAAGGTAGACCGAAACGATGCCAGATCCAGAGTGCCGCGATGGCTCCGGCGGCAGGAACCAGTGATCCGGTTCCAGTCGACATGATCGAATAGTGGTAAATGCTGTACAAAACGGCCTGTATCCCGGCGCAGAGAAAACCGACCGAGCAGGCGGCGAGGGCCTCCTCGATTCCGTAGCGATAGAGACGCGCCCGGGAAACGGCAAGCTCAGTAGCCGCATAGCAGATGGCAGCAAAAAACAGCAGCCAGATACCGGTGGTGCGCATCTCGGGGCGTCCGAGAAAGACTACGAAAAACAGAGCAGCAGCGGCGCCCACGATGATCAGCGTAAAGAGGAATAAAACGAGCCGCAGGAAAATATTGGTGCGCCGGAGGTTGCAGCCGGTTTCCTGCTGCATACGCTGGTATTGCTCCGCGGTGAGAAAATCCTCGCCTGCCCAATCCTTCAGCAGTTCGCGGGCATGTACGGCTTCTTCGGCGGATGCGCTGTAGGCTCTCATGCCTCCCTCGTGTAGCGGCGAGCGATCAGCACCAGCAGGACCAGCATGGCAACACCGGTAACGAAGAAATAGCTCAAGAACGCGGTGTCGTTATGCATGTCACGAATGAGGATGGCGCTAACGCCCACGTAACCGTATACGGCAGCGTAGGCGACGAAGGAAAACTGCCGGCGCGTGATACCCCAGGCGAGAGATGCACCACAGGCAGCAAGGAGACAGACAAGCCACACGGCGTAGCCCTCCCGCTGGAAGACGCCGGATAGCACCGCCCAGAAGAGAACGTTCGCCGCTATGTTCAAATAGGTGCCGAAGAAATGCGATTTCAGACCGCGGCGCTTCAAGGCAGCCCCGGCCCCGCCGACAGTCAGGCTGTAGAGAATCGCGTACTGCCGGTAGGCTGCGTCCTGATGAGATGGCCAGTGAGAGACGGTGAGCCCAAACCACCCGGCAAGCGAGGACAGCGCCAGAGACAGCACGAAACGGTTATCAAAACGATAGGCGAGGAAGAAGAAGACACCGGCTGTCAGCAACAGATAAAAATCCCATTGACCAGGGAGTAAATGAAACCGATTTTCGAGATACGCAAGTTCCACCGACCAGACGAGGCAGCCGAGGTAAAGCACATAGTCGAGTGCCAGACCAGTCGAAGGAGATTCGGCGGCGGACCAGGCCGGCGCTCGTGAAAAGCAGTACCAGAAAGAGGTAGCGAGCAGGGCCGAGAGGACCACCAGGACCACGACATCTCCTAACTGCTCCGACCATGTGCTGACGGTCCAGCCGAGACCGCCAATGAAGGCCAGAATGCCGGCGTAGAGGAGAATGTTCAATTCCAGAAAGAGCGAGAAGGGTTCGCTACGCGAGAGCCCTGCCAGCAGCGTGTGCTGCTCCGGCGAGATCGTACCCTGTTCCTTCCATTGATCCAATCGGGAGACGATGTCCATGACGATGCCGCCTTCGCCTATGGCGTTGCGGCCGCGGCCTCCAGCCATTTAGCGTAGACGGTCAGCGCATCCGCCGTATACCCGATTTGTTCGTCGGCTTCCTTCCACAGGCGCTGCTCGATGGCCTCGCGCACCCCGGGCAGCGTCTTCACGCCGTAGCCGGTGTAATAGCCCGGCGCCTGCAGCACGTGGCGGAACCAGGGGCGCCGCGGCAGCCCTTCGTTACGCAGGAATTTCTGCTCCGCCATGCGCAGGGAATCGTCAAGAGCCTGCCTCTTCTCAGCGCTCAGCTTCGCCTGGTCTATTTTTCCGATCGCTGCCGTTGCCTGATCCAGACGAGCCACGGCATTTTGCAATGGGGCGAAGTTGAGGAATGGTACCTCCGCCTCCGGTTGCGGTACGACGAAAGTCTTGCGCGGATCTGCCGCCAGCTTCAAGTCGCCGCTGCGAATCAATTCGTTCTTCCTCCGGGTCTCGGCCCGCATCTCGTCACTCAGCTTCATCACCTCATTCATCCAGCCGCGAATCGCCAGCGAAGTGGACTCCACCCGCAGCGGCAGCCACTCTGCGTTCGCTAACCGCAGCATCATCCGGCCGCCTAACTGCGCGGTTGCCATCACGTATTGAAAATCCGGATCGCTGAACCGCACATAGTAGTCGTAGGAATCGTAATTGGAATGATAAATGCCGCCGGAGCTCTCGCCGCCGAAACCGATGTTCAGACTGGGGATTCCGAGATGATGCTGGAACACCGTGTAATCGGACCCGGAACCTAGCGGCTCCATGTGATATTCATCTTCGTCTTTTGAGACCTTACGCGCCGCAAGAAGGCGCTCCATCACGGAAACATGCGTTTGGGGATCTGTCACGTCTCGCGCCGTCTGGGTAGAGAACAGCTCCAGTGATGCGGCGCCGCTCACGTGCACAAAGCCTCGGGAGGTGCCGTCCGAATTCACGTAGGCCACCGCATGCCGCCGCAACTCGTCCGCGTGCATCTCGCCCCATTCGGTGGATCCCAACAGCGCGGGCTCTTCACCATCCCACGCAAGGTAAACCAGCGTGCGCGCCGGCCGCCAGCCGCCTTTGGCCAACTCGCCTACCACGCGGGCTTCTTCCATCACGGAAATCATCCCCGAAAGTGGATCGGCCGCACCGAAGTTCCAGCCGTCATGATGATTGCCGCGCAGCACCCACTCGTCCGGCTTCTGTGCACCGGTCATCTTGGCGACCACGTCGTAGGCGGGCGCCAGTTTCCAGTTGAACTCCAGCTTCAGATGCACCTTTGCTGGACCTGGACCTACGTGATACGTCAGCGGCAGGCCGCCGCGCCAGCCGCTGGGCGCCACCGGTCCTGTCAAAGCCCGCAGCATCGGCTCCGCGTCACCATAGGAAATCGGCATCACGGGGATCTTGGTCACCGTGGAGGCCTGCTTGGGATCGGGAGCGCGGTTCGGATCTGTTGCCGCCTGGAAGGGCGTTAGCGGATCGCCCGGGTACACAGGCATATCCATCACGCTGCCGCGTTGTGCGCCCTGTGCCGGGCGGAATGGACCCTGGGGATAAACGTCGCCCTGCACATAGCCATCGTCCAGCGGGTCCGAATAAATCAAACATCCGATGGCGCCGTTCTCAGCGGCTACTTTCGGCTTGATGCCGCGCCACGACCCACCATAGCGCGCGAGTACAATCTTCCCTCGCACATCGATTCCCATCTCGCGCAATTTGCGATAGTCGTCCGGCAGACCGTAGTTGACGTAGACGAGATCGGCAGTGACGTCGCCGTCGGTCGAGTAGGCGTTGTAAACCGGCAAGTTGCCGTCCTTGATTCCGCTGGTCTCATCTCCCGCCACAGCCGGCTCCTCAATCTTCGCGGTGTAGTGAGAGGGCGCGATCATTTCGAGCAGCCGGGTTTTGGGCGTCGGGAATAGCGGATAGAAAGTTTCGATTTTGGTGTCATATCCCCAGCTCTTGAACTGCGCGGCGATGTACTCCGCCGCAGCTTTGCTGTCCGGAGAGCCGACGTGGTGGGGCTTGGACGACAGCAGCTTCATCCATTGGCCGAAATTCTGGCGGTTCAATCCCTGGTCGAATTTCGCTTCCAGTTCCACCTCGCGCTGAACCGACTCGGGCCGAAAGCCAATCATCGGGCGCGGTGGCGCCTGCGCAGAGAGAATCAGGGAGGAGAGCACAACCGCAATCACCTTTTTCATGGCAAGAATTGTCTCACAACTCGAGTGTGGTGCCGGTTCACGACGCATGTTACGATGCAAGAATCCATTTACATGTCAGGCAACGTTCGCCCGCGAGGGTTCCGATTCTCGTTTTGCGCGGTGATTGCCGCCACCGCCGGCTGCCTGCTGGGACAGTCATCCAGCGCAGTCCTCTCTGGAACTGTGCGCGACGAACAGGACGAAACCATCGCCTCCGCCAAAGTCGCGCTGCTGGATCAGAGCAAGGGGCTTACGAAACAGGCCATCACGGACAGCAACGGCGCATTCGTGTTCTCGCAGATTGCCGCCAGCACCTATGAGCTTACTGTCGAGCGGACGGGTTTTTCCAAAGCTCGATATGGCGATGTAGTGATCAACGCCGACGATCAGCGGTCGCTCGAGATCAAGCTGCAAGTCGCGCGGCAGGATGAGACCATCACGGTGAGCGGGGAGGCCCCGCTGGTGAGAGCGTCTCCTTCGGTGGCGACTGCCGTGGACCGGCTGTTCATCGCAAACCAGCCGCTGAACGGACGAACTTTCCAGACGTTGATCAATCTCAGTCCCGGTGTGGTGATCACGGCCGCGTCTCTTCCGGAGAACGGGCAATTCTCGGTCAACGGCCAGAGGACCGGATCGAACTATTTCACCGTGGACGGCGTCAGCGCAAATTTCGGCATGACGTTCTCCACATCGCCTTATGAAGGAAGCGGCGGAGGCACGCCCTCTTACTCCGCCAGCGGCGGATCCAGTTCCCTTGCCTCCGTGGATGATGTGCAGGAATTCACTGTGCAGACCTCTACTTACGCGCCGGAATACGGACGCCAGCCCGGTGCGCAGGTGGCGATTGTGACACGCTCGGGGACTAATAACTTTCATGGCTCCGCATTCGATTACCTGCGCAACGATAAGCTGGACGCCAATAGCTGGTTCGGAAACTTCAACGGGCTGAAGCGTCCCGCGCTGCGCCAGAACGATTTCGGTTTTACGTTCGGAGGACCGGCTTGGATTCCGGAAACTTACAGCGGGAAAAACAGGACGTTCTTCTTTGTATCCTACGAAGCCCTGCGCCTGGTGGAACCGGTCATCTCTGCCCCGGTGAGAGTCCCTTCTCTGGAGGCGCGCGCCCGGGCCTCCGGCCTGCTGAAACAGATCCTCGACGCCTATCCCCTGCCTGTGGCGCCGCCACTGGCAGGCGCGCCCGACGAGACGCCGTATGTGGCGGGTTTTTCCAATCCCGCGAACCTGAATGCCACCAGCGTGCGCCTGGACCATTCGGTGAATTCGCGCATTCTATTGTTTGGCCGCTATAACTACGCGCCGTCGGAATCGCGCGAGCGGGGGCGTTTTGCCACGCCCAGCTTCGTTGCGGTGCTGCCGGCCAAGACGGAGACGGCGACCGTCGGGATGACGATGCTGCTGACCGCTTCTATGAACGACGACTTGCGGTTCAATTGGAGCCGTGCCCAGGCGTCGCAAAACTACGTTCAGGACACTTTCGGGGGTGCGAAGATTCTTCCGCTTCGGGAACTGATCCCTTCCTTTGCCAATCCCGCGACGTCCTTGTACTATCTCTCCATTGGAGGAAACGACGAAAATACCATCACACCCGGGACCTTCAGCCACAATACGCAAAACCAGTTCAACATCGTGGATACCCTCAGCTGGACGTTGGGCCGGCATTCGCTCAAGCTAGGTGGGGACTACCGGCGGTTGACTCCCTCTCTCGGCGGCCGGTTTTTCAGCAACTCGCTGGCGGTTCCCAGCATCACCCAACTGGTCGCCGGGATTGTGCCTACGGGCACCACTTCACAGATCGACCGGTTTCTGAAACCTGTGTATCAGAACACGTCCCTGTTTGCGCAGGATGCCTGGAAGATCCGGCCGCGGTTGACGCTGACCTACGGCCTTCGCTGGGAATTGAACCCCGCGCCGGCGGGCGATCCGAGCAGTTTGCCGCTCGTGGTCAAAGGCGTGAGCAATCCGTCGACTGCAACCCTTGCGCCCGCGGGAACCAAGCTGTACGACACCACTTACGGCAACTTCGCACCGCGTGTGGGCGCTGCCTACCAGGTATTTCGCGAACGGGGCACCGTTGTCCGCGCTGGTTTTGGGGTGTTCTACGATCTGGGCTACGCGTTTGCAGGTACCGCTTTGTCGCCGGCCGGCTACCCTTTCTCCCGAACGCGCACGGTGACTAACCGGCTGATTTCAGATCCCGTCTTTCTTGCCGCGGTCGACCCCTTGAACGTAAATCCTCCGTATCCCCGGCTATTTTCCTTTTACGATGGCTTCCGCCTGCCCTACACCTTGCAATACAGTTTTGCCGTGGAACAACCGTTCGGAAATACCAATGCCCTCTCCGTGTCTTACGTGGGTTCGGCGGGCAGGCGCCTGTCCCGCGTGGAGAGCCTGCGTCCGCAGACATTGCAGAATCCGAACTTCACGCGAATTGACGCCGTCAGCAATCTGGCCAGCTCAGACTACAACTCTTTGCAGATGCAATTGAAGAGACGGATGACCCGTGGACTCCAGGCGCTGCTGGCGTACACCTGGTCTAAGTCGCTCGATACGGCTTCCGATGAATCGGTCAACAATCTGTATGCGCCGGGGCCGCGGCTCTCTCCTGCCTCTGACCGGGGTTCTTCCTCATTCGATGTACGGCACGCGTTTACCGGCTCGGCCAGTTACGAGCTTCCTTCTCTGGGAACGAACCGGGCCGCCCGCGCGATCATGCATGGATTCGCGCTGGATTCTGTGATCCGGTTGCGGACCGCGTTGCCCGTTACCGCGGTTACCGGCCGCGACCCCCTGGGACTCGGCTTGACTAACGTCGCCCGGCCGGATGTAGTCGCCGGCGTTCCCCTCTACCTGTACAGCGATACCCTTCCGGGCGGCAAACGATTCAACCCTGCAGCCTTCGACGGTGCAACTCCGCTGGCGGAAGGGCGCCAGGGAACACTGGGCCGCGGCACCCTGCGAGGCTTCGGGCTGTCCCAGGTGGACCTGTCCTTGCGACGGAGGTTTCGCCTGCGGGAAGGCTTGGGAATCGACTTCCGGGCCGATGCCTTCAATCTATTCAATACACCGAATTTTGCAAATCCCACCGGAGTTATGACAAGCGCCAACTTTGGCCGTTCGGTCTCCATCCTGAGCACTGGTCTTGCCGGATCCAGCGGTCAAAACCCACTCTTCGCAATTGGCGGCCCCCGATCGATGCAGTTATCTTTGAAGTTCCAGTTCTAATTTCTGAGAATGCTATGAAGATTGCTTCCACCCTTTTGTTTGTCGCCGCCGCTGCGGCGAGTGGGCACGATATGTACATCATGCCCGGTAACTTTCGACCCGCGATGGGATCGACAATCCCGGTGGGATTCCACGTCGGCGATTCCTTTCCGGACAGCGAGGTGAACGGCCGGCTGGACCGGCTGAATAACCCGAGATTGATCTGGCGAGGAGGCTCAGCTCCTTTTCGCAATCTGCGAGTTGACGGGAAACGGAATGTCGGCGATGTAGTGGTTGGGGGATCGGGCGCGCTCATCGCCGCCGTGCACACTGCCCCGTCGCTCATCGACCTGGAGCCGAAGAAATTTGAAGAATACCTCCACGAGGAGGGGCTTACGGAAGTGCTCGCGTGGCGCGCGAAACACGGCGAGTCCGTGAAACCCGGCAAGGAGCGCTATAGCAAATATGCGAAGGCCATTCTGCTTTCCGGGAATCCCAACGGCTTCGCCGATCACGCGGTAGGCCTGCTGCTTGAAATTCTTCCCGAGGCCGATCCGCACAAGATTAAGGCGGGAGGAGTGCTGCCCATCCGGGTCCTGTTCCGAGGGAAGCCTGCCGCGAATCTGCAAATCGAATCGGCCTGGGCGGGGGCCAAGGGTGGGAAGACCAAGATTGTAGGCCGGACCGCGGCGGATGGCAGGCTGAAAGTTCCGCTGGCGGAGGCCGGAAAGTGGCGGATTCACACGATTCAGATGGAACGCTGCGCCGAACCGGCAGTTGCCGATTGGGAGAGCTTCTGGGCCAGCATGACGTTCGAACTTCGGTAGCGGTATCGGACGGCAGGGCGCCAGTAACCCAGTGGCGAGGCCGGGGCCTCGCCGCGGAATCAAGCATCACCCTTCCAAAACTTTGCTGGCTAAAAGTGGATTCCGATCCGTGTGCCCCAAGTTCCGAATCCACCGTTGGTTCCGGCGATCTTGTTCCATCTGCCGTCGAAGCCAATAGACAGGCTCTTCATCAGCCGGTATTCGATTCCGTAGCCGGTGTGTAGCCCGAGATCTAAATTGCCGTGGCCCCCGGGCAACCCGCGTTGTTCCAGTTCAGGTGATTGCGAGATCTGGCCCGCCACCAGCGGCCCTCCAAACGGTGCCTGGCCGCCGAAGGTCTGGTTCGCGAATGCAAGGATGTCCGGCGGCAGTTGAGCGTCCTGCCGCACCCCAAAGGTGGCCGGCGTGCCACGAGCCGGATTCTGATTGTGAATGGTGACGAAGATGCCGAAACCCAGCACGCCGTACGGCCGGATGCGCCAGCGCTCGAACGCGCTGCTGGTGTATTTCAGAGAGAACGGAACTACCTGCAAGACGCGCAGGCGTGTCTCGGTTGACGTGGTCACTGGAAAGGGGGCGGCGCCCGTACCCGTGAGCGCCGCGGTCACGTTCTGCAAACCGCCCGCCGGATTCAACGCATTCAGCACGGCGAGATTCGCCACCTGCGCCACGTTTGACGTAGTGCGGAAGGTGCTGCGGGATTCGGTCATCCCCACCAATATTTCGTAGGAGATCTTCCCGCGCATCCAGTCCGGCTTGTCTACGAGCGGCAGATCGATGAATCCAGCTTGAAATGTTCCATTGTTCAGGCGGAATGGACTGGCGGAACCGGAGATGAGCAGGCCCACTTCGGCGCCGATTTTTCCGATCTCCGGAACCAGTTCGGGAGGCATCTCAAACCGCGGTTTCGCTGCCACCGCCGGTCGAGGCTGCGGTGGTGGTTCGGGAGGTAGAACCGGCTCGGGCACGATGGCAGGAGCCGCCTTCCCGGTTAGTTCGCGGAGGGCGCTTTCGAGGTAGGCCACGCGCTCCTCCAGGGCGCGGATACGTTCACTGTCTCCATCGGCAGGACGCGCCGCCGTTGGAAGTAAGAAGAGGAGAAGGCATAGCGATTTCATAGCGCGAATTCCAGCTTAGCCGATTTGGTTTCGATAGGAGTTCGATACGATAGAAGAAGACTATGGCCGATCAACTTTTTCTCTCTTACCGCCTGCGGGGCTATACCGAGAACAATATGCTGCGGCATTTCGAAAAAATGTTGCGCGTGTTTCCCTTCTC
Source organism: Bryobacteraceae bacterium (assembly GCA_040002435.1). Lineage (GTDB taxonomy): Bacteria > Acidobacteriota > Terriglobia > Bryobacterales > Bryobacteraceae > JANXXV01. Next base: position 25,821 of record JBDUEM010000051.1, read on the forward strand.
GCGGCTCGATTCCAGCGGCTCCGTTCTACGGGTAAGCGCCGTCTCCTGGGACGAACCTCCGCTGCTGGAACTGGCACTGCCCGATCCGGTGGACATTGATGCCGCGCTGGCTTCGGCAAAAGAATTCACGAACGGCGACTGCGCTGTTCAACTGGAAGCGAAGTGGGACCTTTGGCAGTATGACAAAGAATGGGAGGTGAAACCGGCGCGCGTGGTCCTCTCCTGTTTTGGCCCGCGGTTCGAGGGTGAGGATGCCGATCACTTGCGGATCGACTTGGGATTGGACGTGAACTTTCTACCGCAGACCGAATTTCCAAACAGCGCCTTCATGGCGCAGTCGAACATTCGCAGCCTGCTGCATCTGGCAGCGGAGCTGGACCGGACGCTCAATGTGGAGAATAAACGGCTATGGTCAGATTCGGGAGAAAACTTCGCCGATCAGTTGCAATGGGCCGTGGAATCTACGCTGCAGTAATCGGACGGTTCAACAGTTCCTCCACTGCGCCCGTCAGCATCTTGGGAATAAAGGGCTTCTGCAGTACGGAGAACTGGCTGCGGACCGGTTCCGGCAAAGAACGCACATCGAAGGGATAGCCACTGCATAACAGCACGCGAATGTTGGGATTTAGTTCCACCATCCGCAAGGCCATCTTGTCTCCGGACATCTCCGGCATGGTCAGGTCGGCGACCACCAAGCGGAATTCTTCAGGGCCGGCCTCGAACCTTGTCAGCGCGGCGTTGGCGCTGGCGAGGGAAGCAACCTGGTACCCCATCCGGCCCAGGAACGTTTCCATCAGTTTGAGGAGTGCCGCCTCGTCGTCTACTATAAGGAGCTTTGCCCCTGCATTTTCACTCATTTGTTTTACCAGTGCCTACCAACTCGGAATCGGAATCTCTGTCGGCGACCAATATATTCCGAGCGACATAGAGTACCCAGCGCGAGTCTTGTTATTTAGGGTATATGTGCGGGCGTCCAGCTGCATCGAAGTGCTCAGGTGCCGGGTAAGAGCGTATGCGGTCGAGACCCCTGCGTAATAATTCCGGTAATGCTCCAGGGTCTGAAAGACACTGGAATATTGGCTGACGCCTGTACTCAGGCTAAGCGTCACCTTGCGAATGCCTGAGTAGCTATACCCAAGCCCTGCGTTCAACGATCGGGAAGTCAAATAAACGCCATTTCCCGGGGTTACGCCCGCGCCGGCCGAGGCAGTAAGGCTAGACCGCTTCCGTGCGTAGGTAAGCGAGGCCGAATACTGAGGTACGTAATTTATGCGATAAATGGCCTGATATCCAGTGGTCTGGCCGAGAATTGCCGCCACTTCCGGGCTGAGCGTCACCTGGGAGGCGCCCAAGGTTTCAATCCGGAAAATCCCTCCTCCTACCGCCAGATCGATCCCTGGCGCCAGCCTGCGGCCGTAACTCCCGCTAATGCCGTGTAAATCGGAGGCGCCGAAGGCGCGCGGGAAGGAAAAGTGCGTAAAGTTGTAGCCGATCCCGATCTGGTCGCGCCGGGACCAACGGTAGTTGACCTGGGCGGTGGCCCGGTAGCCGTTCACGCCGACCAATGACTTGGAAGTACGGTGAACCGTAAACCCGTCGCCGCTGAGGCTCACACTGAGCCGCGCGTTCTGACGGTAGGTGACGCCTACCGTGGTTTGCGCGTAATATAACCGGTTATCGAAAATGTTGCTGGTCGGGATGCCGATCAGGTTAGGGTCCAGCGTGGCGGTTGGGGCGATAAAACCGCCGTTCGCGTTGGTGGTGGTTCCACCCGCCAAGGTGAAATTAAAGAGAAGGCGGCGGCTTGTCTGCAGCGTGTATTGGAGATCGATCGCCTGCTCGCTTCCGTCGGCATAGCTATGGCGGCTGTAGCGGCGGTAATCTCCGCGGTAATCGACGCCGATGGAGCTATTCCTCCAGGCATGGGTTCCAGTAAGCCCACCGCTTACCGACCCTCCGTAGAGGACCTGTTTGTCCAAAGACCCATTTCCGGTATCGATAGGAATGGAGCCATTGCTGTAGTTGCCGCTGAGTCCGGCATAAAAGTTGAAGCCAACGGGTTTGCCTCCTGCCTGGCCGGGTTTGGCGCCGCCGCGGCTCAGAATGGACGGTCCGCCGCCGCCTTCAAACTGAGCAAAGCAAGACGCAGAGACAACAATACAAATGACAAACGCTTTGAAAGCGGTTCGGGGAGCCAGCAAAATATCCTTCCGTTTCATTGATTTCCAAGGCGCGGAATCAGCCGGCCCACAATGAATTCAGTCTGACCTGTGTGACAGGGTATGTCAAGCAATCTAGGGCCTGTGAGTGCGAAACTAAGCCATTCTCGGGTGTTTGGGGGTGAAAGGACGGCTCGACTGGTGGCATATAGTGAGGTAAGCTGCCGCCATAAGGAGGCGTGTCCCGATCCCGATTTATGAAAATCTTCTACCCGTTATTGTTAGTATCCACGGTTGGTTTGTCCGCGGCGGAACTCCCGGTGCGAACTGTAATTCTCTATAAACATGGAGTGGGATATTTTGAGCGGGCCGGGGAGTTAAAGCCCGGGGAAGCGGCGAAGCTGGAATTCAAGTCTTCGGAAATGAACGACGTGCTGAAATCGCTCACCATACAGGATAAGAATGGCGGGAAAGTGACTGGGCTGCGCTACGATTCGAGCGAACCCCTGGATGTGAAGCTTGGCGAATTCCCGTTTAGGGTGGCGGCCGAGAACTCCTCGCTCAGCGGGTTTCTGAATCAGTTGAAGGGCGCCCGGATCACCCTGAAGTTCGGGGCCGATACGCTGACCGGGACCATTGTCAGTGCCCGCGTAGTGGCTGGCGACGACAAGCGCCCGGAGCGGGAACAGTTGGTGCTGTTGCTGGATTCCGGGGAGCTTCGCACTCTGGATCTATCGGCGGCGACAAGCGTCCAATTCACCGATGCCGCGCTGCAGGCGCAGTTGCGCGACTACCTTCGAGTGGTGGCGGCTTCGCGGTCGCAGGAGAAGCGCAGCGTCTATATCGATTCGGTGGATGCCGGCACGCGCCAACTTTCGACCAGCTACATGATTCCGACGCCGGTTTGGAAGTCGAGCTACCGGCTGTTGTTCAAAGAGACCGGGGAGCCGACACTGGAAGGCTGGGCGATTGTGGACAATACAACCGGCGAGGATTGGGACAAGGTACGGTTGTCTCTGGTTTCGGGGCGGCCGGTTTCGTTTATCAGCAAACTGTATGAGCCAAAGTATATACAGCGGCCGACAGCAGAGCTGGCTGAAGAGCGAGCCGTCGGGCCCCAGGTTTATGAGGGTGCGATGCAGATGGCGAAGACCGCGAACGCACCGGCCCCTCCAGCAGTTGACGTCCGGAAACGGATGCTGGCCGCTCCGATGGCGGCTGCAGGTCCGGCACAGGAGCAACTTGCCGAGAAGGATGTTCGCCTTTCCTACGACAGTTCCATCGCCAGCACAGCAACCGGGCGTGAACTGGGCGATCTCTTCGAATATCGCTTCGCCGGCCCGGTCACAGTGAAGAAGTCGGAATCCGCCATGCTGCCATTCCTGCAGACGAAGATCGGTGCCCGCAAGCTTTTAATCTATTCCGACACCAGCATGCAGCACCCGATGAATGCGGCCGAGTTGACCAACTCCACAGGGGAGACGTTGGACGGCGGTCCGATCACCGTCTTCGACGCGAATGCGTATGGCGGCGAAGCGCTTGTGGAAACAGTGAAGGCCGGCGATAAGCGGCTGATCAGTTACGCGGTGGATCTCGGAACGCGCATCACGACTGCCTTCGATTCCAGTACCGAAGCTATCCGCGAAATCCACGCCCGCCGCGGAGTGATCACCACTCGCCAGGCCGCGCGGGAAACACGAACGTATACGGCGGTGAACGTGGATAAGAAGCCCAAGACGCTGATCATCCAACATCCGGTGCGGTACGGCTACAAAGTGCTGAATCAGAAACCGGTGGAGACCACGTCGAGTGCCTACCGCTTCGAGGTGAAGCTGGCGGCTGGCGCCACGGAAAAATTCCCGGTGGTGGAAGAGCGGGAATTGGAGAACTCCATCTTGATTACCAACTTCAATTCGCAGGCCTTGATCGAGTTTGCACAAAATAAGGTTTTGAGCGCGGCCGCGCGGAACCAACTGGAGCAGATCGCACGGACCAAGCAGAGCATCGCCGACACGGACGCCGCATTACGCCGGACCAGCACCGAGATTGATAACCTGTTTAAAGATCAGGAAAGAGTACGGCAAAATATCTCCAACCTGAACCAGGTAAGCGGGCAGCAGGAGCAGGTGCAAAAATATGCGCGTACGCTGGCCGCGCAGGAATCCCAACTCGCCACGTTGCGGGACCGCCAGAACGAGTTGACGCAGAAGAAGGCCTCACTCGAGAGCGAGTTGAATTCGATGATTGAGAAAGTCGAGTTCTGATTCAACCTTTGGTCAAGGAGGACGCACATGCCAACCACTGTGGCCGAACTGGATCTCACACCGATTCCAGGGAAGGTCAGGAAGCTGCTGTATCCGGGCGGTGTGGGGCCTCTGGTACAGAAAGCGGCCAACGGCGCGACGTTTGTGCATCTCGATTTAGCACCGCACCAGTTCGTGATTCTTGCCTAGGCAGATCACAATCCGTCTGTTCCGGAAGAGCGATCTTCCGCGGATACTTCAAATTGAGAAGCTCTGTTTTGCCTCTGAATCGTGGGATGAATCGCTGCTGCTGGGGTACTTCCAGAAGTGCCCGGACCTGTTCTTGATCGTCAAGTATGGACGCAGAATCGCGGGGTATGCCATCACCTGCGCGTCGAAGGAGCGGGCGGAGCTGGTGTCGATTGCGGTCGATCCCGATTTCCGTACCCTCGGCGTCGGTGCAGCGTTGATGAAACATACGGCATCGGTTTTGAAGCGGAGGCGCGTATATTCCTGGCACCTGATGGTCAGGATTAACAACGAACCGGCGATTCGCTTCTACCGGCGGTTCGGCTTTGTTCGCAGCAGAACGGTTCGCGGATACTATGAAAACGGGGGTGACGCTTGGCGCATGAGAACGCTGTTGGCTGGCTAGAGAATATGTGGCGCGACGCTCTGTACGCCTTGCGGACGATGCGGAAGAATCCCGCATTCGCCCTCGCCGCTGTGCTGACGCTATCGCTCGGCATCGGCGCGAACACCACGATTTTCACCGTTGTGAATGCCGTACTTTTGAAACCGCTCGCCTATCGGGACCCGGACAGGCTGGTACGCGTCTCGCGCGGCATCACCTTCACGAAGTTCGAGGCGATACGGCAGGCTCAATCTTTTACCGGGACAGGGGCCTTTCTTGCGTCGAATGAAAACATCACTCTGTCCGCGGCCGATGGCCCGGAGCCGCTGAAGGGCGCCAGAGTTACGCCGAACTTTCTAAGCATATTAGGCCTCTCGCCGTTGCTTGGCCGCAGCTTTCTGCCGGGCGAGGAAAACCAGGGGGCGCAGGTGGCGATGATCAGTTCGGAGTTATGGCACCGCCGGTTCGGCGGCGATCCGCGAGTTGTAGGCACGAACGCGCGGCTGGCTTCGGCCAGTTATACCATCGTTGGCGTGCTGCCGGCGGGCTTTTCCTTTCCATTCTCGGACGTGGATGTCTGGAGACCCTTGCAGGCGGCGGCCTTCCCCGAACGGCTCCGGATGCATAGTCCCATCTTGAACGCCTTCGCACGGTTGAAGCCTGACGTCAGCCCGCAAGCCGCCACCGCCGAGCTCGCGGTGATCCACCGGCAGTATGCGCAGGCGAATCCCGGAATGTTGGATGGCCGCCCGAATGAAGCCGGGCAGGTGACGCCGATGAAGGATTACCTGGTGCGCGATATTCGCTCGATGCTCTGGATGTTGTTTGGCGCCGTGGGTTTCCTGCTGTTGATTGCCTGCGCCAATGTGGCCGGCCTGCTTCTGGCGCGCGCGAGTTCGCGGTCGCGGGAGTTTGCCATCCGCGCGGCACTGGGAGCAGGGCGCGGGCGGATCATTGCGCAATTGCTCACCGAGAGTCTGCTGCTGGCGATCGCCGGCGGCGGTCTGGGATTACTGCTGGCCGATTGGAGCCTGCGGGCGGTGGCAGGATTGCCTGGCCTGGACCTGCCCAGAATGGAAGAGATTCAATTGAATGGTATGGTCCTGGCCTTTGCAGCAGGGCTATCCGTTTTCACCAGCTTGCTATTCGGCCTTGCGCCGGCGCTTGCTGCGTCCAGACCCGAACTGGCTGGTGTGATGAAGGGCGCCGTGCAAACCACATGGCCGAAAAGAATGCGTTTGTGGTTGAATCCGCGCGGCGCCTTGGTGGTGGGACAGGTGGCGCTGTCGATCATTCTGCTGATCGGAGCGGCGCTCTTGATAGAAAGTCTCGCCCGTTTGCGTCAGGTGGATCCGGGCTTTCAAACGGCCAGTCTGCTAACCATGCAAATCGGTCTGCCACTGACGCGCTACGACACGACGCAAAAACAAACAGCGTTCTTTGAAGACTTGGTCCGCCGGGTGGAATCGGTTCCCGGGGTTCGCGGCGCGGCCGTCACCCTGACCCTTCCCATGACGGGCTATGCTGGAACGCCCGTTCATCTGGTGGGATCGCCATTGTTGCAGTTGAACGAGCGGCCCATTGCCACGCTGCAGGCGGTCACGCCGGGCTATTTCCGCACCCTCGCGATCCCCACGCGGAGAGGTCGTGACTTTGAAGCGCGCGACAAGAGTGACACACCCTTCGTGGCGATCATCAATGAAAGCCTGGCGCGCCGCTTCTGGCCTGCTTATCCAAAGGGTGAGGATCCGGTGGGACATCATCTGCTGGCGGGCGCGAATCCTGAGCCGCTGCAGATTGTGGGTGTCGTGGCCGATGTGAGGCAGGGCGGACTGGCCGACGAAGCCACACTGGGCATCTATCGTCCGCGCAGCCAGACGCAGCCGCTGCCCGCCATGTTCGCGGTACGAACCACGGGCGATCCCTTGCGATATGCGTATGCGATTCGAAGCCAGGTGACGGCGATCGATCGCGATCAGGCGGTGACCAATGTCAAGAGTATGGAGCAAGTTGTAGAGGCATCAGAAGGCCAGCGACAGACCATCATGATTCTGCTGGCGGTATTCGCCGGAATCGGTCTGCTGCTCGCAGTGGTGGGGATCTACGGCGTAATTGCTTATTCAGTCGCGCAGCGGACCAAGGAACTGGGCATCCGGCGCGCGCTCGGAGCGAAGGAGAGCGACATTCTGAAGCTGGTGCTGGAGCAGGCGCTGGGCCTTACGATAGCCGGCGCCGTATTGGGAATCGCCGGAGCGGTGGCCCTGACCCGTCTGTTACAGGGGCTTCTGTTTGGCGTCAGCCCGACGGACTCTTTGACCTTCGGCGGCATCACCTTTCTGCTGATTCTGGTGGCGCTGGCCGCCAGTTATGTTCCGGCGCGGCGCGCGGCGCGGGTTGATCCATCAACAGCGCTGCGCATCGGGTAATAAGAAGAGCTCACATCTTTCTGCGGGCTGACCATCTGCTTACCTGTTAATTCAACGGGCAACCTGGTTAGCAGCGCAAACAACACTCGCCGACGCGCTAATTCATGGGAAGCTCCCCTGCTGGGCAAGTATTATTTCCCTTCGCGTCGCTGTATTTCGGATCGCCCGCAATGAGGTTGCCGACGACCCAATCGTTCTCACATTCACGCCAAGATGAAGACTGCCAGGAAGTTCTTCTCGGCGATCTTCATCGGCAGG